>JASHOC010000204.1 GCA_030041305.1 Acidobacteriaceae bacterium
CGAGGAGGCCGAGTTCTTCAGCTTCGGGACCAACGACCTGACGCAGACGACTTTCGGCATCTCGCGCGACGACATCAACAACTTCCTGCCCGCCTATTTGAAGAACGGCATCTTCAAGCAGGACCCCTTCGCCACTCTGGATCAAGCGGGCGTGGGGCAACTGGTGAAAATGGCCACAGCCAAGGGACGCGGCACGCGGTCGAGCTTGAAGGTGGGCATCTGCGGCGAACATGGGGGCGATCCGGAGAGCGTCAAGTTCTGCCACCGGATCGGTCTGAACTACGTGTCGTGCTCGCCCTTCCGTCTGCTTACGGCGCGGCTGGCCGCGGCGCAGGCTGCGCTCGAAGACAAACCTTCGGCCGCGAGCCACAGCGGCTCTCGCTGATGGGGGTGTGGGGTAAAAACCGAAGGCGCAGCCGAGTGGCTGCGCCTTCTTTGTCTTTGCTTGGTTAGCGGCGGCCCATTCAACCTTGGGGTTACGCCGCGGCTGCAGCTCGCCTACGCGGTAGCCGTCTCCACCAGGTTCTCCTCGATGCCTGTCTCGGTCTCGGCAAGGCGAATGAGCCGGTGCAGGTAGGCCCGTGAGATGCGCAGGCGGCGCGCCGCCAGGGTTCGATTGCCGTGGTTTTCGCGCACGGCGTTCACGGCCAGCTTGATCTTGTAGTCCTGAAGCTGGCGCTTGAAAGAGCCGGCGGGCTGATAATCGCCGATGTTCACCACATCGTCGTACGCCGGTTCCTCTTCTTCCACGAGGTTCAAGCACAGATCTTCTGCGCGCACGGTTTTGCCCGGCGCCAGGATAATCGCCCGCTGCATGACGTTTTCGAGCTCGCGCACGTTGCCGGGCCAGGAGTAATTCTGCAGCATTTCCATGGCTTCTGGCTCGATCGAGTCCATGGGTTTTTGGAACGTCTGCGCATACTGGTGCAGGAAATGGCGCGCGATGGGGGGGATATCCTCCGGCCGGTCCTGGAGCGCCGGCGATTCGATGCGCATGACGTTGATCCGATAATAGAGGTCTTGACGGAACTTGCCTTCGGCCACCAGCTTGGCCAAGTCCTGGTGGGTGGCGAAAATCAGGCGTGCGCGCAGCGGAATGAGCTTGGTCGAGCCCAGACGGCTGAACTCCAGTTGTTGCAGGACACGCAACAGCTTCACTTGCGTGAGCAGGCTCAGGTCGCCGATTTCGTCGAGGAACAGGGTGCCGTCACCGGCCTGCTCGAAATAGCCTTCACGGGCTCCCACTGTGCCCGTAAAGGCGCCTTTCTCGTGGCCAAAGAGCTCGGCTTCGATCAGGGTTTCGGGAATGGCGCCGCAGGAAACGGCCACAAACGGCTTGTTGGCGCGGGCGCCCAGATTGTGAATGGCGCGCGCGATCAGTTCCTTGCCCGTTCCGCTCTCGCCCGTCACCAGCACCGCGGCGTTCAGGTTCGTCACCCTGCGGACCAGTTGATAGACGCGTTGCATCTGGGGACTGGAACCGATGATGCGATCGCAGGTCGCCGGCTCCTCAAGCCGCTGCTGGACGGTGTGCAACTGCCGCTTCAGCGAGGTGGTCTCGCAGGCGCGGTTGAGCATCGTCTTCAGGTCGCGGATGGAGGGGGGGCGGCGGCAATAAGCGAACGCGCCGGAACGAACCAGTTCGAACGCCGTCGAACGCAGGCTGTCATCGGCCATCACGATGGCGGGAATATTCGATTCGATGAGCCGTTGCGAGGTCGCCATGCGCTCTTCGAACGAATGGCGATGCGCGTTCAGGTCGAGGATCAGGACATCGCATTCGCCCGTCGAAACCAGGTTGCTCATCCCCTCTCCGTCCGTTTCCAACCGGACTGAGAAGTCTTTTCCCAAGGCTGAAGAAAGAAGAGGGTGCAAAGTTCGATCTTCCGAATACAATCCGATAGTGATCATTTGCGCTAGCGAGCTTTCCTCTCGCGATTCTTCGGATGCAGCCGCTCTAGGGGGTACATTGATCGGCTAATGTCCATATCATTCAAGATCGGCAGTCGGTTAGCCAATTCCTGATTCGTGTTAGAAAACATGAGCCATTGGTAACACCCGATCACCCAACCGAGGTACTTCTATTGCCGGTCAGACAGTCTGGTCGGGAAGTTCCGCAGACACTGGAAATTCGCACGCTGGAACAGGGAATTCATAACGAGGAGAAGCGCTCAATAGCTGGAACTCCTCGTCGGAAAAACTGAAGCAGTCCTTTTTTTCGGTCATTTATCTCCGTTTTTCCGAGCCGCAGAGGATCCCCCAGCCAACGCAGAACAACTTCTTTGCTGGCGGACCGCACGACGCTGGTTCAACGGATGACTTGCCCTCCAACATAAGCGTGTATTGTAATCATCACAAGATTACTTAAGTGCCATTATTGCTTCCGTTGCGCCGCCGCGAGGTAATTGACTATTGCCGTCTTGCTGGCCGATCACAGCGCGCCGGGGTGTATACGCCGCGTTTCACCGCCGGCCCGCGGGGCGTATACAGCCGTGTACACTGCCGCCGCGATTAGTCTTTAACTATTTGAATAATAAATACTTATGAGCAACTTGCGTTTGGTTGGTCAATTGCTCCTCTTCTCGCAGTTCCCTTCGCGCTCAGGGGAGCAAAGGAGCACTTGAGATGCACTCGTTCGCATGGTGGCCAACTCTCGTTGTTGTTGGCGTTGCGACCATCACCGACCTGCGCAACCGGCGGATTCCGAACTGGCTGGTGCTTCCTTTTCTTGCGGCTGGCGTTGCGGCCTGCGCCTGGATGCACGGCTGGCGCGGCGTTGGCCAAAGCCTGGCTGGCGCTGGACTCGGTGTTTTGCTTTTTGGTCTTTTCTTTTGGTTGGGCGGTATGGGAGCCGGTGACGTGAAGCTCTGCGCCGCGGTCGGGGCCTGGATCGGCCCCGGTCAATTATTTATCGCCCTGGTTTTGACCGGACTGGCCGGGGGAATGATGGTGCTGGCCTGGGCTGCCTGGTCAGGATTTCTCAGGGAACTGTTCGACAGCGCCGGGGACCTGGTTTTTCGACGGAGAAAGCAGCCGGCGGCTGAAGACGAGATCGGCCCGGGCGGCGCCCTACGGCGCAAGATTCCCTACGCCCCGGCCATCGCAATCGGCACGCTCATTTCCTTTTTTGCGCGTTGAAGGGTGGGAGGACGGACCATGTCGACTTTACAGAAAACGAACTACGAATCCTCGACGCACAAACACGCCGGGCAGTCCACCTCGTGGGGCCCGTTGAATTTCGACGAGAATCCGTCCCCTTATCTTGTGCCGCAGAGTTCCGAATTTCCGGTTCCTGAGGACATGACGGTCGCCCTTATTGGCCCCGATGAAAAACGACGTGCGGCGGCGGTGAGGGCGATTGCCGACTGCGCCGTGATCGCGGTGCGCGAGTTCCCCTCATATCCGACCGATCGGGAAGACGCGGCCCGGCTGCTCGAGCAGCAATTCGACGTCATCATCATCGATCTCGACAGCGATCCGGAGCCGGCGCTGGAGTTGGTGGAGAGCATAGGCGGCCAAGGCGCGTCCACGGTGATGGTCTATTCCGCCAACCCCGATCCCGAGCTCCTGGTGCGTTGCATGAGGGCGGGGGCGCGGGAGTTTCTCGCGGTTCCCGTGGCTCCCGTGGCCATGGCCGAGGCGCTGGTGCGGGCCGCCGCGCGCCGGCCTGCGGCCCGAGCAAGAAAGACCGGAAAACTGTTGGTCTTCATGGGCGCCAAGGGCGGTGTGGGCGTGACTTCGGTGGCCTGCAACTTTGCCGTCGCCCTGGCCCAGGAGCCAGATCAGAAGACGCTGTTGATCGACCTCGACCTCCCTCTGGGGGACGCCGCGCTGAACCTGGGCATCGTCTCGGAGTTTTCCACGGTCAACGCCCTCCAGGCGGTAGATCGGCTCGACGCCGCGTTTCTCTCCAAATTGCTGGTCAAACACAGCTCGGGCGTTTACGTGCTCGCCGCGCCGGGCAAGTTCCCGCATTTCGACCCTCCCGTCGAAGCCATCGAAAAGCTGCTCCTTGTGGCTCGCCAGGAATTCGACAACGTGGTGGTGGATGTGGGTTCGCGACTCGACCTCCCGGGCACGGCCCTGTTCTCGGAAGCCTCCAAGATTTACCTGGTCACCCAGGCCGGCATCCCCGAGCTGCGCAACGCGAACCGCCTCATCAACCAGTTTTTTTCGGCCGGCAATCCCAAGCTCGAAATCGTCCTCAACCGGCACGAGTCGCGCACCCTCGGCGTGGCCGAGGAGCACATCACCAAGGCGCTCACCCGGCCGGTGCAGTGGAAGATTCCCAACGATCACGCTCTGGTGCGCAAGATGCAGATCAACGCGACGCCGCTGGTGCTGGGCGATTCGACGATGGCCAAGCTGATCCGGCAAATGGCGCAAGCCATCACTCCGCAACAGCCTACGGCGCCGCTCAAGAAAGGAAAAAAGGGCTTCAGTTTATTTGGCTGATGACGATCGATCTCAATATTCGCCAGGGGAAGGCGTGACGTGGAACTGCTGAATCTGGAAAAGTACAAAGCGGACATTCATCGGACCCTGATTTCCAAGCTGGATCTCGAGAAGCTCTCCCGGGTCAATTCCGGCCAGGCGCGCCAGGCCGTCTCGGGGATCGTGAAAGAGATCATCTCGGAGCAGCACGTGCCGCTGAATTACGACGAGCAGGAACGGATTCAAGCCGACTTGCTCGACGAAGTCTTCGGACTGGGTCCGCTCGAGCCGTTGCTCCGCGATCCGAAGATTTCCGACATCCTGGTCAACGATAAAGACCACGTCTTCATTGAAAAAGGCGGCCTGCTGCAGAAGGTCAACACCGCGTTTCGCGACGATCGTCATCTGCTCCAGATCATCGACCGCATTGTTTCCCGCGTGGGCCGCCGGGTGGACGAATCGTCGCCCATGGTCGACGCGCGCCTGCCCGACGGCTCCCGCGTCAACGCCATCATTCCGCCGCTGGCCCTCGACGGCCCCTCGCTCTCCATCCGCCGCTTTGGCACCGGGCCCTTGGCCGCCAACCAACTGGTGCAGTTGAAAAGCATTTCGGCGGAGATGATGGAGGTGCTTTCCTCCGCGGTGCGGGCGCGCATCAGCATCCTGGTCGCGGGTGGGACCGGCGCCGGGAAAACCACCTTCCTCAACATTCTCTCCCAGTACATTCCCAATAACGAGCGGATGGTGACCATTGAGGACGCGGCTGAGCTCCGCCTGGCGCAGGAAAACATCGTCCGTTTGGAAACGCGGCCACCCAATATCGAGGGCCAAGGCGCCATCCGCCAGCGGCAATTGCTGATCAACGCGCTGCGCATGCGGCCAGACCGCATCATCGTCGGCGAAGTGCGCGGCGAGGAAGCCTTCGACATGCTGCAAGCCATGAACACCGGCCACGAGGGCTCCATGACCACCATCCACGCCAACACCCCGCGCGACGCCATTTCGCGCCTGGAGTCGATGGTGGCGATGTCGAACATGAACTTGCCGGAGAAATCGGTGCGGCAGCAGATCGCCTCGGCCATCACCATCGTGGTGCAGGCCAACCGCATGAGCGACGGCACGCGCAAAATCACCAGCGTTTCAGAGATCACAGGCATGGAAGAGAACGTGATCAGCATGCAGGAGATTTTCAGTTTTCAAAAAAAGGGCATCGGACCCGACGGCCGCGTGATCGGGGTTTTCACGCCCAGTCGGATCCGTCCCCGCTTCCTTGAAAGGCTGCGCGTCTCGGGCGTGATCCTGCCGCCCAGCATTTTCGAGAAGGAAACTGTGGTGAATTGAGCCGGGCCGGAAATTTGGAGAAAGGAGGGTGGAACGATGGGATTGATCATGGTGCTCGTGTTCGTGGGGGTTTTTGTGGCCATCGCGCTGCCCCTGGCGGCGAGCGCGCTCACGCCTTCGCAGACGGCGCGCCAGGCTTTAGCCACCCTGCATTCGGCCCTCGAGAACGAAAGCCGCGAGGCCCGCCAGCAGATCATCGATCTGCGCAAGAACGAAAAGCTCAGCAGTATTCCCTGGCTGAACCGAAAGCTGCTGAGCCTCGAGGTGGCCCCGCTTCTGCACCGATTGCTCAGCCAGGCGGAACTGAGTTGGAGCGCCGGCCGGTTGATGGCCATGACCAGCGTCTGTTTCGCCCTTCCGGTCTGCGTCGTTTATCTGCGCGTTGGGCTTTTCCTGCCGGCGCTCGGAGCCGGGGTGGTCCTGAGCTTTCTGCCCATGGGTTGGGTGCTGTTCAAGCGCAGCCGGCGTTTCGGCAAGTTTGAAAAGGGTTTGCCCGAGGCGCTCGACCTGATGGTGAGCGCGCTCCGCGCCGGCCACAGCCTGAACGCGGCCATGGGGCTGGTGGGGCGCGAGTGCACCGCCCCCGTGGGTACGGAATTCAATATCTGTTTCGAGGAGCAGAACTTCGGTCTGGAAATGAAAGTCGCCCTCGACAACCTCCTCGATCGCGTTCCGCTGCAGGATCTGCGCATCGTGGCCACCGCCATCATGATTCAGAAAGAAAGTGGCGGCAACCTCGCCGAGGTTCTCGACAAGACATCGAACCTGATCCGCGAACGCTTCCGGCTGAAGCGCCAGATAAGCGTGCACACGGCGCAGGGGCGGATGACGGGCTGGATTCTGACCCTGGTGCCGGTGGCGCTGGGCATCGTGATGTATTTCGTCAACCCGCAATTGATGAGTGTTCTCTGGCGCCGCTCCATCGGAATCAAGATGATTTGGGCGGCGGGGATCATGACCCTGATCGGCGGATTCATTATCAACCGCATCGTCGATATCGACGTGTAAAGGGGGGAGCCATGGGTTTTGCGATTCTGACATTTGCGGCGATCTTCCTCCTGATAGGGTGCGGCGGCCTCCTGCTGTTCTATCGCGAGACCATGTTGAAGCGGCTCGCCGAAGCCATCGATCCCCGCCCCCAAAAGAAATCGCTGCGCGCGGCGCTGCAGCAAACCGGATTCTCGCTGGGCAACGTGGTGGAGCGGTTCGAGCACATCATGCCCAAGAGCCAGGCCGAGGTCTCGGTGGTGATGCAGCGGCTCACGCGCGCCGGTTACCGCAACGAGTCGGCGGTCAAGATTTTCTACGGCTGCAAGGTCATCGTTCCGCTGGCCCTGTGCGCGGTGGCGCTGCTCACCAAGCTGCACGCCTTCAGCCCATTTTTCGTCTATGCCGTCTGCCTCGGTTTGGGCTTTCTGCTTCCCGATTTCTGGCTGGGCAAAAAGATCACAGCGCGGCAGAAGCGCCTCCGCCGGGGTCTTCCGGATGTTCTCGATTTGCTGGTTATCTGCATTGAAGCCGGCTTGAGCATGGATCAAGCCACGGCCCGTTCGACGCAGGAGTTGAGAAAGGCGCAGCCGGATTTGTGCGATGAAATGGGTGTGGTGGTGCTCGAACAGCGCGCCGGGCGGGCGCGCGCCGACGCCTGGCGCAACCTGGCCGAGCGCACGGACGAGGAAAGCCTGCGCAACCTGGTTTCCATGCTCGTCCAGGCGGAGCAGTTCGGCACCAGCGTCGCCAAGACCCTCAGGGTGCACGCCGAGACATTGCGTTCGCAACGGGTGCAAATGATCGAGGAGATCGCCGCCAAGACTTCGGTCAAGCTGGTTTTTCCACTGGTTCTGTTTATTTTTCCGGCTCTGTTTCTGGTCACCTTGGGGCCGTCGATCATTCTCATGGCGGAATCATTCCAGAAGTTCTTCAATCACTGAGGAAAGGAGGAAAAGTTATGGACAGCGTCGCCATCGTCCGGGTTGTTGCCGGAGTTCTGTTTGTCGTGGTGCTGGCGTTTCTTGTGCAGCGCCGCCGCTCGCGGGTGAAGTAGCGCCAAAGCCGGGCCCGCGCTCTCGGGGTTGCCAGGTCAGCTGGGCTCGTGAGCTGTGCTTTTCGCGCGTGGCACGTAATCGGGAAGTCTAAGGGAGAGGAGAAATCGCAATGGATCCGGTCACCATTACTCGGGTTGTTGCGGGTGTGGCATTTGTTGTTGTGCTGGTGTTTTTGGTCCAGCGCCGCCGCACGCGCGTGAAGTAGCACTGGAACCGCTTTGAGCGCCGGCGGCGCGGGAGAGTTTCGCGCCCCGGCACAAATTTTAAGCTTCCCCGCAGCATCGCCGCGGCGCCTGGCAAGGCGGCCCGCCGAGGGCCTTTGCCTGCGGAGAAGAGAAGGTTTGCCGTTTGGGCGTGTCGCAATCACGAAGGAAAGGGCCAAGTTATCACGAATGCAAGAACAAAGTTGGCAAGACTCAGCAAAAAACTGGCGGAACCCGCCGCGGCGGGCTTCTGGAGCCGGAAAGGAGGAACCATGGATTCGCGGATGCATTGTGCTTACAACCAGACCCGGGAGTGCTTTCTCGGCCTGGAAGTAGCAGGGATCGATTTGTCCTACGCAGAGCTGGTGGAAGTGATCAAGACGCTGGCCATGAACTCCGGCGAAGGTCTATGGATTGCTCCTTTCCGAGGCCTTCCCGCGGCCGGCATTACCGCGCCACTGGATTTGATCTACCTCGACGACACCTGCCGCGTGCTCGATTTGGTCGAATCGTTTCCCACTTTTCACGTTAGCCCTTCGAGTCCGCCGCCGGCCAGCATTCTCGCCCTGCCGGCGCATTCCATTTATTCCTCGCAAACCCAGATCGGGGATCAATTGGTGCTGTGCATCGCCGAGGAGATGCAGCGGCGGCTCGATGAGTTGGCGGGAGGCAGCGCGGCGGGGAGCATACAAAGCGCAGTGCTGCTCCGGGAAAAGCCGCTTTGGAGCGACGGCCGGGGCATTGTCGAATACGAAAGCCACGCTCCCGGGGCCCGCAATGGCGGGCTGCCGCAACGGCACGAGATGGGCCTGCTGAAGCCGGATTCGAAGTCGGGCAATCCTCCGCGCAGGTGGCTGGAGCGCTGGTGGTCGCCCGATCCTCGCCGGGCTCCGCGCGAGCCCTCGCCGGGACTGGCGGCGTACTACTGGAACGGAGCCGCGCCCGAAGCGCACGGGGTGCGCGATATCAGCTCCTCCGGACTCTATCTGGTCACCGAAGAGCGCTGGTATCCGGGAACCCTGGTGCTGATGACCCTGCAGAGAACGGAGTGCGGGGAAGAAGTCGCCGAGCGCTCCATTTCCGTGCAATCGCGCGCGGTGCGCTGGGGCCACGACGGTGTGGGGCTGCAGTTTGAACTGCCCGGTGAAGGGGATGCGCGCCCTGGACGCGACACCATGCTGGATGGGGTGCGCAGGCGAGAATTTGAGCGTTTCCTGCAACAGCTTCGGAACGGCAAGTGAAAGGGAGCGCGCTGGTGAAAATGGCGAAAGATGGCGTGGTTGAGCGGGAAACACTGAGCTGCGCCGGGAGGTAGAACGATGAAATTTGCAAACAGGCTCGGCCGGCAGACGATGACGTTTGTCCGCGGCCTCAAATCTAAAGCCGCCCGGCGCGCGGGCGCGCCGCAGCAAACCCTTCGCCGGCCCCGGCGCCCGGCGCCCTGGGGCGGCGTGGAAGGAACGGCGCTGGTTGAGTTCGCCATCGTGTTGCCGCTGCTGATGACGATACTGACCGGCGGGGCCTCGTTCTGCATGGCCCTCTACAGCTTTCAGCAGCTCGGCTACGCGGGTTCCAATGCTGCGCAATTGCTCGCCGCTGAGCAAGGCCTGATTACCGACCCGTGCGCCGTCACTGCGAGCACGGTGACGGCGGCGTTGCCGAACTGGACGCCTTCGAAGATTACCTACACCGTCATCATTACCGATTCGACCGGCACGGCGCACACCTTCGGGCCCACGGCGGGAAGTTCGTTTTCCTGCACTTCCGGCGCGTCGGACATGGCGGCCAATGAACCGGTCACGGTGCAGGTCAGCTATCAATACTCATGGTTCCCCATTTTGTCATACAGCCCTTCGAGCAGTTTGACCAGCTCGGAATCGGCGCTCATGGAATGAAAGGAAGAGTGATCCCAATGAAGCGGCACACAAGTTCGTTCTGGAATCGGATGGTTCACCAGGAACATGGGCAGACGGCGGTGATCTTCGCCTTCTCCATTGTCTCCTTTCTCGGTCTCGCGGGGGTTTCGGTCGAAGCTGGCCACGGCTACTACGCCTACGAGAAGCTCGTTGCCTCGACCGACGCGGCGGTGTTGGCGGGAGCGCAGGCAATGCCGGACACCACCACCGCGGCAGCCAATGTGACCGCATACAGTTCGGGGAGTGGCGGCAAGAACGCACTTCCCATGCTCCAAAATGTGCAGGTCACGACCACGTTTTTGTGCCTGAATACGGTCTCCAGCACGCTCAAAACCGCCTGCGAAACATCCACCGGAGGTTCGGGCGGTTACAACTCCCTGCAGGTGACGCAAACCGCCCAGGTTCCGTCGTGGTTCGCGGGCATGTTCGGCATTCATCTTTTCAATATCTCGGCCACGGCGACAGCGTCGATGCGCGGCGGGACGACCACCGCCTGGAACATCGCCATCGTCTTAGACGCGACGCATTCGATGAGCGACCAGGATAGCGGCGCTCAGTGCTCGGGCACGCAGGAATCCTGCGCGCTTCAAGGCATGCAAGCGCTGCTGGGTGACCTTTACCCCTGCGCCCTTGGCCAGACTTGCTCGTCGAGCGGCAGCACGTATGTGGACGACGTGAGCCTGTACATCTTTCCTCCCATGACCACGGCGACGGCGCCCGATGACTACTGCTCCGGAGGCTCGCCGAGCAGCGTGCAGCATGGTTACTACGTGGTTCCGACCCTCAGCGCCGCGAGCACCGCGTACACCTATCAAATCACGTCTTATTCGAATAATTACAAGACCACCGACACCGCGAGCGGTCTTAATACCGGCTCCGACATCGTTGCCGCAAGCGGTTACTCGGGCACCAGCTGCGCCGGTGTCGATGCTATCGGCGGCGCGGGCACCTATTACGCCCAGGTGATTTACGCTGCGCAAGCAAACCTGATCGCGCAGCAGACGGCGAACCCGGGTTCGAAAAACGCCATGATCATCCTTTCGGACGGAAATGCAACGGCTACGGTTACCTGCACCGGCAGTGGCGATTGCAGTACGACCAACAAGACGATTTCTTCCTCGAGCGATTTGCAGCCGTCTTCAACCAACAGCCTGAACGGGGTTCCGTGGAACAATCCGACCAGTCCAACCTATCCTTCCGCGGTGGGTGAGTGCGGGCAAGCGGTGCTTGCCGCGCAGGCGGCCGCAAATGCGGGAACGACAGTCTACACCATCGGCTACGGCTCCGAGACCTCGGGTTGCAGTTCCGACGCTACCTACAGTACGACCGTGACCACGAACGGCGGAAGCTGGGCGCCTGGCGACAGCCCCTGCCAAGCGCTGGCGGCGATGGCTTCCGCAGAGCTCAATTTCTTCTCCGACGATGGCGACGGATGCCAGGCGACGGCGCCCAGCAACCAGAACCTGACCACCCTGACCGCGATCTTTCGCCAGATCTCGTCCAGCCTCACTAATCCGCGCCTGATTCCCAATGGCACCACGTAGGCGCATGACCGCCGAGGTTCCCCGGCGTAAGAGGGAACCGCTCCTGCATCGGATTGAGGAGCAAAGCCGAGGGCTGAATCCGCCGCCGGTTTCGCCGAGAGCGGAGTAAGCCTGCATCGACCGGAAAAAAGACGATCTTGACTGTGGATGGAAAAAGATTGGAGCGCTCTTGAAATTCGCCGACGCCAACTCGAATCGAAGGACCCGCGCCGCGTGTTCACATCGAACCGCGGAGCCGGCGCGGCAGGTCCTACTCGAGTTCTTCGGGAACAATCAGAAGCACTTCCACCCGGGCGATCTGGCCATTCTCGCTTGCCGGCCGGAATTGCCACTTCTCCAGGCATTGGAGTACGAACTGGGCCTGCGGGAAATCCTCAGGGAAGACGACGCTCAGCTTGTCGAACCGCCCAGCCCGGTCGACGAATCCATGCACCATCAGCGCATCGGCGTTGACCGAGTCAGGGGCGAGATTGGGCCGCACAATCTCGTACGGCCAGGGCGCCTGGAGCCCGGCAACCGCTCCGTCCGCGCTGGCGTCAGCGGACGGTGGCAACGAGTACTGGAGGATCCAGCTTCGCGCCAGTCCCACGTGCAAATAGACGGTGTAGGCCAAGCGGCCGCGCCACACTGCGGCCGCCTCGGGGAATTCGTCGCCGATCGAGTCGCCCACCACCACGGCGCCAAAAGAGCCGTTCTTGGGCCATTTGATTTCGGTCGCGGAAGCGTTGACGCCCTCCTGCTGGCTGATTCCGGAACTCGCGTCAGCAACGGAAAGCCCGACCGCCGGCTGGCTTGCGGATGCGGCCGAGCGCGCCGCGGCGGCGCCGTTGGGCGCGCCGGCCTGCAAAGAGGAGCCGCTCTTTTCGGCCATCGGGACGGGCTGCGGTTTTCCTTGGGCGACCGCGCCAGCAGAGCTTCCAGCCGCGCTTTCTTCGACGGGCGGCAGGGTAACGGTTCCCTTGTTCATGCGCAAATCGGAGAGCGACATCACCGCCGCGGGCGTGGGTTGCGCGTCGAGTTGCGAGACAGAGGCCGGGGTCGTCTGCGCGAGTTCGGGGCTTGCCGTTGTCACCGGAGTCGTCGTGCCAGCCAGAATTTGCACTTTCTCGTTGGGCAATGGCGCCGCGGCGATCTTCACATCGGCCAGATCGATTTCCTGATTCGGCGCTTCCAGCGAAGGCGTGACGGCGGCGGCCGCGGGTTTGGGAGTATGCGGCGCCACGATGGTCTTCACGATCTTCTCGCCCGGCGTCCAGATCAGGACTTCGGGAATGGGGATATTTTCGGCCGCGGCGAGTTGCGCAGCCAAATCGGGCTGCACCAGGGTTTGGCGAGACCGCGCCGCCTTCACCTGTGGCGCAAGGATGCCCGGACGAGCCGTAGAGCCGCCGCGCGCCGCAAGCGCGCGCGTCAGCATGTGAAGGCCCTCGTCGTCGTCCTCCTTGAGAGCCTCGCGATGCATTTGCTCCTCCGGCGTCTCGACGTCGAGATGTCGGACCAGATACCGCTGGCTGACCTGGTAGGCGATGGGAGGAACGTACAGCGCGGCGAAGGAAATGATGCCGGCCGCCGCAGTGTGAATCAGCCCCGAAGCCAGAAGCGTGGCGGGACGGCGGCTCGGATCCGTGTATTCGGTGAAGAGCGAGACCGAGAAGGAAGATTTCATCAACCTATCGATTCCTCCCTCACGCCTCCGCCCCTGACCACCATTCTAAGTGTAAATCGAATCGCACCGCGCCAACTTTCGTGTCATGGCGATATTCGTGTGTTGACCCATTCGGGGAATGCCTCAATCAGATGGCGGGCGATAACATCGAAAGCAACACCCTGCAACCCCGCCCAGATTATTCAGGCTCTTCGCAAGGATTCAGGCCAACGGGTTGATGAAAGACGAATGGGCGCGAGTGACCATTCCCAAATTGAGATCGTGTGCGCATCCGGCGCTGCCGTTCGAAGCAGCGCGCAGAACGGCGCGGAAAGGCCAAGCGGCAATTGCCGGCTTGAGACGGAATAAACAATGAATCGCAGATTAGCTACCATTCTCGCTATCGCCTGTTTGATTGCCGGCGGGTGCGCGTTGCTGGTGTATCGACTTGTGAACACTCGCCTGATTGCCGCAAAGCCGGAGGTCAGCGTCCGCGTTGTTGCGGCCGCCCAGGACCTGAAGATCGGCTCCATCTTAACTCCTGCCAATTTGACCACGGTCGCTATGGTGGGCTCCGTTCCCACCGGAGCCATCCTTAAGGCCAACGACGCTGTGGGTCGCGGCGTGATTGCGGATATCTACAAGGGCGAACCGATTTTGGACGGATTGCTCGCGCCCCGCGGCTCCGGCGGAGGACTGGCGGCCACCATCCCCCAGGGGATGAGGGCCTGCGCCGTGAAAGTGGATGACGTGGTCGGCGTCGCGGGGTTCGTGACACCGGGCATGCGCGTTGACGTCCTCGTTTCCGGAAATCCCCCTGGCGCGAACTCCCCGCAGAATGTGGTCACCAAGACCATTTTGCAGAACATTCAGGTGCTCTCGGCGGGCACGGACATTCAGAAGGACGCCGAGGGCAAGCCGCAGCAGGTGCAGGTGGTGAATCTGCTGGTGAACCCGGAACAGGCGGAGAAACTGAGCCTGGCCACTAATCAGTTGAAGATTCAGCTCGTGCTGCGCAACCCGCTCGACACCAAAGTCGACGACGTGCCCGCCACCGCGATGGGCGCCTTGTTCTCAGGCGCCGCACCTTCGCCCCATCCCGTTGAGGTGGCGCGGAGGGTGTCCAGGCCCGAGCCGCGCACTTTTTCAATCGAAGTGATCAATGGATCGCACACCAGTCAGGAAAAATTCTCTGCGCCGGATGCAGAGAATTGAGGGGGCAGCTTGAAAACGAAAATTGGCCTTTTTTTCCCGTATCTCTGCGCGTTGGTGCTGTGCGCCTGGGCCAGCCCCTGTGCCCAGGCGGCGCAAGGCGCTGCGCAACCCGGCGGAGCCGACTTTCAGGACTCGACCAACGAACTCTATGTCACCGTGGGCAAAACCGTCCTGGTGGATACTGCGCACCCCATCGCGCGCGTCGCTGTCGGGTTGGGCGATTTCGCTGAGGCCACCGCCGTCAGTCCCACTGAGGTCATGGTGGATGGCAAGGCGATTGGCGAGACCAGCCTGATCATCTGGGACAATCACGGCGGCCGCCAGTTCTTCAACGTGACGGTGCGGTCCAGCCCGATTGCGGACGACGATAACCTGGCTTCAGTGCGCCGCGAGTTGCGCGCCGCACTGCCCGGCCAAGTTATTACGGTGAGCGTCGACAACAACAGCATTTTTCTGCGCGGCACGGTGAAGGATCTCACCAGCTCGGATCGGGCGGCGAAGATCGCCGCAACGGCCGGCAAGGTCGTCAACCTCCTCAACGTCGACGTGCCTTCGTCGGATCCGCAGATTCTGCTCAAGGTGCGTTTCGCCAGCGTCGACCGCACGCTTGAAAAACAGCTCGGCATCAATCTCTTCAATCTGGGCCTCGGCAATGCGCTGGGCGGCGTGTCCACCGGACAATTCAGTCCGCCGACCATCACCAACTCCAGCGCCAGCAGTACAGGAGCCGTCACCGCATCGAACGGCGACTCGGCGATTTTTTCCAACGATCTGAATTTGCTCGCCTTTTTCCCCGGCCTCAATGCCGGCGCAAGTCTAGAGGCGCTTGAAACCCAAGGAGTGGTGCAGTTGCTCGCCGAGCCCAACCTCCTTGCCGCCAACGGCAAAGAAGCCAGTTTTCTAGCCGGCGGCGAATTTCCTTATCCCGTCGTGCAGGGGACCTCGGCGGGCGGTTCGACCGCGGTAACCATTCAGTTCAAGGAATACGGCATCCGCCTCAACTTCATCCCCACCATCACGCCGCGCAACACCATCCGGCTGCAAGTGGCGCCTGAGGTCAGCACGCTCGATTACACCAACGAGGTGCAGATATCCGGCTTCGAGGTTCCGGGCATCGACACGCGGAACGTGAATACAGAGATCGAACTGGCCGACGGTCAGAGCTTCGTGATCGGCGGCCTGCTCAACAACTCCGAAACCCAGACTTTCGAAAAGATTCCATTCCTCGGCGACATTCCCATACTGGGCAAATTGTTCCAATCGATGTCGAGAACCAAGAACAACACTGAGCTCATCGTCATTGTGACGCCGGAGATCGTCGCTCCGATCCCGGCAAACGGCCAGGCGCCGGACCTCAAATATCCGATCGCCCACATGCCGCCCAACTCCAACGTTCCGATGCATACGCCGGACGCCAAAACAGCCGCGAACACCATGTCGCCGGCTCCGGCAAGCGTCCCGGTTGAAACGCTGGTCAACAGCATGAAGCCGGAGCAGCCTCTGGTCATCCAGTCGTCAACCGGCATTTTTGGGGCGAGTTCGACCACGGGCGGAGGCGCGCCGGCGGCTCCCGCTCCGGCGCCGCAATAGGCTAAACGGATGAATCTTCTCCAATCCGTCGCAGGGATTTTCCGTAACGATAACTCGTCGCGCCGGGCCGAGGCGCCGCCGGCCCGGCTGCAGGCTCTGAATCGCACCCGCGGCGCCGTGCTTGCCGCGAAACTTGAAGTCGCTGGCTCCGGCCCAACCCGGCGCAAAGGTCTCCTGGGCCGCGAGAATCTTGCTGCCGGTGAAGGGTTATGGATCGTTCCTTGCGAATCGGTCCACACCTTCTTCATGCGCTTTCCGATCGATCTTGTGTATCTCGACCGGAGGAACCGCGTCAGAAAATTGCGCACCGGGGTGGGCCCCTGGCGAATTTCCGCCTGCCTCGCGGCGCGCTCGGTGCTGGAGCTCCCCGCGGGCGCCATTCACGCCACCCAAACCCAACGCGGCGACATCGTCGAAGTGGTTCCCGCGCCCGCCAGTTGAAGGAAACCGGTTTCATGAGACCCAAGGCCGCGATTTTTCCAAACAGAATCCCCACACTGGACGGTTGGCGAGCCGTGGCGATCTTGATGGTTCTCATAGCCCACTATCAGGAGGGCGACCTTCATCACTGCATTCTGGGCCAGAGATGGCTCAACCTCGGCCAGCATGGGGTCTCCATCTTTTTCGTGCTGAGCGGATACCTTATCACTTCCAATCTCCTGACGTCGGACAAGATCCGGCTGCCACAGTTCTATGCGCGGCGCTTCTTCCGGTTGATGCCAGCGGCCTGGACCTACCTGATGTTCCTGCTGCTCCTCACCGCCTTCACCCGGATGCAGACGATCGGCGGCGACATCTGGGGTTGCCTCCTCTTCTTTCGCAACTATCTTGGGGAGACGACTTCGAACACCTGCACGCTGCACTTCTGGTCCCTGTCGCTGGAGGAACAGTTCTATCTCCTATGGCCCCCTTTGCTGGTGCTGATCGGGCGGCGAAACGCCCTGGCCGCCGCCGTGGGGGGGGGCGACGGTGGCAGCCAAATTACAGCTCTTCACGGTGCTACGGACTCAGGTTGCGGCGCCACGGCGCGCCTGGCGTAGGCGCGGGCCATCAGATACCAGCCAAGCCACACCGGAGCCGTCCAGAGGTAGAGCGGGGAAACAATTTCCACGCCGCAAACTTCCGCGTCGATAGCGAGAAGAACCGCCGCGAGGGCCGTCAGCAGCCATCGCGCCCGCGTAGAGTAGGCGCCGTCGAGCAGCGCAGGAATGGCCAGGCCCTGATCGTAGAGAAAACAATAAGGCGCGGCGATGATCGACGCCAGCATCAGCGGGCTGCCGTTCCTCGCCCAATTCCATGTCCCGCGCCGGGTCCAGAAATACCAGGTTGCCCAAAGGCAAGCGAGCGCCGCGGGTAAAAACTGCAGCCATGTGGCCTGCGGCCAAATCCAGATGCGCAGCGCGTCGCTCAGGCAGGGAATGAATTCTTTCTCGATATTCGGCGCCCGCATCATTTGGGCATACGCGGCCCACGATGCCGGATCAATGAGGGTGGCGATGGCGCAGCTTGCGGCCAACGCTGTCACCGCGCCCGCCACCACTTTATAGCTGCGCGAGATCGCGATCCACAGCGCCAGCGCCGCAGCAAAGGGAAGAAACAGGTGCGGCTTAAGCGCACACAGCCATAAGGAGGCGCCGGCCAGGAATGGGCGCACGGCATGAAAGCGCAAAAACAAGACCAGTCCCAGCAGCGCAAAGAGCGAAGTTTGGCCCATGGTCAGGCAGATAAGCGCCGGCGTGAACGCGAGGCCGAGCCAGTGAACGACGCCTGGCGGCGAACCGTGCATGGCGCGCACCAGCCCGACTGAAACCAGCAAACACGCAACCAGCGCAAGCGACCACAGAATCGCCGCGATTCGCAGCCCCAGAAACCCGAGCGGATATGCCAGCGGCAGCGCCCAGGGTGGGTTGCGCATCAACAGCACGCCTTTCACGGTCAGTCCCGCTGCGTGCTCGATGCGGCCCACAGCGTCGTGATCGTAGGGATTCGCGTGATGCGCCAATTGTTGGCCCGTGGCCCAGTAGGCGACAAAGTCCCGCGAACCGGTCATCTTTCCAGCCAGCGGCACGGCGAAGAGAAAGATTGCCGTCACCGCAAGGGCGAGCCCCGCCACCAGTGCGATCGAAAACTCCGCAAAATCGTGGCGCGTGGGGGCCATACCCAGGTTCAGAGTGCTTGCCATGGAGGCTATTCTACTTGGACCAACGTCACGAATAACGCCCCGCAGGGCCCATTTAATTCCCTCTTTCGGGTTATGTATACGGACCGGTTCCTGGCTATCAGCGCCTGTAAACGTGCGTATACAGCCAGCTTCAGCCGAGTTTTTCTAAGTGCTTGAATCTAAACAGGCACGATTTATGGCCGAGATTGGCACACCACATGCAGTGTAATGGTCGCCCGGCTGAGGCTGGGAAAAAACCCGAATGGAGAGAAACATCAATGAACAACATGCTTCTGAATCTCTATGTGAAGTCCCAGAACCTGCTGAATGGCGAGGAAGGTCAGGATCTGGTCGAGTATGCCCTTCTGATCTGCCTGATTTCTCTGGCGGCCATCACCAGCGCATCCACTCTCGCCGGCGCCATCACCGGTGTGTTCACCAAGATCAGCACATCGCTCGCGTAGTTCTTCGGTGAAACAGAACCACGCACACCCAGCACCTCAGCTCTTTGCGGGAGAGATTGGCGTCTGCTGCAATGGCCGCCATTCTCTCCCGGCAAAGGTCAACGTTCACTCCCTAACCGTCGGGCGGATGTGCTTCGCCTGAGCGCAGTTTCCGAAGTCTTCAACACGTCAATCCGCGCGGCGCGCACGCGCGCTGCTCAGCAAAATGGACCTTGGCCGGAAAGATCGCCGACGGAGAAAACTCCATGGAAAGCTTGTTCTTAAAGCTCTTTCTGAAATTGCAGAACCTGCTCGCCGGCGACGAAGGGCAGGATTTGATCGAGTACGCCATGCTGATCACCTTGATCCCTCTGGCCTTGCTCATAGCCTGCCAAGGCATTGCCGCGTCTATTGTCGGCATTTTCACCAATATCAGCACTTCGCTCACGTAGTTCCACAGCACGACGGAGTCACGCGCCACAACCGCAAAGGACCGGCTTTACCGGCTGGGTCCAAAGAGCTCGAGACAGAGACAACCCGGGCCTTTCTCCCCCAAAAAACCACCAAGGGAGATGCAATGCCAAACTTTTTACTGAAGCTGTACGTGAAATCCCAGAACCTGCTCCACGTTGACGAAGGTCAAGATCTGGTTGAATATGCCCTGTTGATCTGCCTGATTTCTCTGGCTGCCATCACCAGCGCATCCACTCTCGCCGGCGCCATCGTCACAGTCTTTACCAATATCAGCACCTCGCTCACCTAGTTTTCGGGCAAGGCGCATACCGCTCCCCGGCAACACCATCGGGGAAAGCGCACCCAAAGGTTTTTTGTGTTTTGCGGGAGAGATTGGCCAGTAAAATTCCCTGTTGCCAGCTCGGCTCTCCCTTGCACTTTTTCCGCCGCTGAACATTGCGGCGGCAGTGATCTTCTTTGTTCGGTTTCTGCTGGATTCGCATGATTGTCTTGGAATCGCCATGCTGCTGCCTTCCGCCAATGAGCCCAACCCGTCGCTGCTGATCATCGAGTGCGGCCTGACGGCGATCATTTTCGCAGCAGCCTTCACGTGGCCGCGGCTCGGCGACAACTGGTTCGCGCGCATCGAGCGGGCTTTCGGGCGCTTGGCGGCCCGTAAGGGGCTGGCGGCGGCAACTGTTGGCCTCAGCGTCCTTGTCTTGCGGCTGGCGATGCTTCCGCTTTTTCCCGTTCCCCTCCCCTTTGTTCCTGACGACTTCAGTTTTCTTCTTGCCGCCCAGACCTTTGTTCACGGACGGCTCACGAATCCCACCCCGGCGATGTGGACGCATTTCGAAAGCATTCACATCACCATGCTGCCCTCCTATCAATCGATGTATTTTCCCGGGCAGGGATTGCTGCTGGCCGCGGGGATAGCGCTTTTCGGTCATCCGTGGTTTGCGCTGCTCGCGATGGATGCGGTGATGTGCGCCGTTCTCACCTGGATGCTGCAGGCTTGGCTGCCGCCCCGGTGGGCGCTGGCGGGAGGCTTCATTGCGGTGATCCGGCTCGGCCTCTTCAGCGACTGGATCAACACTTACCACACCGGCGGCTCGCTGGCCGCGCTGGGCGGCGCGTTGATGCTCGGAACTCTGCCGCGTCTGATGAAGCGGCCGGGGATTCACTACGCAGTGCTGATGGGCCTCGGCATCGCAGTTCTTGCCCTGACCCGCCCTTATGAAGGGATGTTGCTCTGTCTTCCGGTCGGATTCGTGCTGAGCCGATGGCTCTGGAAGGGGGCGAACCGGCCGGACGCCGCCGCGGCTGCGCGATTTGCCGCGGCGGCGCTCGCGGTGGTTTTCGTTGCTCTCTCATGGTTGGGTTATTACGACCTGAAAGCCTTTGGCAAAGCCACCACACTTCCGTACACCGTGGACCGCGTCACGTATGCCATGGCGCCCTATTATGTTTGGCAGCAAGCGCGACCCGCGCCGCATTATCGCTATGCCGTCATACGCCGATTTTATGAAAAAGACGAGATGGATTTTTTTAACAAGATCCACACCTGGAAGGGATTTTTGCCTTACACTTTGGTCAAGATCGTCTTCACCGGCCTTTTCTACGCCGGCTTTACGCTCCTGTTGCCGATGCTCATGGTGCGCCGCGTGTTTCTCGACAAACGCATTCGCTTCCTGGTCGCGTGCTTGCTCATTCTGGCCGCCGGTCTCACCATCGAGATCTATCTTCTGCCTCATTACGTAGCGCCTTTTGTGGCGGCTTTCTACGCCATTGGCTTACAGGCCATGCGCCACCTGCGCCTCTGGAAACCGGACGGCAAACCAGTGGGGCTCACCATGGTTCGGCTTACCGTGGTTTCGTGTGTGGCGCTGGCGGGGCTGCGGCTGGTTGCAGAACCGATGCATTTGACTCCGCCGGAGTGGCCTCCCAGCAATTGGAACTTCACCTGGTTCGGGCCCGAGCATTATGGGGCGGCGCGGGCGGGAATCGAACGCCAACTGGAGCAAATGCCTGGCCCGCAATTAGCCATCGTTCGCTATTCGTCCAACCATAATCCGCTGGACGAATGGGTCTACAACTCCCCTGAGATAGATCGTTCCAAAGTGGTATGGGCGAGAGATGCAGGTTCTGTCGATAACTCAGAGTTGATCGATTACTACCGGAACCGGAGAGTGTGGCTAGTGGAGCCCGATGCGATTCCGGCGCAAGTGACGCCTTACCCGATGCCGGCGCAAGCCACGGTATCCACGCAGTTGGCCGCCGGCCCAGCCGGCGCGCGCAAAACTTCATTGCAGGAGCTGGAGAAATGATTAACGGAAAACGCATTGCTGTTGTGATGCCGGCGTACAACGCCGAAAAGACCCTCGAAAAAACCGTGAACGAACTGTCTGACGTCGTCGATATCAAAATCCTCGTCGACGATTCGAGCAAAGACGGCACTGCCGAGTTATCGCGGCGCCTGGGCTTGCAGACGTTCGTCCACGACGCCAACTACGGCTATGGACGCAACCAGCAGACCTGCTATCGGGAAGCTCTCGCCGCCGGCGCCGACATTGTGGTCATGGTCCACCCCGACTACCAGTACACGCCGTCGCTCGTTCCCGCCATGGCGGGCATGGTGGCCAGCGGCGTGTACGACGTGGTTCTGGGCTCGCGCATTCTCGGCGCCGGCGCCTTGAAGGGCGGAATGCCGCTCTATAAATACGCCTTCAACCGCCTGCTCACGGCCTTTCAAAACCTGTTTCTCGGCGTCAAGCTTTCCGAGTATCACACCGGCTTTCGCGCCTTTTCGCGCCAAGTACTGCTCACGCTACCGCTGCTCGAGAATTCCGATGATTTTGTTTTTGACAACCAGATGATCGCCCAGGCGGTCATGTTCGACTTCCGCATCGGCGAAATCTCCTGCCCGACGAAGTATTTCGAGGAAGCGTCTTCCATTAATTTTCAGCGCAGCGTGAAGTATGGGCTCGGCGTGCTGGCTACTACGGCCATGTTTGTCTTCCACAAAATTGGGGTGATGCGCGCGCCGTGCTTCGTGCCCTGGGGTAGGAAAGTAACGCAGCAGTATTATTCCCACGTCGCGCAAGGTTCCTAACCAGCCCGGTTCCAGCCACGCGATCTAGTGCGTGCTGCGGATCGCGCACACCCCACAGACGAATCGCTGTCTGTGGGCCCCGCTGGGAAGAACGGAGCACGCGCCCGGCGCCGCCGGCATCAAAGCCTCCAAAAGCGGTGGGGAGCTATACTGGCGCCGAGGCGGGAACTTCCATTCCGAACTGTCTTCATGCCGCGTCCTGAGAGTGCAATGCGGGTCGTGGCCGGCCTGCTTGGTTTCTCCTTCTATTTTTTCGCCGGCGCACAGCTCGAAGCTGGTCAAGCCCAACAGCGGTCTGTCCCTGCGCAAGCGGCCGGCGCCGCCCAGCCTCATCCTATTCAGGCGCGGGTCGAATTCGCCGTCGTCGACGAGAACGGCGTCGCCGTTCCGGGCGCGCAAGTCACGGTGGTTGAGCCGGGTTTGCCTGCGGCTGAACTATGGACCGATTACACCGGCCACGGCAGCTATTTGCTGCGTCAGGGCGAGCCCTATCGCGTTCACGTCGAGAAGCCAAACTATTACGCCACGGACGAGAGCGGCATCGCGGCCAATGATGCGAGCATACGAATCGTCCTGGCGCACGAACAAATCGTCAAGGAGCAGGTGAACGTCACGGCCTCGACGCCGGGCATCGACACCCAGCAGGTCGCCGACGATCACATCATGAACACTCCGGAGATCGTGAACGTTCCCTACCAGACCTCCCGCGATATCCGTTATCTGCTGCCCTTCGAACCCGGCATCGTACAGGACAGCACCGAGCAGGTGCACGTCAACGGCGCGGAGACCTGGGAGACGTTGGACACCATCGACGGATTCGATGTGCGCTCGCCGGTCGAAGGCACGCTCGACATCCGTGTGAACGCCGACGCGGTGCGCTCCATTACCGAGGAGACCACGCGCTATCCGGTCCAATATGGCCGTTCCGCCGGCGGCGTCATCGCTTTGAACACCGGCATGGGCGATAACAAATTCCGCTTCAACGCCACCAATTTCATTCCCTCGTGGCGCCAGATCAACGGCATCCATTTCGACAAATTCGTGCCCCGATTTGCGTTTTCCGGCCCGATGGCGCCCAACCGCGCCTGGTGGTATGACGCCGTGGAGATAGAGTACGACAACAACTATATCCAGGGGCTGCCGGCGGGCGCCGACACCGGTCCGGTGATCCGCGGCAGCAACCTGTTGAAGGCGCAGACCAATGTAACGTCGAACAACATCGTCACCGCCGGGCTTTTGTTCAACGACTACCATACGGATTATTCAGGACTGTCGGCGCTGACGCCGCAGGAGAGCACCACAAAACGCAACATCATTGCCTGGCTGCCGTACCTGCGCGATCAGTGGAGTTTTGTCCACGGCGCGTTGCTGGATATCGGCGTCGGGGAGATGCGCTTTCGCGATGGTTACGAGCCGCACGGGAACGCGACAAATACCCCCTACACGATCACGCCCGAAGTTGCGCAGGGCAGCTACTTCGAGAACCTGACCGGACGTTCCCAGCGGCAGGAAGGCGCCGCCGACGTGTATCTGCCGCCACGGCACTGGGGCGGACGGCACGATCTGCGCTTCGGTCTTGACCTCGACCGCATTACCTATAACCAGGACCAGGTGCGCGCCCCGGTGAATTACCTGCGAGAAGACGGCACGCTGATCCGGCAGAGCACATTTCCCCAGCAACCCTCCTTCACGCTGCACAATGACGAGATCGGCGCCTATGCCGAAGACCGCTGGCGGCCGGGCGATGGCTTGATTGTCGAACCCGGGCTGCGCTTCGACTGGGGCGCCATCGTGCGCCGGCCGCTGCTGGCCCCGCGCATCGCCGCGGTGTATGCGCCGCCCCATGCGCGGAAGACCACCAAAATCTCCGCCGGTATCGGCCTCTATTACGACCAGACCCAGCTCTCCTACCGGATCCAGCCCTACGCGGGCATCCGCTATGACACCTATTACGCATCCGACGGCAAAACGCCCGCGGGTCCTCCGCAGGAGACCATCTTCACCGCGGACGATAGCCTGCTGCACGATCCGCGGGCGGTGAACTGGAGCGTCGCGATCGAGCGCGCCCTGCCCTGGTCGCTCTATGGCGGCGTGAACTTCATGGGTAAGCGCACCACGAATATGTTCACCTTCACCAACCAGAGCGGGCCGGGGGCGCTGGCTGGGAACTACCTGCTCACCAACACACGCAGCGACCAATACCACTCCGAGGGAACGGAACTGCGCAAATTGTTCCACAACGGCTATACTCTTTACGTCGCTTATACGCATTCCTCTGCGCGCACCAACGCCGCGCTCGACTATCTGCCCACGCCTTCGTTGTTTGGACCCCAACAGGGCGGCTTGAGCGGTCTACCCACGCCTTCGCCGCTGGGACCGCAACAGAGCGGTCCGCAACCCTGGGATGCGCCCAACCGCACCATTTCCTGGGGCTGGCTGCCCTTCGACGTCCCCGGGATCCGCTGGTTTCAAAAGAACTGGGACTTCGTGTACGACATGATGTGGCAAAGCGGATTTCCCTACACGGCGGTGAATGCGGCCGGTGAGGTGGTGGGCGCGGCCGGAGAATATCGCTTTCCCGCCTATATCCAGTTCAGCCCCGGCTTGGAGTGGCGCTTTCATTTCCGTGGCCAGTACTGGGGCCTGCGCGGGGTGATGGAAAACGCCGCCGATCGCTTGAATTCCCCCATCGTCAATAACAACATCGATTCGCCGCAGTTCGGCGTCTTGAGCGAACCCGAGGGCCGTGCGCTGACTGCGCGCATTCGCTTGATCGGATCGAAGTAACTCTTCCGCGCGCCTTCACCGCGCCGGCTCTGCAGCCTCAACCGAGGTTTATAGTGGATGTATGGCGGAGACCGCAGAGCGGGATCGGTATCTCTTTGGCAATCTGGAGAGCAGCGCCAAGAACCGCATCAAGGTGAGGGAGGTGAACTACGGCTACGATGAGCCGGAGGGCGTCATCCTCACCTCGCTCGACTTCGCAGTGAACTGGATCCGAAAAAGCTCCATCTGGCCGATGACCTTCGGCCTGGCCTGCTGCGCCATCGAAATGATGTCCATGGGGGCGGCCCGCTTTGACATCGCGCGCTTCGGCGCCGAGGTTTTTCGCCCTTCACCGCGCCAATCCGACCTCATCATTATCGCGGGACGCGTCTCGCAAAAAATGGCTCCCGTGATCCGCCGGCTCTACGACCAGATGCCGGAGCCAAAGTGGGTCATCTCCATGGGCGCTTGCGCCACTTCCGGCGGCGTTTTCAATAATTACGCTCTGGTGCAGGGGGTTAACCAAATCATCCCCGTGGACGTCTATGTTCCGGGGTGCCCACCGCGCCCCGAGCAACTTCTTTACGCGATTACGCTCCTGCAAGAAAAGATTCAGCATGAATCGCGCAGCCTGCTCAAAACACTCAATGCCAGGTAAGGTCCGGCTGCGAAGCTCCGGAAGCCCACCGTTTTGATAACTAAGGCAATAACCGCCGAAGCCCCCGTTGCCGTATCAAACTAAGCAACCATGGCAGCCTTCGTCTACGGCGCCGGGCTCGATTGGACGTTGCATCCGCACCTCGGATTGCGTTTCCAATACCGCGGCAACCTTTATGAGCCGGCTCACCTCACCGACGCCTTTACCTCGACCAACGCATTGACCCAGGCCGCCGAGCCCGTGGTTGCGCCCTTCCCAGCTTCTGAGATCGTTTCCAATTCGGCGCCCAAGTGTGCACTCGGGCTGCAGAAATGATTCGCGCTAAAATCTTTCTCTGTATACTGGTGGGGAGGATCCCCGAGGGCCTTTTGTCTCATGATTTGGTCGTCCAAAGGTGTCGAATGGCGCCGCTTTTTTCGGCTCCCTGCCTTCATTTCCTTGGCGATGTTGCTTGCACTGGCAGTGTCTAAGCTGCCCGCGCAAGAAAATTGGGTTACTGTCGGCCCGGCGGGTGGCGACGCTCGGGCCTTTGCCGCAGCTCCCGGCCAGCCCAACCATCTTTACCTGGGCACCACGGCCGGATGGATTTACGAATCTACCGATGGCGGCGCATCCTGGCATCATCTGGCCAGACTCGGCTCCTCTGAAGGCTTGATCCTCGATCACATCGTTGTGGACTCCCAGCGCCCCACCACGATTTACGCCGCTGGCTGGTGGGCCGACCGCAACGATGGCGGCTTGTGGGTGAGCCGCGACGCCGGCCAAAGCTGGACCGAAGTTCCAGGGCTGCACGGGCAGGCCATTCACGCATTCGTGCAGTCCCCATCCGATCCCCGCATCTTTTTGGCCGGCTCCCTCCAGGGAGTGTTCCGCAGCACCGATGGAGCCGCAACCTGGGAGCAGATCAGCCCTCCGGGCAGCCGCGAAATTCATGAGCTTGCCTCGCTCGCCGTCGATCCCCGCAATCCCGATATTGTGTACGTGGGCACCTGGCACCTGCCCTGGAAGACCACGGACGGGGGCAAAACCTGGCGGCATATCGATCGAGGGCTGATTGTCGATTCTGACGTGTTTTCGATGGTCATCGATCCCGAAAAGCCGCGGACTCTTTATTTAAGCGCGTGCAGCGGAATTTACAAGAGCATTGACGCGGGCTTGCTCTTCCACAAAATTCAGGGCATCCCTTCGAGCGCCAGAAGGACGCGGGTGCTCGCTCAGGATCCGGAAAATCGCGATACCGTCTACGCCGGAACCACGGAGGGCCTTTACAAAACCGTGAACGGAGGCCGCACCTTCCGCCGCATGACGGGTGACGACGTCATTGTGAACGATGTCTACGTCGATCCGCACGACTCGAATCATGTGCTGCTTGCCACCGATCGCGGCGGAGTGCTGGCCAGTGAGGATGGCGGAAAGACCTTTCAATCGTCGAACACCGGGTTCTCGGGTCGCAAAGTGGACGCGCTGTTGGTGGATCGCTCCAATCCCAAGCGCCTGTACGCGGGAGTGGTGAACGACAAGACCTATGGTGGCGCCTTCGTCTCCGATGACGGCGGCAATACGTGGAGGCAAACCGGCGCCGGCCTGGATGGCCGTGATGTCTTCGCCCTGGCGCAAACCGAAGACGGCGCCCTGATCGCGGGCACCAACGACGGCATCTTCGTTCTCGACCCGCCCGCCGGCACAGACGTCACCTCGGGCGGGCTTACCTGGGAGTCGCGCAGCGCGATCGCCAACACCGTGGTGAAGACGGTGACCGAGACTCATTTTCGAACCCGCGTCAACGTCGAAAAAACGGAGAAGGCGCCCGTCGTGGAACTCGATGGCTACGTGTTTTCGCTGGATGCGTCGGGTGACGTGTGGGTGGCCGCCACCAGTTATGGGCTGCTGACGAGTCACGACAAGGGCGCGACCTGGCAAGGCGGTCCGGTGATGGGAACCAGCGACTACATTTCCGTCGCTGTGCAAGGGGATCTGGTGGCGGCGGCGCGGCCCGGCGGCGTGGTTCTCTCGCGCGACAAAGGCGCAACCTGGCAGCCTTTGGGTTTGCCCACCATGCTTACGCGCATCCATCGCATCGCGTTCTCGCCCGACGGCACATTGTGGTTGGGCGCGCGCGAGGGGGTCTACTTTACCCGCGATCAGGGCAAATCGTGGCTCTGGATCAAGCGTCTACCCTTCCGCGACGTAGATGACCTGAGCTACGACGCGCCCCTCAAGCGAATCCTTGTCAGCTCCCGCTCCAGCGATCAGATCTTCGCCATCGATCCCAAAACCATGACCTGGAAATGGTGGCAAACCGGGTACCACATTGCTCTGATCCGCGCCATCGGCGACCGGCTGGTCGCCGCCTCACTCAACGACGGGGTGCTGCTCCAGCCCCACCCGGCCGTCATGGAGGATGCGCGCAGCGCCACCCCTCCGGCGAAGCACTGATCGCACGGGAAACGGGATCTGCGCCGGTCCCGGTCGCGCTTCGGTATCATCAAACCAGTGGAGGGCAATCCCTGTGGGCGCCAGCGCGCGTGCGGATTTTCGAACCGCCGATTTTCGAACCTATGACCGGCGGCTCGAGCCGGTAGCCGGGAAAGTCCTTGCGCAGGAACGGCTCGACGAAGCCGATGCCCTCGCTCTTTACGCCTCGCCGGACGTCCTGGCCGTGGGCTGGCTGGCCAACCACGTGCGCGAGCGGCTGCACGGCGATGTGACTTACTTCAATGTCAATCGCCATATCAACCCTACGAATGTCTGCGTGGCCGCGTGCAAGCTCTGCGCATTTGGACGCAAGAAAGGCGATCCCGCCGGCTACACTATGGGCCTTGAAGAAGCCTGGCAAACCGCGGCTTCCGGCTACTCTGAGGCGGTCACTGAGTTCCACATCGTCGGCGGCCTGCATCCTGACCTTCCCTTCGAGTTTTTCCTCGATTTGGTGCGCGGTCTCAAGAAGCGCTTTCCGCGGGTCCACATCAAGGCGTTCACCATGGTCGAGATCGCCTATCTCGCCCGCCGCGCCAAGCTCTCCGTCGAGCAAACCCTGCTCAAACTCCGCGAAGCCGGCGTCGATTCCATGCCCGGGGGCGGCGCGGAAATCTTCGCCCCGCGCGTCCGCGCCATCATCTGCGACCACAAAATCCACGGCGAGGAGTGGCTGGAGACCGCGCGCACCGCGCACCGGCTCGGCTTTAAGTCCAACGCCACCATGCTTTACGGACACATCGAAAACGACCCCGACCGCGTCGACCATCTCCTCAAGCTGCGCGCCCTCCAGGACGAAACCGGCGGCTTCCAAACCTTTATCCCGCTCGCCTTTCATCCCCAAAACACGCCGCTCGACCACCTCCCGGTCACCACCGGCCTCACCGACATTCGCCAGATCGCCGTCAGTCGCCTGGTCCTCGACAATTTTCCCCACATCAAGGCCTACTGGCAGATGCTGACCCCTAAAATCGCGCAGATTGCGCTTCGCTTCGGCGCCGACGACCTCGATGGCACCGTCATCGAAGAAAAAATCTACCACGACGCCGGCGCCACTACCCCCCAGGGCCTCACGCGCAGAGAACTTTGCCGCCTGATCACAGAAGCCGGCCGCGTCCCTGTCGAGCGCGACACGCTGTATCATGCGGTCACGCGGACAGAAGACAGTTTTGTGGTGGCTGTATAGGATTTTTCCCTCCATCGAATGCAGGACCCGAGGAGCGTACGCATGGCGGCGGGAACCCTGGTTTTGAATCCGCAAGTGCATGGCAGGATCGATGCGGCGCTCGGCGCGGGGCGAGGGATTTTTGCCTTCGCGATCTTCGCGCTCGGCATGGAGACGCTGGTGTGCGCGCGCATGCCGCGGGAACCGCTGGGAGCGGGCTACAAAGCCGTCGCGGTCCTGCCGTGGCTGCCGGCGATTCCCTGGCTGGCGCTCGCCGGGGGAGCAGTGTGGATCGCATGCGGAATCGGGCTGTTGATCCGGCCCTGGCGTCGTGCGTCGGCCTTCCTGCTCGGTGCGCTCTACACAGCGGCGACACTGATGATCATTGTTCCGCGCTATGTGGCCAAGCCAGGCGACATGGGATTGCGAACTGTGGTGTTCGAGCCGCTCGCGCTGGCGTGTATCGCGTTTTTGGCGCCGGGGCCCGCGGCGGTTCCGGCCTGGCTGGGGCGTGTGAGCCGGATGGTCTTTGCCGTGGCGATGCTGGTTTTCGGCGTGGACCATTTTCTCGCGCTGAGGGGAATCGGCACGCTGGTTCCCCACTGGATTCCCTGGCATGTCTTCTGGGTCGCGTTTTTTGGAGCGGTGTTTGTTCTGGCCGGCGCATGTATTGGCATGGGGAGATTTGAGCGCGGGAGCTGGGTGGCAATCGGTCTGATGTTTGCCGTTTGGGTGGTGACGCTGCACGTGCCGCGGACGCTGGGTTGGTTGGGGATTCCAGGGGCGATCACCGATCCGGACGAGTGGTCGAGCTTATTGATCGCGGTGGGGTTGTGGGGCGGGTCGTGGGCCGTGGCGCGAGGGCTGTCCCGCGCAGAGTGATTCACGCGATTTTCAGGTATTGAGTAAAATTTCCTCGTTACGAGCGTCGCCGACGCGCGGTTGACTGCTTACTCTGAACTGGTCGTCGCCATCTGAACCAATGGCGCCTCATTCCTGCCGCACCACTTCACCATTCTTCATCACGAAGCGCACGTGCTCCACCACGGAAATATCGTCCAGAGGATTGCCGGGTACGGCAATCACGTCGGCGTAATAGCCCGGCTTCAGCTCGCCCATCTGTCTCGCCCATCCCAGCAGCTTGGCCCCGTTGATCATATCGGCCTGCAGAACCGCGAGAGGTTTCATGCCAAACCGCACCATCAGGGTCAGCTCGTGCGCCTGTGTGCCGTGGGGAAACGGCCCCACGTCCGAGCCCACGGCGAAGGGAATACCGGCGGCAACCTGCTTCTTGAATTCGGCAATCTTGTAATCGAGCAGCGCGCCTTCGCTGGCCGCCTCCGTGGCCGAACTCGTGTGATGCGCAAAATAATCGAAAATCGTGAACGTCGGCACGGCAAAAATGCCTTTCTCCTTCATCAGCCGCATGGTTTCGTCGCTGAGCTGGGTGGCGTGGTCAATCGACGCCACTCCGGCCTCGGCTGCATAGTGCGTGCCCGGCTCGCCCTGGGCGTGCACGCCCACGACCATGCCTAGCCGGTGCGCCTCTTCGACCGCCGCTGCCAGTTGTTCCTCGGTGTACTGGTAAGGCGTGTGCAGCACGCCGTCAATCATCCGGTCCGCTCCCGTTTCGTAAACCTTGGCGAAATCCGCGCCCTCCTTGTGCTGCTCCCGCATCACCTCGATGATCTGCTCCGCATCGTTGGCGTAATCGGCGTTCGAAAGCACGTGTTGCGCGGGATTGAAGCGGTTGGCGTCCTCGTGCCCACCCAGAATGTCGATGGCGTTGGCCGAAACGCGCAGCCGCGGCCCGGGAATGATCCCCTGGTTAATGGCGTCACGCACGGCGGTGCTGGCCGAGCCGGCGCCTTCCGTGCCCATGTCGCGCTCCGCCGTAAAGCCGGCCATCAGGTCGGCTTTAGCCGCCTGCTCGGCCAGGATGGTGCGCCAGGGCACGGACTCCTCGATGGTCTGCATGTCTTCGGCGCCGGGATGCAGAAACAGATGTACGTGCGCATCGACCATCCCGGGCAGCAGCGTGGCGTCGCCGAGATCGATGATTCTCGCGCCCTGGGGATGATCGACGGCTGTTCCCACGGCGCGGATCCGTTCGCCTTCCACGAGCACTTCGCCCGGTTCGAGCAGGTTTCCGGTGTCAACCTCCAGCAGCCGCGCCGCGCGAATCACGATCGGCGCCGCGGGCTGCTGTGGGGCGCTGACGACGCTCAGAGCGAGGATGGCGCAAAGCAAAAGGCTGCCAGCGCGCTTGGTAGTGGTCGGCATGCGTACGACTATAACAAGGTTCAGAGCCAGACGAGGAGCCTAATGAACTGTGCCGCTCAAATCCCACATGCTCGCCTGAGTATTCCAGAACAGCCGATATTTCTTTCCGCCCACAATAGGCAATGTAACCGTGATCGTTGCTTCGTCTTCACGAGTCGTAGTTACTCGAATCTGGTCGCCGGTGATGTCGGCGTCCTTCTGCGCGTCAATCTGAATCTGCTGCCATTTGTCGCTGCTTCGAAACTCGATGGTCACCTGGGAAGTTGAATCATTGCGGACAATCGAGTACACCGCCGGCGCCATCTGAGGCGAAGCAGGGTCCGCTAATCCAGCACCAATGGTGCAAAGCGCCGCCATTGCCGCGGCTACGGCGAGCAATTGTCGCATCATTGGCCTCCTCCTTTCCGTCCCAGCAGGTAGCCGGCGACGGTTCCAAACAAGCCCATCGCCGGGGCGATCTGGTCGTTACTGTACCCAGCACAGATGAGGACAATGGTGCCCACCAGGATAAGCACCAGGGCGTAGGCGCGAATGGCATCCTCGGCTGAAGCGGCCTTCTTCCATAGCACGAAGGAAAGCGCGGCAATAACTATCACGCCCAAACCGATAACGATCAGTGCGAGCTGTCCTTCGGAGCTTGAGAGGAAGTTTGTACCGAGTGCAGGCGCGTGCGCAGTTGCGCCCGCAGGTGGCGAGTTGGCAACTTGAATCATAGGACCTCGGATCAAACGGTCGCAGGAATCCTGGGGATTCGTGACAACATTAAAGCACGAATGAGAACCCCAGACAATGCAGATTCTTAATACGCAGCGATGCCGGTGAGTTGTTGGCCGAGGATCAGTGTGTGTATGTCGTTTGTCCCCTCGTGCGTTTTCACCGACTCGAGATTCGTGCTGTGGCGCGTGATTGGGTAATCCTCGGCAATTCCATTCGCCCCCAAAATGTCGCGCGCCATCCGCTCGCACTCGAGGGCCATCCTTGGCGCCGCCGGCGCGTTGCCTGCTGGCTGGGCGGTTGCGGTGAAGGCCGTCACTCCAGTCGACGTGAGTGCAGACAGAATCCACGCACAGAAAGAGCGATGCTTCGGCATGCATACCACTATGCCGTATTCACTCCGGCGTGTCGATGCGTTTTTGGAATTGTCGCTGAATGCGCCGGGCTGGATTTACGCCGGAGCTGCCGAAGCGCTGTCCGCCCCACCGAACGCCGCTATCTCAACATGGGCGGTAAGCGGCAGCCGGACGACAAACGCCGCGCCGCGTGTCGCGCCGCCTTCGCCACGGGAACGCACCACGATGCTCCCCCCATGGCGCTTCACGATTTCTCTGGTGATCCAAAGCCCCAGTCCCGTACCCACATCTTCTTTGGTGGTGAAGAAAGGCTCGAAAATTCGCTCCACGTCCTCGCGCGCAACGCCCGGTCCGTCGTCCTCAAACGTAATCTCAATTACCCCGCCGTCCGCATCCTGCGCGTGCCGCGACCGCACAACAATCGTCCCGTTCATGTCCACCGCGTCAGCCGCGTTGGCGATCAAATTCGCCACCGCGTGGCGCAGTTCGCCCGGAATTCCCCAGACCGGCGGGCAATCGCCGTAATCGCGCTCAACGGCGATGTTCTTGTTCTTCAGTCGGTTCGAATGCAGTTTCAGCACCAATTCGATCAAATCCGGAATTTCGATCGGTTCCGGAACCTTCGACTCGCGATAGAAACCAAGCGTCTGGCGCGTCAAGTGCGCCAGACGATCCAGCTCCTGATCCGCCAGAGTGAGGCTTTGCGCCACCATCGCCGCGTCCTCTGAGCTCCTGGCGATGTAAATCAGGTTCATGATGGCTTCCAGGGGATTATTAATCTCGTGCGCCATCGTCGCTGAAAGCCTGGCCGCCGCGGCCAGTTTTTCCGCCCGGCGCGCCATCGCCTGCGCTTTCCGTTCCCGGGTTACGTCGCGGAACACCAGCACCACGCCCAGAATCCGGCCCCGCTCATCGCGGATCGGAGCGGCGCTGTCTTCAATGGGAATCAAGGTCCCGTTGCTGTTGCGAACCACGGTGTGATTGGCGAGCTCGGCAAGCGACCCGAACTCCAGCACCCTCTTCACCGGATCTTCCGCCGGCTCGCCGGTGAGCTCGTTGAAAATGGGAAACACGTCCTTGCTGTCTTTCTTCAAGGCTTCGATTGCCGGCGTGCCCAACAGCCTCTCCGCCACCGGATTCATGAAGGTTACGCCGCCGCTTTGGTCGGTGGCGATCACCGCGTCGCCAATGCTGGTCAGCGTCACCCTGAGCCATTGCTCGCGCGCCCGCATCTCCGCCGCGTGTTTCTCGCGCATCCCGATCTCGCGCAGAATGCTGTAGGCGAGCACCACCAATCCCACCACGGCGAGCAGGTTGCTCAGGTAGATGCTGGCAACCGTTCTCTGCTCGCTCTCTTGGTATTGTCCCTCACGCGCCGCTTCCAGCAGATCTTCCTGGTGCTGCAACTCTCCAATCACGCCGCGGATCTTGTCCATCAGCCCGGCGTCGGAAAAAACCAGCGCCTTGGCGCTGTTCTTTTCGCCCGCCCGGTAAAGGGAAATGGTCTGGGCAAGTTCCGCCAGCTTCAATTGGCACATGTTGCCAAGCTGGGTCACCAGCGTCCGTTCTTCTGGATTCGCGGCGGTCAGCCGCGCCAGAGCTTCAATGTGCGGCTGCACCTGCGCGAACGCCTCGTCGTATGGAGCCAGGTATGTCTCGTCGCCCGTGTAGAGAAAACCACGTTGTCCCGACTGAGCATTGAGCAGCAGCGCTTCCGTTTCGCTCAGTTGGTACAACACGTCGCGGGTGCTTGCGACACGTTTCTGGTTGCTGGTTTGTACGTTGAGCTCCCGCCGGGTGACGAAGGAATTGGCAAACAACACCGCCAGCAGGATGGCGAATCCGGCAATGACGGTAACGCGCTTATTGGTGTTCTGCATCGTCTGTTTCGGGTGGTGGTGAAGGCCCGGGGAAGGAATCGGTACGGTTGACAATCTACTGGACTTACGCCAGCCCATTTGGTGAGCAACCAAGGCCAGTTCGGCGTGGTTGCGGGAACCCCCGGACGCAAACCGATTTCCCGGGTAAACAGGGCCGCTGCCCGAGCTGTGAGTAGGCTTTTGGCCTTCTCCGCCAAGAGTCCGCTTCGGGGGGCGGCGGCCGACCCCGCAACACCTTTCGTTCAATACGCTGGAATTCCGGTGAGATTATGCCCCAAAATCAGCGTATGGATGTCGTGCGTCCCCTCGTACGTTTTCACCGACTCCAAATTCATGCTGTGGCGCATGATCGGGTAATCTTCGGTGATCCCATTCGCCCCCAAAATGTCGCGCGCCTTCCGCGCGCACTCGAGGGCCATCCACACGTTGTTGCGCTTGGCCATAGAAATGTGCTGGTGGCCTGCTGTTCCCGCGTCCTTCAGCCGGCCCACCTGCAGCGAAAGCAGTTGCCCCTTGGCGATTTCGCTGGCCATCCACACCAGCTTTTCCTGCACGAGCTGATGGCCGGCGATGGGCTGGTTGTGAAACTGCTTTCTGCTCATGGCGTAATTCAGGGCCGTCGAATAGCAGTCCATCGCCGCGCCGAGAGCGCCCCAGCTGATGCCGTACCGCGCTTGATTTAGGCACATCAGCGGGCTCTTGAGTCCGCTCGCCCCCGGCAGCAGGTTCGCCGCCGGCACGCGGACGTCCTGAAGCGAGAGGCCGCTGGTGATCGACGCGCGCAGCGACCACTTGCCGTGCACCTCCTGCGCCGCAAAGCCCTTGCGATCTGTCTCCACCAGAAAGCCGCGCACTGCTTCGCTGCCCTCGCCGGCGCCGTCGAGCTTGGCCCAAATCACGGCCACATCCGCAATGGAGCCGGAAGTGATCCACATCTTTTCGCCGTTGAGAATGTACTCATCGCCACGCTTTTGGGCGCGCGTCGTCATTCCGCCGGGGTTCGATCCAAAGCCCGGCTCCGTGAGTCCGAAGCACCCGATCCTGTCTCCCGCCGCCAACGCCGGCAGCCATGCGTTCTTCTGCTCCTCCGAGCCGAAGGTGTAAATGGGATACATCACCAGCGCCGATTGCACGCTCACAAAGCTGCGTAAGCCGCTGTCGCCGCGTTCCAGTTCCTGCATCACCAGCCCGTATTCGACGTTCGACATACCGGCGCATCCATATCCTTCCAGATTCGCGCCGTAAAAGCCCAGCTCGCCCATGGGGGCCACGAGTTCGCGCGGAAAGCGGCCCTCCCGAAAGCAGTCCTCAATGATGGGAATCAAATGATCTTCGACAAAGTCGCGCGCCGTGCGCCGCACCAGACGTTCGTCTTCGCTGAAACTTGAATCGATTTGCAGAAAATCGAAACCCTGAAATTTGAACCCCATGATTGCGCCTTTCCAAACGGTCCCTCAGTGTATGCGGGCCTGCCGGTTTCCCGCAAGGCGGCCGGCGTTTGGCCTCATTCACTCAAACAGCTCAGGCTGCGCAGGCGCCTCATGCGGCGCGGCAAAATTGCTCAATCCCACGCCCACCAGCCGAAACCGTTGTTGCGGGCCCAGCCCCACTCGCTCCCGCAGGGCCAACGCAATGCCGATCAGTTCGTCGCAACTAGCCGGCGGCGAAGACGGCGTGAGGCTGCGGCTGAGAATTTTGAAGTCGCTGGTTTTGAGCTTCAGCATCACCGTGCGCGGCGCCCGAGTTTCCTTGCGTGAGGCGGCCCAGGTCTTCTCCGCAAGCCGGCGAATGAGCGGCTCCATTTCCTCGAGCAGCACATCGCGCTCGAATGTGTCTTCCGACGAAATCGAATGGGTCGGCCGGTCGGGAACAACAGGGCTGAGATCGATTCCGCGCGCCAACTCATACAAGCGTGCGCCAAAGCGCCCCAATGGCCTTTCGAGCCCCGCAATTTCAAGTCCGCGCAATTCCCCCACCGTGTGGATCCCCATCTGTTCCAGACGCGCTTCAGTCACCTTGCCCACGCCGGGCAAACGGCCCACCGGCAACGGCGTCAAAAACGCTTCGACTTCCGCGGGCTGGATGACAAAAAGCCCGTCCGGCTTGCGCCAATCGGATGCGATTTTGGCGAGGAATTTGTTCGGCGCCACGCCCGCCGAGGCGGTCAGGTGCAGCTCGTCGCGAATCTGTTCGCGAATGGCGCGCGCGACCCGCGTCGCCGTGGGCAGTCCGGTCTTGTTCTCGGTCACGTCGAGATAGGCTTCATCGAGCGAGAGCGGCTCAATCAGATCGGTGTGCCGCTTGAAAATTTCCCGCGTCTGCCGCGACACCGCGCGATACCGCATGAAGTCCGGAGGGACAAAAACCGCCTCGGGACACAACCGCTCCGCTCGCACTGCCGGCATGGCCGAACGCACCCCGAAGCGCCTTGCCTCGTAGGAGGCGGCGCACACCACCGACCTGTTGCCGCGCCAGGCCACCACCACGGGCTTGCCGCGCAGTTGCGGATCGTCCCGCTGCTCGACGGATGCGTAGAACGCGTCCATGTCGATGTGCACAATTTTGCGCGCCCGGGCTTGCGGCCGTTCTTCGCACATAGTCAACCCCAATATAGACCCGAGTCGCGCCCTCGCCACAGGCTGAATCTAGGTTGCGGATGAATGGATGGGCAGGCTCAATCTCCGAAGCCTTTCCCGCCTCGCGCCCAGGCGTCCACAGGATCGGGCGCCTACTCCCACTCAATCGTGCCCGGCGGTTTCGACGTAATGTCGTACACCACGCGGTTGATGCCGCGCACCTCGTTCACGATTCGGCTGGAGATGCGCTTCAGCAGTTCGTAGGGCAGCGGCGACCAGTCCGCGGTCATGCCGTCTTCAGAAAGCACGGCGCGAATGGCTATCGTATAGGCGTAGGTCCGCTGGTCGCCCATCACGCCCACGCTCATCACCGGCAACAGCACGGCAAAGCTCTGCCAGATCTTCGTGTACAGCCCGGCCGCCTTGATCTCCGCCACCACAATTTCGTCCGCCTCCTGGAGCAGCGTCACGCGTTCCGGCGTCACTTCGCCCAGGATGCGCACCGCCAACCCCGGTCCGGGAAACGGCTGCCGGCCCAAAATCTCCTCCGGCATGCCCAGATCGCGTCCGATCCGCCGCACCTCGTCCTTGAACAAATCCCGCAGCGGCTCGATGAGCTTCAGCTTCATCCGCTCCGGCAGTCCGCCCACGTTGTGATGGCTCTTGATGGTCTGGCTCGGCCCTTTCACGCTCGAGGATTCGATCACGTCGGGATACAGCGTTCCCTGCACCAGCCAGTCCACGCCGCCGGTCTCGCGCGCGATGCGGTTGGCTTCGTCTTCGAAAACCGCGATAAACTCCTGTCCGATGCGCTTGCGCTTGAGTTCGGGATCGCTCACTCCCGCCAGCCGTTCGAGAAATCGCGCTGTGGCGTTGACGGCCACGATGTTCAGCCCCAGCTTCTCGCGCAGGTTCTTCTGCACGTTCTCAAATTCGTTCTTCCGCAGCACTCCGTTATTTACAAAAATGCAGGTCAATTGGCTGCCGATGGCCTTGTGCACGAGCATGGCCGCGACAGATGAATCCACGCCGCCTGAGAGCGCGCAGATCACGTGCCCTGCGCCCACCTTTTCGCGGATCGCCGCCACCGTGGTCTCAATAAAGTGCGCCGGCGTCCAGTCGCCCCGCGCGCCGCAAATCGTGAATAGAAAATTCTTCAGAATCTCCGGTCCCAGCGGCGTGTGATGCACCTCGGGATGGAACTGCACCGCCCAGATGCGGTGTTCCGGGTTCTCGATGCCCGCCAAGGCGTTGTCGGAAATCGCGATGCGGCGAAAACCTGCGGGCAACTCCAGCGCTTCGTCGCCGTGGCTCATCCATACCTGCAGCAACTCGGGCAGCCCCGCGAATAATGGCGTCGAGCGGTCCTCCAGAGCCACCTCCGCATGGCCGTACTCGCGCTTGGCCGCCGAACGCACCTTGCCGCCCAAATGATGAACGATGAACTGCAGCCCATAGCAGATGCCCAGCACCGGCGCGCCCAGCTCCAGCACCTTGGGATTGGCCGCCGGCGCGTCGGCGTCGTACACCGAGCACGGGCCGCCCGAAAGAATCAGTCCGAGGGGTTTATAAGCTTCGATTTCGTTGAGCGGCGCCGTGCAGGGCAGCACAACCGAGAACACATTCTGCTCGCGGATGCGCCGCGCGATGAGCTGCGTATACTGCGACCCGAAATCGAGTATGACAACTGTTTGGGTGTCCACGTTTCAGTGTGGCAGGGCGCGGCGCGGGATGTAAAGGTAGCATCACGCTCTCACCTGAGGATCGAATTTCGTCCGTCATTCGTAGTGATAGCGCGCCTGGAGAAAATCGATCCGCTCGGCCGTGACCCGGTAAACCAGCCGATGCTCCTGGGTGATGCGCCGGCTCCAGCATCCGGCAAGCTCAAACCGTAGCTGCTCGGACTTGCCAATCCCCGCAAAAGGGTCGGCCAAGACGGCCTCCACGAGTTCCAGCGCGCGAATCGCCGCCTTGCGATCATTCTTTACGAACCACAATAAGTCTTCACGAAATACAAGATCGAATACGGTCGCACGTTTTGTGGGCCTGTTGGCGCCCAACTCTCGGATTGCCATCTCGTACCTTGATGTCTTGACCGATCAATCACTATCTATCTAAATCTCTGTCATCTGTCTACAAACCAAGTGACTTTCGAAGCTCCTCCACTGTCTCAACCTTGCCCTCGCCTTTCTTCGCGCGCCGCAAGGCCCCCAACAAACGCTCGGCGTTCTTCGGCGAGCGCAGCAAATATGCAGTCTCCATCAAACTCGACAACTCGTCGGCGGCGATAATCGCGACATCGCGCTGGCCGCTCCGCCTCTTCACTATCACGACCTCCCGGTCGTCTGTCACCCGGTTCAGGAAGTCCGCTAGGTTTTCCCTAAGTGAGGTGTAAGTAGTTTCAATAGCCATTGCTGAATCACCCAGACCTTAACGTACAGTATTCCTGTACGCATGTCAAGACGGACAATTTCCCCCTGCGTCAGCTTCCGCGCCTCGGCCTCGGCGTCCCAATGACCCTTCCCGCGAGGAATCTTTCAGGAAGAAACTGCGCCGCCTGCCGCGCCGTTAGCTGGCGCGACCACGTTACCCGCGCCGCCGGGTTTGCTCCCGGCCCGCTCGCGCGGTATTCGCCGTATCGGCTCGCCTGCGGGCAATGGCCTTCTTACGCAGCGAAAATCCAGGCCCGCGGTCCAACCGATCGGCCCTTCGCGCCATGCTCCAAGCTCGAAGCTCCATGCCTCGCCTGTAGAATGTCCCAGAGCGCATCCTCCGGTCCATGCCATGACCTATTACGATGAAGTTGCCGACGCCGCCGCATCTCTCGATTGCCGGCTCGGCTCGCTGGCCCCCGCGATCGGAATTGTCCTCGGTTCGGGCTTGGGCGCGGTCGCCGATGCCGTGTCACCCACCGCCGTCATCCCCTACGCCGCCATTCCGCATTTTCCGCAATCCACTGTCGAGGGCCATTCCGGCCGCATCGTTTTTGGGATGCTGGCCGGCGTTCCAGTCATCGTCATGCAGGGCCGCGTCCATTCGTACGAGGGCTACACGCCCCTCGAGGTCACGTTTCCTATGCGCGTGCTCGGCGCGCTCGGACTCCGCGCCGTGGTCCTCACCAACGCCGCCGGCGGCATCGCGGAGGGTTACCGCGTTGGCCAGCTTGTCCTGCTCGCCGACCACATCAACATGATGGGCTGGAACCCACTCCTTGGCCCCAACGAGCCGCGTTTTGGCTTTCTCCCCGGGGCCGGCCGGCGCTTTTTCGATATGACGGAGGCCTATTCAAAGCCACTCCGCGCACTGGCTCGCCAGTCCGCGGAAGAGGAAGGTTTCGCCCTGGAAGAAGGCGTTTACCTCGCCACTGCCGGCCCGAGCTTTGAAACTCCCGCCGAAATTCGCGCTTTCCGCATTCTGGGCGCCACATTGGTCGGCATGTCCACGGTCCCTGAAACCTTGGTCGCGCGCCATATGGGCATCGAGGTTCTGGGTATCTCGTGCGTCACCAATCTCGCCGCGGGACTCAGTTCCACTCCGCTCAGCCACGAGGACGTCAACGAAATCGGCCGCCAGGTCGAAGGCCGGCTCGCCGCATTCCTCAAGCGGCTCACACCGAAAATCGCCGCTTCCCTGAAAGCCAGCCTGTGAGCGAGCCAGTCAACGAAAACTCAATTCTGCGCGATGCGCCGCCCGTCGCGGACGAGCCGCAGCTTCCATTTCCACCCATCGTCCTCGGCATCGCAGGCTGTTCCGGCTCCGGCAAAACCACGCTTGCGGCCGAACTGGCTCGCGAGCTCGACGGAACTCATTTTCCTCTCGATCACTACTATCGCGACCTGGCCCACCTGCCGCTCGCCGAGCGCTTCCAGCAAAACTTCGACGACCCGGAACTCCTCGAGCTGCCGCTTCTCGCCGCGCACATCGCCGCCCTCGCCCGGGGCGAAGCCATCGGGCGCCCGCTTTATGACTTCACCACCCATACCCGCGTCCCGGGCCGCACTGAAAACATCGCGCCCCGCGCGTTCCTCATTGTCGAGGGCCTCTTCGCGCTCTTTTACTTCCAGCTTCTGCCGCTTTACCACCTGCGGATCTACATCGATGCGCCCGATGAGCTCTGCTTCGAGCGCCGGATGAAGCGCGACATCGAGCAGCGTGGCCGCACGCCCGAGTCTGTGCGCCGCCAGTACGAGGCTACCGTTCGCCCGGCGAGCATCAAGTACGTGCGGCCTTCCGCCCTCCACGCCAACCTGAGCATCGACGGAACCGGCGCCCTGGACTGGAAAGTCGAGCGCGTGCTCAACGAGCTGCAAGCGCGCAGCCTGTTGGCCGCCCCCGGTAAAAGCGGCCTCTTACGATTACCGCAGCAGCGCTGAAGCCGCCCACAAAATCGGCTCCTGGCCGTGGAAGTCTCCTGTCCGCCTCTGCCGTTCCAGGTAATATTCCAGATCGTTTTCCTTGTTTGTGCCTTCGCACACGTTCGTCACGTTATCGTTCTGGTCGATGAAGCCGGTCACGGCGATCCACGCCTTGCGCGCCGCCGGCCCATAGGTTGCCGCATCCAGCCAGCCGTTCTTCACTCCGGTGATCAGCGCAAAGGTGAACATGCCGCTCGCCGAGCTCTCCTCCCACGCCTCATCGCGGTCGATCAACTGGCGCCACATCCCATCCTTGGCCTGATCCTTGATCAGCGCGGCCATCATCTTTCGGTAGCTCTCCATGATCCGCCTTCGCTGCGGGTGATCTTCCGACAGGCTGCGTAGCATCTCCGCCATGCCCGCCGCCACCCACCCATCGCCCCGGCCCCAGAAATAGGGCGCATCCGGCGCGTGGAAGAAGAGCCCATTCGGCCGCTGCAGCTTGTCGAGGTACGCAGTCATCTCGTGGGCGTCGCGGTCCAGATACTTCCTGTCTCCGGTGGCGCGGTAGGCCTCCAGTTGCAAAATGGTCAGCATGTACATGTCGTCGATCCAGAAGCGCGACTCGTGCGAAAGCCCGTTGGGCAGCGGATGTTCCCATTGCCGGTCGGCGAATGACAATCCGTAATCGAGATACTTCTTGTCTTTTGTCTCGATGGCGATTTGCAAAGGCACAACACCGAAAATCGAGTCGTCCACATGATCCCGCTTTGGAATCTTGTCCGCCTCCGCTCCGCCCGGCAACAGCGGCTCGAATCGCTTGATCAGCCGGTCGCGCAACTCGTCGTCGTGGGCCAATTGCGCAAGGGTCAGCGCCCCATACCACGTGCCCACTTCGCTATACACGATCGTCCCGGCGCCCTGATGCGGGCTCGTCACAAAATGCTCCGCCACACGCTTTCCAACCTCCCGCGGCGACCGTCCTGCGGGCCAGTTGCCGAAATAATCCTGCTGCGCGGCAACAGAAACTGCTGCCAGCGGCAGGAGCACGCCCAAAACTGCAAATTTCAACGAAATTTTCACGCAAATCACCTCCTCGGCAGCGGGCTCCAGTCTCTGATTTGATCGCGCTGCGCATCTGCACGAGTACTCGCCTGTGTCGAGCGCCGCAAACCGCCTCACCGGGTCCAGTCTTCGACCACCAAGCTCTTTACCCTGCCAAATTCGCGCGAATTCGCCGTGACCAGAATCAGGCCTCGGCTATACGCCTGCCCGGCAATCAAGGTGTCGTACTCGCCGATGCGCTTGCCCCTTCGTTCCAGTTGCGCGCGAATTTCTCCCGCCGCTTGAGCATCCTGTTCGGAAAAATCGAGCACCGACAGCTCGCGCTCCAGGAACGCCTGCAGCCGGCGCGCGTTCGCTTCCACCAGCGCGCTCTTGGCCACGCCATACCATAGCTCGTGAACGGCAACAGTCGAAGTGGTCAGCGTAGCCCCGCCGCGCGAAGCCTGGGCGAACCGCGCTCGCGCTCTCCGCGGGCTTCCGTTGATCAGCGCGATGCAGACGTTGGTGTCGAGAAGGTAGTTCACTTGAAATACTTGCGGATGGGGGCGAGCTTTTGCTTTCGTCCTTCGGGAAAAAGAGGATCGGCCCCCATCGCGTCTAGCCGGGCAAACCAATCTTCGACAGATTCTTTAGGTTCTTTCGCCGCCGGTTCAAGCAGGATCCCGGCGCCTATGCGGGTTACCCGCACGCGGTCGCCCTCAAAGCGGAACTCCTTGGGCAAACGCACCGCCTGGCTGCGCCCGTTCCAGAACAGCTTAGCCTCGATGGTCTTCGCGCCTGCGCTTGCTCTCATGGTTTCGGCTCCATCGTGATCGCTATCTCGAGTATATACCACCGCGAGTAGAGGAAAATGAACCTCCGGGATTTGGATGGCGCAGTTCGCGACACCGGGGGAATTTAGGATGGATGTGGGGAATTCCCCAGCGGAACCCGCAATTCAAGCATACGAGGCGATAGATTTTCCATGTCCGCAACCGGAGCCAAACCGGCAGGAGTGGCCGACGAAGCCGCCGCGGCTCAGGCCGTGCGGCAGATGTTCGACTCCATCGCCTCGCGCTACGACTTGCTCAACCACGTGCTCTCCGCCAACGTGGACCGGCTGTGGTGGTGGCGCGCCGCGCGTCGCTTCCGCGCCGTGCTGGCCCGCCCCGAAGCCGCGGTTCTCGACGTCTGCTGCGGCACGGGCGACATGACCGTGGCCCTGCTCAAGCGCCGCCCTGCCCACGCGCGCCCCGCGCTTGCGGTCGATTTCGCGCGCCAAATGCTGAGCCGCGGCGCGCGCAAATTCGGCTCGCCGGCATTTCGATTCTCATTCGATCGCAAAAGCTCCAGGGGTCTGCCGTACGCAGTGCCCATTGAAGCCGACGCCCTCCATCTGCCCCTGGGCTCGGCGTCTCTCGACCTCGTTGTGACCGCTTTCGGCTTCCGCAATCTGGCTAATTACGAAGCCGGCCTGCGCGAGTTCCATCGCGTGCTCAGGCCCGGCGGCCAGTTGGGCATCCTCGAGTTCAGCGAACCTGGAGGCTTTCTCGGCAAAGCCTACGCCCTCTATTTCCGTCGCGTCCTGCCCGCTATTGGCCGCGCGATTTGCGGCAAAGACGGACCTTACCACTATCTTCCTGCCTCAGTTGGCCGCTTTCCGCGCCCTCCTGAACTGCTCGCCCTCATGCGTTCCGCAGGCTACGTGCAATGCTCCTGGCGGCCCTACACCTTCGGCATCGCCGGGTTATACACGGGAGCTCGGCCGACCGGAAACGAGAAATAACGATAATCTAGAAACCAGATGGCCCGAGCTTCATCCAGCGCGTCCGTCCCCAATCCGCCGGGGTCCGGCGCTTCCACTCGGGGCGCGGCCGGCGTTTCCGCCCAAAAGCGCACGGTGGCGCGCAACTCCATGCTCGCCGCGGCGGGCATGACGCTGCTCAAGCTCGCCGCCGGCATTTTCTCCGGCTCTCTGGGCGTTCTTTCCGATGCGGCCCACTCCGGTCTCGACCTCGCCGGCGCCGCGCTCACGTTCTTCTCCGTCCGCGTCAGCGACAAGCCCGCCGATGAAGACCACACGTATGGCCACGGCAAAATCGAAAATCTTTCCACTTTTGCCGAAGCGGGACTCATGGCCATCTCGTGCGCCTGGATCCTCTGGGAAGCGATGCAGCGCATCTTTTTCCGTCCCGTCGAAGTGCGCCACGCAGGCTGGCCTGCTCTCGTGCTTGCAGCGTCCATTTTTGTGGACCTCTGGCGCTCGCGCCGCTTGCGGGCCGTCGCCTTCCGCACCGGCAGCCCCGCCCTGGCTACGGACGCTTCGCACTTTGCCTCGGATATCTGGGCCTCCGCGGCCGTGCTCGTCGGCCTCGGCGCCACAGGTCTCGGCGCCCATCTCGGCGTCGCCTGGCTGCGCTACGCCGATCCTCTGGCCGCCGTCGGGGTTTCTGTCATGATCCTGCGCTTAACGGTGCGGCTGGGCCATGAAGCAGCCAGCGCCCTCACCGACGAGATCCCCGCTGAAACCCGCCGCCGCCTCGTCCGCGAGGTGGAAACGGTTCCCGGTGTGCTGGCCGTGGAGCAGGCGCGCGTGCGTCGCGCCGGAGCCGGCTACTTCGCCGATCTCACCCTCGCGTTGCCCCGCCGCTTCACCTTCGAGCACACGGGTGACTTGGTGCAGGCGGCCACCGCGGCTGTCCAGCGCACCCTGCCCCAGACTGACGTCGTCGTCCGCACTGTGCCCCGCGAGACCCGCGCCGAAAGCATCTTCGACCGCGTCCGCGCCGTCGCCGCCCGGAACAACGTCTCCGTCCATGAGCTCAGCGTGCAGTCGCACCACGGCCGCCTGCGCGTTGAGCAGCATCTCGAACTCGATGAAAACCTGCCTCTATTGGCCGCGCACGATTTCGTGACCGCCATGGAAGCGGAAATCCTGCGCGCCGTGCCGGAGATCGACTCCGTTCTCACCCACATCGAAAGTGAGCCGGCCACCATCGAGCAGCCCGAAGAAATTGTGGAGGCAGATCGAAAAATCGAACTGTGCCTGCGCGTCGCCGCCCGCGAGTTGCCCGAGGTGATCGATGTTCACCAGATCACCGTACGCCGGTCCCGCGAACACGTCGATCTCTCCTGCCACTGCACCCTGCCCGACGATTTGAACCTGCAGCGCGTCCACCAGGTCATCACCGACCTCGAAGACCGATTCAAGCTCGCCTGCCCTGAAGTTCAGCGCGTCACCATTCACCCCGAGCCGATGACGGATAATACGCGTTAACCAGCCCTACCGCCCGAGGCTGTTAGCGGGAAACTGCCCTTCTTCCCAGAGCCTTTTGCACCAGGTACGAGGAGCGCGTGAGCCCTACGCTCCGTGCGCGCCGGTCGATCTCCGCAATCTGGCTCGCGCGCGCCGTGATGTTGACACGAACCGTCTTCTCAGGTTCTTTGGTCTCCACCAGAAAAGCCACCGCGCCTTTCATGGCTGGGTCGCCACGCAGATCGTCGAGAGTTGAGGGCGCGGGGATTTCCTCCCCATCTTCACGCATGCCTTCAAGATGAAACGCGAGAGCCTCGGAGGCCATGCGTCGCGCCTCTTCCAACGTGGAACCTGCGGTGATGCAGCCGGGAAAATCGGGGAAGCTGACCCCGTAATCGGACCTTTTATCCTTGTGAAGATAGGCGATATACTCCGTCGCTCCGCCCTTACCGGAGCTTGAAGCCCGCTTGCTTTTCGATGCTCTTGAGCGTTCCAATGGGAACATCCTTTCTGGGATGGGGGACCGTGACCCGGCCCGGCTTTACGGGATGCTTAAATTGCTTATGACTACCAGCTTGCGCGACTTCGACCCACCCGTCTTCTTCGAGCCTTCTCACTATCTCGCGGCTGTTCATTGCGCCTGCGCTTCCATCCTGAGGATACGCACTTTGTACACATCGATCAACCATCCTTCCGCCGTGGGAAGGCCAAACTTCGAGTCCTCCGAAAGAGCTCCGTTCGCGCTGGCCAAGGATGCGCCTCAACCATGACGAGCCGACCGATCGTCAACTTTTTTCGCGCGGCGTCTGTGCTCCTGGTGCTCGTCACCGCCGCCCTTCTTTCCGCCATCATCACCATGCGTTTCGCCATTCATGGCGCTGAGGTGCAGGTGCCAGCGCTCAAGGGCATGACCGTGGTCCAGGCGCGCAGCGAGACCGCCGGCCTCGGTCTCAACCTCGACGTCGACAACCGTTACTACTCGGGCGACGTCGCCACCGGCCACATCCTCTCCCAATCGCCGGCCGCGGGCACGGTGGTGCGCCGTGAGTGGCGCGTGCGCGTGGCTGAAAGCCTGGGGCCGCAAATGGTCGATGTGCCCAACACCGTGGGCGATGACGAGCGCGTTGCCGAGCTTGAGGTGCGCCGCGCCGGACTCGACGTAAGCACGGTTGCGCATCTGCCTGACGCCGGCGCGCCCGAAGGGGCGGTGCTTGCTCAGGATCCGCCCGCCCACGCGCAGGATATCGAGCAGCCCTCTGTCAGTCTGCTCGTCGCTGCGCCGGATAACGAAACCCCCAACGGCTGGGTCATGCCCGATATGACCGGATGGTCTTTGGCGAGCGCCCAAGCCGCGCTTGCCAAAGTGGGCATGAAAGCCGCGCCGCCTGACATCGTGGATGTGCCCATCGGTCCGGTCGGCGACGGCTCTGCGTTGCCCTTGCTCCCGATCCGGCCCGGAGCCATCGTCGCGCAGACGCCGACCGCCGGCGCCCGCGTCGATCAGAACACGGTGGTGCGGCTCGCGGTCGCGCGATGAGCATCGACCTCGTTCGTGTGAACAGGCCCTCATCAACCCTCGAAAAATCGGAGTGGAATCAATTCGGAAAAGGAGTCTGAGATCGCATGGGATTGAATGAAGATGCGGAGCAAATCGCGTTGCAGGAGCGGGAGCTGCGCTTGCCGCGCCTCGATGCGCAACTGGCCTGGGAATTGGGCTCACGCTTGCGCGCCATGGCCATCGAACGCGGCCTCGCCCTTGTGATTGACGTGCGCCGCTTCGGCCAGCCTTTGTTTTATGCCGCATTGGATGGCACGACCCCCGACAATCCCGAATGGGTGCGGCGCAAGAGCAACGTGGTCGCGCGCTACCATCGCAGTTCGTACGGCATGGGCCTTGACCTCAAGCAGAAGAGACAGACTTTGGAGGAACGCGGCCACTCCATCGCCGATTTTGCCGCCCACGGCGGATCGTTTCCGCTGCACGTAGAAGGCGCGGGCATCGTCGGCAGCGTCACCGTCTCCGGCCTGCCCCAGCGCGCCGACCACGAACTCGTCGTCGAGGCGCTCTGCGGGCTGCTTGGCCGCGATTACGCATCACTCAAGCTGGGTTCGGAATCGAACTGAAAGCCGGCCGCCAAGTCGCGGCCCGCCAACGTAGCGAAGAGACCGCAACCCTTTGCACGCCTACCCTACGCGGATTTCTCGACAAGAGCAACGAAGAAACCATCGGTCTCGACCGCGCCGGGAAGCAGGCGCAGCGCACCTTCCGGCGTAATGCAGCCTCGTAGTCGATCCGCGCCAGTTGGCGTGAGAACGCCCCTGCGCAAGAGCGCACCGATGCTCAGCGCGAGCGAGAGTTGGCGCGCATTCGCTTCTTCTGCCAAAATTGCCGTCACCACCTGCTCGTTCTCCTCAGGCTCCAGCGAGCAGGTCGAATACACCACGCGTCCGCCCGGCCGCACCGCCCGCAACGCGGCGCGCAAAATCGCTCGCTGCCGCTCCGCCTGCCGCGCCAAGTCCTCCTGCCGCAGCCGGTGGCGAATCTCCGGATTGCGCCCTAGCGTCCCTGTGCCGCTGCACGGCGCGTCCACCAGCGCCGCATCGAATTCCGCTTCCAACTCCAACGCCGCCGCGTCCGCCAGCCTGCAATCCGCGCGCTCGCCGCAACCGGCAAGCCTCTCGCGCAGTATCGCCAGCCTCCGGGGGTTCGCTTCGCAGGCCACAATCCGCGCTTCAGGATTGCGCTCCACAACAATCAGCGTCTTGCCTCCCGGCGCTGCGCAACAGTCCAAAATATGCTCCGGCTTCCGCCAGCTCGTTTCCGCCGCGCAAGCCGCAATCTCGCCAATCAACTGCGAACCCTCGTCCTGCAGCCGCACCCGTCCGTCACGAAACGCCACTGTCGCCGTCACGTCGCCGGCGAGCACTGACCGCGCGCTGGTCAGCAATTTTCCAGGCCCCAGTTCGACTCCCGCACCCGCAAGCTCGGCCTCGGCCTCCGCATCCACCATACGCACGCAGGCCAGTGGCTGTTCTTGCCCGTGTGCGCAGATCCCTCGCGCCGCATCGAGGCCGTATAAGCCGGACCATCGCTCCACCATCCACGCCGGATGCGCCGAAGCCAGCGCCAGCGAGGTGGCGGCTTCCTTCGCATAGTGCGGCGGCGCGCCGCTCAACTTCCGCAGCACTGCATTCACCATTCCCGCCGCAAATCGATGCCCGGCCCGCTTCACCAGCTCCACGCTCTCATCAATGGCCGCATGAGCCGGCACGCGATTCAAAAAGCCAAGCTGAAAAGCCCCCATGCGCAGCGCAACCTGCGCTTCGGCATCCAGCCGCGCCCCTGGCCGCTTCAAAAATCTCCTGATTTGTTCATCGAGAGATATCTGCCAGCGCAGCACACCCAAAACCAGAGCCGTGGCCAGATTCCGGTCCATCGCCGAAAGCTCGCTTACCGCTTTTCCTCGCAGCAGTTCATCCGAGTGTCCGTGGCCGCGCTCCAGGGCCATCAACACATCGAACGCCGCCCGCCGCGCCGGAGAAACTCGATCCACGGCCGTCAACCCAGGCGTGCGCCGGCTAGCCCCGGCATTCCGCGCAAAAACTCCGCCGCGCGCAACCGCCGTTTGCCTTCCAACTGCACTTCGACCAGCTCCAGCCACGTATCCTCGGCGCAGGCGATGAAAAGCCGCTCGTTCTCCACCTGCATTTCCCCAGCCTGCGCGCGCCGTAAGAGGCCGAACCCAGACTCGCCCGCCACCGCCATGCGATGTACGATCAGCTTCTTGCTGTTCAACGTCGTAAACGCCCCTGGCCACGGCTGGAACCCCCGCCACCGGTTGTACAGCTCCGTCGCGCTGCGGGCCGCAAAATCCATGCGCCCGTCTTCCCGGTCAAGCAGCGGCGCAAACGTGGCGAATTCATGGTTCTGCGGCTGCGGCTTCAGGGTTCCCGCGGCGAGTCCGGCCAGCGTTTCCCGCACCAGCGGCGCCCCCGCCTCGGCCAAGATCGGAAACAGCTCCGCCGCCGTCTGCTTCGGCCCGATCTCGACTGTCTTTTGAAGAAGGATCGGCCCCGTATCCAGCCCTTCTTCAAGCAGCATGGTGGTGTTCCCGGTGTACGCGTCGCCCATCGCCACGGCCCATTGAATCGGCGCCGCGCCGCGATATTTGGGCAGCAGCGAGGCATGCAGGTTCACGCACCCCAGCCGGGGCAGTTTCAGCATCCACGGAGGGATGATCCGCCCATAGGCCACCACCACAATCGCGTCGGGCGCAGTCGCCTCAAGCTGCGCTCGAAACTCCAGGTTGTTGCGGATCTTGTCTGGCTGCGCCACCGGCAGCCCCACCTCGAGCGCCGTCCGTTTTACCGGTGTAGCCGCGATTTGATGCTCCCGGCCAACCGGCCGGTCCGGCTGCGAAACCACTAGCCGCACATCATGCCGGGCCACGATCAGCGTCTGCAGCGTGGGCACGGCAAATTCGGGAGTCCCGCAAAACACCAGCCTCAACCGGGTCGCCGCGCCCGCCATTGCCACCTCACCACGCGCCTTCGCTCTGCAACTTGCGAATCTTGCGCAGATTCAGGTTGCGCTTCAGCAGGCTCATCCGGAAGATGAACAGAATGCCGTCCAGGTGATCGATTTCATGCTGGAAAGCGCGCGACAGCAGCTCTTCGCCGTCCATCTCGAACCATTTGCCGTTCTCGTCCTGGGCGCGGATGCGCACCTTGGCGGCGCGCGCAATCTTCTCGCGGATATCGGGAAAGCTCAGGCAGCCTTCCTCTTCGTACTGCTTGCCCTCCCGATGAACGACCTCTGGATTGACCAACACGAGCTTCTGCGCCGGGTCTTTGCCCAGGCTCAGGTCGATGACAGTCACCCGTTTGGCCACGCCCACCTGCTGCGCTGCCAACCCGATGCCCTGCGCCTTGTACATGGTCTCAAACAGATTGGCGACGAAAGTGCGCAGTTCCTCGTCGAATTCGGTCACCGGTTCGCCGGCCTGCTGCAGCACCGGCTCCGGATATTTGACAATCTTCAGAATCATTGTTGCCGATGAAGTACCTTCCCTTCTTCCAGGACCCTGTCGCGATCATCTGTTCCAGGTTTTCCCAAACATCAACGACGCCAAAAACACTGGCGCGTTGTTGGATTCTCTTTCTTTCTTCCAATTTCTGAAGACGCTCTCCGCCCTCTGTACAAGCGTTACTGCATCGGTCGCGTCAAAGCGGTTCAGTGCGTCGTAATCAGCCGCAAGGCGAGCTTCCTGAAGGTCCTTGAAGCTTTCGGCAATCAACGAAAGCTCTTTGGAAACCGGGCCGGCAAGTTTGATGTCCGCAGGCAGATTGCCGGGTCTTTTTCCAGCCTGACCGGCTTCGTAGAACGCCTTGGCCGCCGTCAGCATCTGGCGGTGATCCAGTGCCCGCTGGGTTCTTTCTCTCAGTCCCTCCGGAAAATCGGGGCTGACCTGCGTTGCGACCTCATGGGCCAGCAAATGAAAGACCGCATAATACGCAGCGGAGATTGCTCGCCTAATGTTCGCCTGTGAGGTGGTGCTGGGATCGAGATTGGCGAGAAACCGCGCGTGTTCCAGCAGTTCCTCAGCTAGCGGCATCGAGCGCCCTCCGCGCCTCCGCAGCCCGAACATATGTCCATCGATCAGGGTCAAGGCCGATCAAAATCGCTCGAACTGAGTCGAGAAATTCGTTCAACTCCGCTACTTTCTTCTCAGAAGGTCGGCCATTCTCATAGATGTACTCCGGATCGACAAAAAACCGGGCAAAGATCGCGGGATTTCCCGCATGATCGTTTCCTGCCGTTACTTCATAATCTACTACGTAATCGGGATAGCCTTCTGGGTAGGTCTTGAGCCACTCTTCGGGGTTCGTCTTGAGCCACTCGATGGTGCGGCGGACGGGACGCGTCTCATCTACATACTTCAACCTGTGCCAGGGAACTCCAGGCAGGAAAAAGCCATTATCCTCACGCTTCAAGTCCACAGTCCCCAGTCGGGCTTCCGGTGTCCGAAGGTTCGGATTCGGGTGCTCTTCGCCGGGTTGAAAGACCTGGACAATGCGAAACACCCCCAGTCGATATGGAACACGGACTTCCTCGCCTACAACCGGATCGAGATTCAAATCAGCCATCGTGTACTCCCGCCCCTCTAGTCATTCTACCTTTGAGCCACAAAAGCCTGAATCAAATGCGGTAATGCCCGCTAACTCTAGAACCGCTTTATCTGTTCGATGTACCCGTCGAAGTTCCGTTTCAGCTCGGTCAGCGAGTCGCCCCCGAACTTCTGCGCCGCCAACCCCGCCAGGGTGATCGCCACCATCGCTTCCGCCGCCACGCCCGCCGCGGGAACCACGCAAATGTCGCTGCGCTCATAGCTTGCGGCCGTCGGCTCGCGCGTGTCGAAACGCACCGACTCAAGCGGCTTGCGCAGCGTCGAAATCGGCTTCAGATACCCGCGCACCACCACGTCTTCGCCATTCGAAACTCCGCCCTCAATGCCGCCGGCGTTGTTCGTGGGCCGCGTAAAGCGCGTCGGCCGTCCGTTCGCGCCGCTGGCCTCATTTGCGGCGTAATAAATCGGGTCGTGAACCCGCGACCCGAACGACTCCGCCGCCGTCACCCCGCGGCCGATCTCCACCGCCTTCACCGCCTGCAGGCTCATCACCGTCCACGCCAATAGCCCGTCCAGCCGCTCGTCCCAGTTGGCGTACGTGCCCAGCCCGGCCGGCACATTGTGCGCCACCACCTCAAACACGCCGTTCACCGTGTCGCCCGTCCGCGCCGCTTCTTCCACTTCTTCTTTCATCCGCGCTTCGGCTGCCGCGTCCACGCACGCCAGCACCACCTCGTCCTTCGCCGCCATGGCGACAATCTCCTCCCACGCCGCCGCGCGCCCCAACCCCACGCGCCCCACGCGGATCACGTGGCTCAACACTTCGATCCCCAGCGTGCGCAGCATCAGCTTGGCCATCGCGCCCGCCGCCACGCGCGCCGCCGACTCCCGCGCCGAAGCTCGCTCCAGCACATACCGCGCATCGGCAAAGTTGTACTTGAGCGCGCCGGCCAAATCCGCATGCCCCGGCCGCGGCGAGGCCACCGTTTGATGCTTTGCCAGGTCGCCAGCCCCCACCGGCAGTTTTTCCTCCCAGTTTTTCCAATCGCGGTTCACGAGCTCAATGGCGACCGGCGAACCGATCGTCTTTCCGTGCCGCACGCCCGAGAGCACATGCGCTTGATCGGTTTCAATCTTCATCCGCCCGCCGCGCCCATAGCCCTGCTGCCGACGCCACAACTCCCGGTTCACAAATTCCAAATCGATCGGCACGCCGGCCGGCAGCCCGGAAATGAGCGCAATCAGCGCCTCGCCGTGCGATTCCCCGGCCGTGGAGAAGCGGATCATATCGATTTCATTCTACCGGAGGGATCGGTGAGCAGTTCACAGTTATCAGTTATCAATTCAAAGCTCTGGGGGGCTAATTTCACACGCCACTCGGCGGGGAAATCCGCTCCCATTGGCTCTCGTGTATTCTGCTTACGTCATCGGCGGGCGCGGAAATTTTGAGCGAGGCGCGAAAATTTCCCGCACAACCCACCGCCGCCGTGCAGACACTTCGAATGACGGGCCGTGAACTACGAACTGTGAACTGCTTATGAGCTATTACCTCTTCAAAACTGAACCCGAAGCCTACAACTTCGACGACTTCCTTCGCGACCAGGAAACCGTCTGGGACGGCGTCTCCAATCCCGCCGCCGTCAAGAATCTGCGTGAGATGAAGCCGGGCGCCAAGTGGATTTTCTACCACACCGGCGACGAGCGCACCGCCGTGGGCACAGGCACAGTGCTCAGCGTTAACGCCACCGACCCCAAAGTCCCTGTTGTCCGTGTCAAAGTCGGCAAGCGCCTCAAAACTCCCAAGACCCTCGATCAAATCAAAGCCGAAAAGCTCTTCAAAGACTCTCCGCTCATTAAAATCGGTCGCCTCTCCGTCGTCCCGCTCACCGAGGAGCAATGGAACTGGTTCGTCAAGTAAACGGCTGCACTGAAATGGCCGGTTTGTGCGTATTTCCATTTCTGGATATATTACAGGATAGGTAGAAAACCGGGAGCGACCGTGGGAACTCCATCGCAGACAAAGGCGGTTAAGAATTACCGCAAGCGCCTTCGCAAACGTGGATTGGCCCGTTTTGAGGTCCTGGGACTCGATCGCGATCGGGAAATGATCCGCGTCCTGGCCCGCAAGCTGGCGGAAAGCACCCCTGAGGCCGAGAAGATGCGCGCCTCGGTGCGCCAAGGGATCTCGGAGAAACCCGCCGGTAAGGTGAGCATCTTGGAAGTGCTGCGTAGTTGGCCCCTGACCGATTTGAACCTTACACGACCTTTCGAAGAAGGAAGAAAGATCGATCTGTGAGCCGATACCTGCTCGACACCAACATCCTCAGCAATCCGACCAAGCCTTTGCCGTCTCCGTCGCTCCTCGCCTGGCTTGCCGGGCAGGAAAAAGAGGATCTCTACATAGCCTCGCTGACCCTAGCCGAGATTTGGCGCGGGGTGCAGGAAAGTCCAGCGGGCAAAAAGCGGACCGAACTGGAGCGCTGGTTCTTCGGGCCGACTGGTCCGCAATCGGTTTTCGCCGGGCGCATCCTTTCATTCGACGATAAAGCCGGCTTGATTTGGGGACGCTTCATGGCCGAAGGAACAAAGGCGGGCCCGCCACGGAGCGGGCTCGATATGATCCTGGCCGCCATCGCCGAGGCCAATGGTTGCATGCTAGTTACTGGCAACGAGAAGCATTTCATCGGGCTTAAATTCTTTAATCCAATGCGTGCGCTGAGCTGACTGTGTTGCGTCCAATACTCGCTGGCCCGTGCTATTCGTCCTCCAGGGCCATCGAAGTTCCAGCCCTCGATCCCTGATCCCTGTTCCTTGATCCCTGCTTCTCCCCCAGCCACTTCTTCGTATTCAGCAGCTGCCGGTTATCCAGCGCCCAAACCTTCCCCGTCAATTCGTCCGGCGCCCGGCCCTCCCGCGCCGACTTCTCGAATTCGCTCTCCATCGCCCGCATCTTCGCGTCCAGGTCGTCGATAAAGTTCAGCGCCAGCGCCTCGGGAATCATGGGCAGCTTCGGCGACCCGAACTCCAGCTTGCCGTGGTGGCTCAGAATCATGTGCAGCACCAGCGTGCGCAGCCGTTCCGGAAAATCCGGCAGCCCCGCGATCGTTTTCTCCACCAGATCCACACCCATCTGGATGTGTCCCAGCAATACCCCCTCCACCGTGTAATCGAAGCCGGTCTCCCAGCTCAGCTCGCGGATTTTGCCAATGTCGTGCAGAATCACGCCGGTCACCAGCAGGTCGCGGTCGAGCAGCGGATAATGCGAGGCCACCTTCTCGGCCAATCCCAGCAAGCTCACCACGTGTTCCAGCAAGCCACCCAGCCACGCATGATGCAGTTGCCGCGCCGCCGGAGCTTCGCGATAATCGCGCGCAATCGCGGGGTCGGCCAACAGCGTCTGGAGCAGCCGCTTCAAATCGAGGTTGGTCAGGCCTTCCACCCCTGCGTCCAGCCGGCTCCAAAGCACAGCAATGTCGTGCACCGTCGCGGGCAGCAGATCCGACTTCTCCACCTCGCCCGGCGCGGCGCGGCGCAACTGATCCACCTTGATCTGGCATCGCTCGTCGAAGCGCGAAACACAGCCCCGCACCTTCACCGCGTCGCCGCGTTCGAAGTCTCTGGCGATGCGCGGATCCGCCAGATCCCACACCCGCCCTTCGACTTGGCCCGTCTTGTCTCCGAACATCAGGCTCAGATACGGCTTGTTTTGTTTCGTGGTCCGCTGCTGTTTGGCCAGCACCAGGAAAAACGAGTCAAAGATCTTCACCTCGTCGTAGCCGCCGAGATCGGCAACATAAATATCCTTCATTCTGCCCGCAAGCATACAACATCCGCGATCAGGCTCTCAAAGCCAAGCCGTCCGCTGTGCCAACATGAATGGAGCAGGCTCGGCATGGATTCTCGTTCTTGCGCCCATGGGGAAAACCTCACCATCCGCGAAATGCGGCCAGACGATGCGCCCGAGGTCAGCGTCTTGTGCGGCCAACTCGGCTACGCGCGTTCGCCTGAAGCGATTCGCGCATGGATTGAGAGCCTTGGCCGCGATGGTCAGCCTCAGGCGGCATTCGTAGCGTGCGTGGGCGAAGAAGTTGTGGGCTGGATTGAAATCTCCATCGAGCGCCGTTTGCAAACTCCGCCGTTTGCATTTATCGGCGGCCTGGTGGTGAAAGAAGGCAGGCGCGGAAGAGGAATCGGACGGCGCCTCTGCGCCCGAGCCGAGGCTTGGAGTTGGGAACAGGAAGTCCACACTCTCCGGCTCACCTCGCGGAGCACGCGCCTCGACGCGCATCGCTTCTACGTCCGCGACGGTTACCATGTCATCAAAAGCTCGCTCGTCTTTGAGAAAAGCCGACCGGGGTGACACTCCGCGCGAGCGCCCGCCAAATCGCCTCATCACAACACAAACCGGGCCGAATCCTAGGCCCGGCAAGGGTGACCCAATTCCCGCAAATCCGGCGAGCAAACGCCTCTGGAGGCCCGCTTCAGGTCCGACGCATACGCGCTCACTCCCCTGACCTGCTGTCCCGCTGACCTGCCGACTTGCTGATTTGCTTATCCGCTATTGTTGCGGCTGCTGCGTATGGCTCGCTGGAGCCGGTGCGCCCGTTACCGGCGCTGCCGGTGTCATCGGCGTCGGAGCCGTGGTCGCCGGCTTCTTTTTCTCTTCGGTATAGCGGGTCTTTTGCCCTGTCGTCGTCTTCTTTTTCTTCTGCGCCGCGGTATTGCCGCCCAGTCCTAACGGGGCTGACTGCGTCTGCCGATCGGCGACTTCGGCCGCATCCGGCGGCGCCGGCGCAAAGCTATCCGGCTGCGTCCCCTTCGCTGTCTTCTCTTTTTTGTGCCGCGCCAGATCGGTATACCGCATCTTGTGCTCCGGCCGCGTCGGCTCCAGCGGATTCACCGGCTCGTTCTGCGCGGTCTCCGGGAGCGCGCCTGCATTCTCGGTTCCGGTGCTGTTCGCTGCCGAAGGCAAAGTTTCGCGAGGAGCCTGCCCGAACCGAATCTTTTCTCTCTTGCCCGGCTTTTCCGAGGCAACTTCCTTCTGCTTCTTCTTGTCTTTGTCCTGCGCCGTGGCCTGCTGCGGCTCCGACACCGGCGACTTCTGCCGGAATCCGCGGGTGTTTTCGCGGAAGCGCGTCCGTTCCACCTTGGGTCGCTTCTTGGGCGCCGGCGGAACATACGCGCTGAAAACCGGCTTGGTTTCACCCGGACTGGCGCCGGTGTCCACATATCCCGGCTTGATGTCGATGAACGCCTGGTCGCGCATGGTGGTCAGGTAGGCGCGAATCGCCGGCTCCATGCGGCTCATGTAGAGCGCTTCTTCCACCTGATCCTGCACTTGCTTGTAGGGCGCAACGCCCGCGGGCGTGTGATCCACCACTTTCAGAATCAGGTAGCCCTGCCGGGTGCGGATGGGTTCGGTCCACTGGCCCGCTTTCAGCGGGAAGGTCTTTTCTTCCAATACCGGGGCCAGCGCGCCGTGCCGGAACTGCCCCAGGTCGCCGCCCTCCGCGGCCGTCGTACCGTCGCTGAAGCTGCGCGCCAACTGCGTGAAATCGCCGCCCGCGTTCAGCTTAGCCTCAATGTCGTCGGCTTTGGCTTTCGCCTTATCCAGCGTCTCTGCGTCGGGATTCTCCGACGATCCCGTCGAAACCAGAATCTCGCTCAGCCGCACGCTCTCCGGCTGGGTGAAGTCCTGCTTATGCTGGTCGTAATACTGCTCCGCTTCGCCCGGAGTGAACTGAATCTTCGAGCCCACCTCCTGGCGCATCACATCCTGAGTAATAATCTGATTCCGGATGTTTTGCTTGAAGTCCTCAAACGAGACCCCCTGCTCCTTGGCCGCTTTTTCCAGGTCATCGATCGAATCCAGGTTGTATTGCTTGCGGATGTCATCCAGTCGCTTTACCAGTTCGGTGTCGCCGGTGACGCCCAGCTCTTTGCCCTTCGATAGCCACAGTTGCTGATCGATCAGGTTGCGCAGCAGGTTCCGGCGGTCGTCGGCCTCCTGCTGCATGGTGTCGCCGCGGGACTGGTCTTCCTGCTGCAGTTCATCGAGCGCGCGCTGATAGTCGGAGTCGGTGATGATCTGGTCGTTGACGCGGGCGATGATGTCTTCAACGGTAGAGCCGCCATAAGGGCTGGCCGGCTCGGCGGGCAATTGTTGCGCCGTAGCGGAACCCATGGCGAGCGCGCCGCCGAAAACCAGGACCCCGGCCATGCGGAGATAAGAGATACGCAGAATCGCAGTTTTCATAAGGTAGGCGCACGGTAGACCGCGTTTCATGTCCGCCTGTTGCATAGACGCCATTGTAAACGCCGGGCGAGCAGGAAAGCCAACCGCCGCCCTCCGCCAAATTCACCACCGCGCCGCGCGCCGGAAAGACCGCGTCGGCCGGTGCGGACCGGCTGTTCCGCATCCGCCCCGCTCCAACCCTTTTCCGCCACAATCTCGGGAATCGCTTCCAACCGGCTTCCTCTTGCCTTCCGGCCGGCGTCTAATCCACCGGTGCTATACTTTAGCCCAAGACGGCTCTGCGGCTTTGATGGTGCAGAGCGGTCTTCCCATTTCCTTCGCCTTGCCGGAACCGGGGCAAGGTCTCTTTTTATCGAGTCCGCGCCCGCAGCTGCCCGGATGGACTCGGAAGGGAAATGCCGGTAGACCGCGGATCGGTTCCGCCACTACCACCGTCCGGAGGTCCCTCCGCCTATGTCGCCTCGCGCCCGCCGCGCCCTGTTTGCCGTGATTGTCTTCTTTTCTGCGTGCGCCGTTCTCGGCACACTGCTGCAGCGCAAGGTCGGGGCGCAGTCCTCGGCCGACGAAAGTCAGCTTCGCGACAGCCTCAAGACTTTCTCCGACGTGTACGCCCTCGTCGAGCAGAACTATGCCGAGCCTCTCACCGGCGACAAGGCTGAAGACGCTATCTACGACGGAGCCATCCCCGGCATGTTGCGGGTGCTCGATCCCCACTCGAACTTCTACGATCCCAAGGCCTACGCCCGTTTGCGCGAGGACCAGCGCGGTCATTATTACGGCGTCGGCATGGTGATCCAGGAGCAGGACAACAAGGTCTACGTCGTCACTCCTTACGAGAACACCCCCTCTTTCCGCGCTGGCATCCATCCCGGCGACGTCATCGACGCCGTCAACGGCAAGAGCACCGACGGCTGGTCCTCTGACCAAGTCGCCAAAGCCCTCAAGGGCCCTAAAGGCACGCACGTGCAGGTGAGCGTGGTTCGCTATGGCGACGCGAAGCCTCTGGTCTTCGATCTGGTGCGCGACGAGATTCCTCACCCCTCCATCGACCTTAAATTCGAGATTCACCCCGGCGTCGGCTACATCCATCTCACCCAGTTTCAAGAAACCACCGGCGAGGAAATGGAAGACGCCATCAACAGTTTTGGCAACCTCAAGGGGCTTGTCCTCGATCTGCGCAACAATCCCGGCGGCCTGTTGAGCCAGGCGGTCGATGTCTGCGACCATCTGCTGACCAAGGGACAGACCATTGTTTCGCAGCGCGGGCGCGCCTATCCTGACCAGAACTACACCGCCACCCACGGCAACGGCGGCAAAGACTTTCCCATTGTGGTGCTGGTGAACCGCAACACCGCTTCCGCGGCGGAGATTGTCTCCGGCGCTCTGCAGGACCACGACCGCGCTCTCATCGTGGGCCAGACCACCTTTGGCAAGGGCCTTGTGCAAACCGTCTATAACCTCAGCGACAACACCGGCCTGGCTCTCACCACCTACCACTACTACACCCCCTCCGGCCGGCTCATTCAGCGCAATTACGAGGGCGTTTCGCTCTACGACTACTACTACAATCACGCCGGCGCTCTGGCCGCCAACTCCTCCAACCGCGAAGTCAAGTTCACTGACTCCGGCCGCACCGTTTACGGGGGTGGCGGCATCACGCCCGACGAGAAACTTCCCGATTCTGAGAACAACCGCTTCCAGGACGAGTTGCTCTTCAAGGACGTCTTCTTCCACTTCGCGCCCATCTACGTTTCCAATCACACCGTGGACAAGGATTTTGAAGTCGACGACGCGGTGCTCAACGATTTCAAGAAGTTTCTCACCGAGCAGGGCGTCCCATGGACCGACGCCGACTTGAACGGCGTCATGGGCTGGGTGAAGGCGCACATCAAGCAGGAAATCGTCACCATCCAGTTCGGTCAGTTGCAGGGTCTGCGCGTGGTGGCCGAATGGGACCCGGAGATCCAGAAGGCGATCACCTACTTGCCCGAGGCTCAGGCCCTCGAAGACCACGCCCAAAAAGTAATGGCGGAAAAATCCGAAACCCGCAACCCGGCCAACGAGGGCTCCCAGGCGCACCAATAGGGCTTCCGCATCCACAACGCGCGACGGCCATCCCGCCCGGGATGGCCGTCGTGCGTTTGCCCCAAAGCCGCAGCACGGAATCCTGACTCAAGCGTCTGGTCCATCGTTCCCTGGTCGAATTTGCAAGGGCTTCATGTGAAGGAGAAGCGCCCTAAACGCCCACGCCGAACTCGCTGGCCTGCTGCTCGCCGGCGTTGGCGTAGAAGTCGTACGGAGTGCGGCGATTGAATTTGTAGCGGCTGCGTAACTCGGCGCCCACCAGAATGCCCAAAGCGGCCACGGCCATCCCCATTGAAAACCAGCCGATCATCAGCAGGGCCTTGGTTCCACCCTTCGCGCCGGCCTTCACCAGCGCGAGGGGCGGGCCGAGCGGCGTGGTGGATTCGGGTTCCGTGGACATACGAGTTCTCCTGCTCCCCACCATCATAGCGCAGATTGAGCGCGGTTGGCCGGGCAGGCGGCATCAGAAAACCGCGCGCTCACTCGGCTGTAGTATCGATACAATCCAGCCAATTCGCCTTGGCTGCTTCGGGAAGAAAACTGGCGCGGATGGAGTTGGCGGCAAGCTGGCGGAGCTCCTCGCCGGAGAAGCCCTGCTGGGTGTAGGCAAGCAGGTACTCGCTGGCCAGATCGGAGCCGAAAAAGGCGGGATCGTCGGAATTGACCGTCACCAGCAGACCCTGATCGAAGCAGCGTCGCAGCGGATGACCGGCAAACGAGGCGCACACCCCTGTGCGCACATTGGAGGTGGGGTTCATCTCCATGGCGATGTTCCGTTGCTTCAGTTCCTCGAGAAGGACTGGGTCCTGAATGGCGGAAAGCGCGTGGCCGATGCGCTCGGAACCGATGGCGAGCGCCTCCCAGATAGCCTCCGGGCCGGTGGTTTCGCCGGCATGGTTGGTCAACCGCAGACCGGCTCGCGCCGCTTCAGCATAAAGAGCATGGAATCGCGCGGAGCCGGCCCGCCGCTCGTCGCCGCCCAGGCCGATGCCGATGACCGAAGGATAGCCCGTGCGCAATTCCGCCGCCTTGCGAAACACGCGCTCCGCCTCCGCGACGCTGAAGTGGCGCACAGCGTCGAAAATCCAGTAAAGCGAAAGGTTCAGCTCCCGCGCGGCGCGCGCGCGGGCGCGTTCCAGGGCGGCGAAAATGGGCTCGAAACAGGCGGGGTCGTGGTTGCGCCATAAATAAATCACGCCCACGGAGATGTAGACCTCGGCATGGACCACCCCCTGCGCGGCAAGCCGCTCCATCATTCTCCACGCCGCCAATTCGTAGTCTTCCGGGTCGCGCAAGCGGCAGGTGACAGCCTTGAAGCCCTCAATGAAGCCGGTGAAATCCGTGAACCGGTAAAGCGCCTCGGCTTCGGGCAGGGTCATGGCTCGCTCATCGTGGCGTGCGCTCAACTCGACAAGCGTCGCGGGCAGGATCGTCCCTTCGAGATGCAAATGCAGCTCGGCCTTGGGCAGACGGCGGATGAAATCTTCGATTTGCGCCATCATCTGAACTGATTGGTTATGGCGAACTCCGACCGATGCCGGCTGTAGAAGAAGTAAATCAGCAGACCGATGATCAGCCAGGCGAAGAACGCCATCCAGGTCATCACCTCCAGCCCCAGCATCAGCAGAATGCAAAAAACGATGCTGAGCAGGGGAAAAACGGGGCCGAGAGGCGCGCGGAAGCCCCGGCGCCGCTCCGGCTCGCGATAGCGCAGAATAATGACCGCGGCCGAAACCAGGACAAACGCGAAAAGCGTGCCGATATTGGAGAGGTTCGAGACGGTGCCGATATCGAGCAGCCCGGCGGGAACGCCGACCACGAATCCCGCCACCCAGGTGGACACGGCTGGGGTGCGAAACTGCGCGTGGATGCGGCTGAAAACCGAGGGCAGCAGCCCGTCACGCGACATGGCAAACCAGATGCGGGCTTGGCCGAGCTGAAACACCAGAATCGAGGAAATCATGCCCATCAGGGCGCCCAGCAAGACAAACAGGCGCACCCAGTGCAGCTCCGCGCCGCCGTACTGGACCGAAAGACGCCGGAGCGCGTTGACCACCGGAGCGGCGTCGCCCATGACCGACCGCCAGGGAACGATGCCGCTGAGTACGATCGCCACGCCGCCATACAGCAGCGTGCACGCCACCAGCGTGGCCAATATGCCGAAGGGCATGTCGCGTTGCGGATTGCGGCACTCTTCGGCTGCGGTAGAGACAGAATCGAAGCCGATGTAGGTGAAGAAAATGATGGAGCCGCCGGTCAGCACGCCCGTCCAGCCGTTGGGCATGAACGGCCGCCAATCGTGCGGCTTAATGAAACTGGCGGCGGCAAAGATAAACACCAGAATGGCGGCCATCTTCACCAGCACCAGAATATTGTTGGTGCGCGCCGACTCGCGGATGCCGCGGACCAGGATCACCGTCAAAATCATGACGATGAGGAAGGCGGGAATGTTGAAGCCGAAGTGCCAGCCCGGATTATAGAGATTGTGGCCGGCGAAGTCCTGGAGGCCGGTGGGCAAATAGGCGGGCGAGATCCACTTCAGCGGCGGATGAATCCCGAACCAATCCATCAGGTCGACAATGTGCGCGGCGAAGCCCACGCTCACGCTCATGTTCGAAAAGGCGTATTCCAGGATCAGGTCCCAGCCAATGATCCACGCCACCATTTCGCCCAGCGTCGCATAGGTGTAGGTGTACGCCGAGCCGGCGATGGGGATCATGGAAGCCAGTTCGGCGTAACAGAGGCCCGTAAACGCGCACACGATGGCCACAAAAACCAGCGAGAGCGCCAGAGCCGGCCCCGCGCCTGGACGCCCCGCCATCGCCGTGTGCAGGATGAGGAAGTGAATCAAAGGCGTGCCGCTGATCGAGGGTTGGTCAAAGTGCTGGCCGGCCATGGCCGTGCCGATGACGGTGAAGATTCCCGACCCGATGACGGCGCCGATGCCCAGCGCGGTCAGCGACCACGGCCCCAGACTCTTCTTCAGCGAGTGCTCGGGGTCTTCCGATTCGCGGATCAGTTTGTCGATGGATTTGCGGGCAAGCAGTTGCTTGCGCAGCGCGGATCTCCTCGTCGCCCGGGCGTGCGTTTCACTTTGCGGGACGTTGCTCACAGAATATAGGCCTCTGCTGCCGAGAAACTGGGACGACTCTCAGCGGTTGGCGATCAATTTGGAGCCTTGAACCCCAGCAACCGGCTCGCCAGGCACACACCTTTTTGCATGAGGCGGGTGGCGCTCCGTTCCTGCCGCGAATCAGAGATAGGTCATGACCGGAACGCCAATTCCATTTCCCCAAAGAACGGCCAAAGGCCAAGCCGGAAACGGCCAAAGGCCAAGCCACCTTGACGCTCTCGGCCGTCGCGTGTTCAAGCGCAAGCTGAGAGCTGAAAGCTCTTTCCTTACCGCTTCGTCTGGCCGCGAGCCAGCTTCTTCACTTTTCTCTTATTGGAGCCGCGAGGAGTGCTGCGCTTGGCTTTCGGCGCCGCCTTCTTGCGCGCTGCGCGCTTCAGTTTTTTCCGTTCTGCCCTATCTTCGATTTTGGTGGTGTCAGCCACGTACAACCTCTTTCGCTCATATCTGTTCAACAGCTCCCGCCCATGGGCGCGTGCGATTTTTATGGTAACAAAGATCGCCCCTCGCCAAGATACGGCGCAGGGGCGCATGCAGGCGTGCAAGGGTAGCCTGTCCGTTTCCCCGCGTTCTGCGTCGCAGAGTAAACTCAACTTTCGCTTGCGAGGTGATGCTTGTCCGACCAAAACGCCCGCGTTCTGGCCATCGATCCCGGGACTACATCGACCAAATTCGGCATTTACACGCGGACCGGCGAGGAACTGGCGCGCACCATTCGCCATGGCGATGAAGAGCTGGAGCGGTTTCGCGGGCGGCCCATGCTCGAGCGGCTCCAGTATCGCGCCGGAAAGATCGAGGTGGCATTGGCCGAAGCAGGATATGACCCGCAAGGAAAAGGGGCGGAGCCGTGGGCCGCTGTGGCCGGCCGCGGCGGCTTGCTCCCTCCCATCTCGTGCGGCACGTATCTCGTTGACGACGCCATGATCGCCGAACTGCGGCAGGCGCGGCTGGGCGAGCACGCCTGCAACCTGGGCGCACCGCTGGCGCTTAACTTCGCGCGGGCGGCCGGGGTCCACGCCTATATCGTCGATCCCCCCACGGTGGACGAATGGCAACCTTGCGCGCGCTTCACGGGCTCGCCGCTGGCGCCACGCGTATGCATCGGCCACGCCCTCAACACCAAGGCCGTAGCCCGCCGCTATTCTCGCGAACACAGCGGCGCCTACGCTGACCTCCGGTTGATTGTCATTCACATGGGCAGCGGCATGACCGTCTCCGCGCACCGCCAAGGGAAAACCATCGACAGCAACACCATCGAGGAAGGCCCTTTCGGCCCCGACCGCACCGGCTCGCTGCCCGTGCGCTCGCTCGCCCGGCTCTGCTTCAGCGGAAGGATGACCCCAGCCGAACTCGATCGCCATCTCTTCGGCGACGGAGGTCTGTTTGCCTATCTCGGCACGCGCGATCTGGTCGAAGTCGAGCGCCGCATTGAAGCTGGCGACCGCGAGGCCGCGGCGGTGCTCGAGGCCATGGTGTATCAGATCGCCAAAGAGACCGGCGCCATGGCCGCCGTCCTGCAGGGCCAAGTCGATGCCGTGCTCGTCACCGGCGGCATGGCGCACTCCGAGCGGGTGCTCCAACTGCTCCGTCCGCAAATCGCCTGGATCGCTCCCCTCACCGTCTATCCCGGCGAGGACGAGTTACGCGCCTTGGCTGAGGGCGTGTTTCGTGTCCTGGATGGCGAGGAATTGGCCAGGCGAGTGCCTACGGACCCGTCCAAGGCCACGGCGTGAAGACGGTTTCGAGAGGTTGCGCTGCACCCGCCTGGCTACTCGAGCAATCGCTCCGTCGGCCGGTCGTCCTCCGAGCCGATCCAGCGGGCGATTTGGCCCACAATGGCGGCAAAAAAGGCCCACAACAGCAGCAAAGCTCCGATGGCGATGCACATAAGCCCGCCCAGAACCCCCGGTCCCGACGTGCTCATGTCGATGTGCAACATGGAACCGGAAAACGGATAAGCCGCATTAAAACTAGCCGATCCATGGCAGTAGCCGATGATCACCCCCAGCCCGGCAGCTAGAAAAAGGACCGAGAGAATTAACGGAAGTCCGGATTTCATTTCTGCCTCCCGATATCCGATTGCGTGGGTTGCCGGGACGGCGGATTCCCACTCCCAAAAGCGAGACAATCAATGCCCTTAGATGCATAAACTCCGCAAAAAGTCCAGTTTAGGCCGTTTCTGCGAATTGCGGAACAGGCCGGAATCAGGCGTCGCCCAAATACGGCGCCTGGCTTTCGCCATCCAGGCCATGCCCAAGGCCCACGCTGCGGCCCGGCCCGCGCGCACTGCCGTTAGAATGAACTGGGTGATGGAACTGGTCCAAATCGAGCCGCTGCGCCGGGCGCCGGCGCCCAAGCCCGCGTGGCTCAAGGCCCGCGCCCCCATGGGCGAAAACTACCACGAACTCAAGCGGCTCGCCCGCTCGCTCGCGCTCCACACGGTGTGCGAAAGCGCCCATTGCCCCAACATCGGCGAGTGCTGGCATCACCGCACCGCGACCTTCATGATGCTCGGCAACCTCTGCACCCGCCGCTGCGGCTTTTGCGCCGTCCCCAAAGGCCGGCCCGAGCCCATCGATTTCGACGAGCCGCGGAGGGTCGCCCAGGCTGTGGCTCAATTAGGGCTGCTCCACGCAGTGGTCACCAGCGTGAACCGCGACGACGACAACCGGGGCGGAGCGCGCGCCTTCGCCATGGTCATCGCAGAGATTCGCCGCCAAGCCCCCGGTTGCCGCGTGGAAGTCCTGATTCCGGATTTTCAGGGCGACCAACAGGCCATTCGCGCCGTCGTGGAAGCCGCGCCCGAGATCCTCAACCACAACACCGAATCCGTGCCGCGCCTCTACCGTGCGGTGCGTTCGGGCGCGCGCTACGAGCGCTCCCTGGAGCTGTTGCGCTACTCCAAAGAGCTGCGGCCCGCAGGGCTGACGAAATCCGGAGTCATGGTCGGCCTGGGCGAAGAGACTCGCGAACTGCTCGACGTTTTCCGCGACCTGGCCTCCGTCGGCTGCGACATCCTCACCGTCGGCCAATACCTGCGTCCCTCGCGCGACCACCTGCCCATGGCGCGCCTTTACACGCCGCGCGAATTTGCCGAACTCAAAACTGAAGCGCTCAAGATGGGCTTCCGCCATGTCGAGTCCGGCCCCCTGGTGCGGTCGAGCTACCATGCCCACGAGCAGGCCGCGGAAACTGGTTTGGTGGTGGCGCCTGTGGCGTAACAAGCCAGTCACTGCAGAGTTGCCGCTGTTCCACCCGCGAGTCGACGACCTTCCCTCATGTTACTTTCATTGCATGAGAAGTTGGACAGCTATAGCGGTTCTCCAATTGGTGTAGAGCAGAACCTCGAACGTTGAGTGGCGTTTTTCCCAAGAAAACGCCACCCGGCACGCCCCTCAAAACTTCACGGGAATTGGAGAACCGCCGTAATCTGTGTGCGACTCTTCTACTGCCGCCATCGCCACTTGCCATGGCGTTCTGCCTCGTTCCTCAGCCACGGCTTGTTTGCGCGGAATACTTCGCCAGCCCGCTGGTGGTCGAAGCTACGCTTGTCCGAATCCGTGTTCTTGGCCACAAGGCCGACCCCGAGAGCATAATTGCCCATGTCTATACATTGAGCGTGGACAGGGTCTTGCGCGGCAAGATCGCTGGGGATGTCAGAGTTTACGAAGGGAATGACAGCGGTCGCGCGACGTTTGATTGGACCCAGGGAACGGTTTACTTGTTGTTTCTCTCCTATGTGCCGGCGGAGAAGGCATGGTCGCTCGACGGTTGCGGGAACTCAGGCCCTCTCGACAAAGCCGAAGCGGCGCTGTCCCAAATAAGCACGATCAAGTCGTCCCACGGTGCGGGAGTTATTCACGGAGTCACAAGTCAAGAAGCGCTATCCACGCCCATTCCCGGCGTGCGGGTGGTAGCGATGGGAATTGCGGGTCATTTTGCGACAACGTCGGACAGAAATGGCAGGTTCCAAATCAAAGTCCCTGCAGGCGAATATCGCGTCCGCGCGCTCAAGAACGGCTTCTCATTCAGCAAAGCCGATATCAGCTACGGTGACCCACGAAAAATCCAGATAGAACCCGGGGGCTGCGCCCAAGTCCAATTCGCAGGCGCCGAAGCACCGCAATAAGTGGCTGAACTGACAGGTCGGATCAGGTCTCAAAAACGCGCTTATACCTTGCCCACGCGCGGATTCTTACGGCGGTTCTCCAATTCCCGTGGAGTTTTGAGGGGCGCGCCAGGTGGCGTTTTCTTGGGATAAACGCCACTCAACGTTCGAGGTTCTGCTCTACACCAATTGGAGAACCGCTTTAATAGACCAGCCAACGACAGATGCGCCTGAGAGAGAACAAACAGTCTCCACAGCAGCGGCATTCCGGCCCTCGATCAACCCATTTTCGGCTTCAACCGCCGCACGGCCGCTCGCCAACTCGCCCCCCAATCATCTCCCCGTCCCGCCCACCGTCATCTTATCCAGCTTTACCGTCGGTATCCCCACGCCCACCGGAACGCTTTGGCCCTCTTTGCCGCAGGTGCCGATGCCTTCGTCGAGCTTCAGGTCGTTCCCAACCATGGACACGTACTTCAGCGCCTCGGGGCCGTTGCCGATCAGGGTGGCGTCCCGCACCGGCGCCGTGATCTTCCCGTCTTCGATCAAATACGCTTCCGACGCCGAGAAAACGAACTTCCCATTGGTGATGTCCACCTGCCCGCCGCCAAAGTTCACCGCGTACAGGCCGCGCTTGACTGAGCGCACAATGTCCTCGGGCGCATCGTCGCCGGCCAGCATGTACGTGTTCGTCATCCGCGGCATGGGGATGGCCTGGTAGCTCTCGCGCCGCCCCGATCCGGTGTCCGGCATGCCCATCAGCCGCGCAGAAAGCTTGTCCGACATATACCCTTTCAGCACGCCGCCCTCGATTAGCACCGTCTCCTGGGTGGGCGAGCCTTCGTCGTCCACGTTCAGCGACCCGCGCCGCCCGGCGATGGTCCCGTTATCCACCACCGTCACCTTCGGGCTGGCCACCATTTGGCCCATGCGCCCGCTGAACGCCGAAGTCTTTTTGCGGTTGAAATCGGCTTCCAGGCCGTGTCCCACGGCTTCATGCAGCAGGATGCCCGGCCAGCCCGGCCCCAGCACCACTTCCATCTCGCCGGCCGGCGCCGGCACGGCGCCCAGTTGCAGAATGGCCCCGCGGGCCGCCTCGCGCGCCAAACCTTCCGGGCTCTTGCTTCCGACGAACTGTTCGAGACCCGCGCGGCCGCCGCCGCCCGCTGCGCCCTTGGTGGTCACGGCCCCCTGCTTCGCGATCACATACACGTTCAGCCGGCAAAGGGGCTGCGTGTCGCTCGCAAAAGCGCCGTCGGAGGCGGCGATCAAAATGCGGCGCAACTCTTCCGAGTAGTTGGCCCGCACCTGCACCACCCGCGCATCGAAGGCGCGCCCGGCGCGATCGGCGCGGAGAATCAACTCCAGACGCGCTGCCAGATCCAGGTCGTATCCGCCCAGCGGAATCGGGTAAAGATTGGCCGAAGGCGCCTCCGTGAACCCCTGAATGGGCTGTTTCGCCGGTCCTGAAGCAATCAGGGCGGCGGTGCGCGCGGCATGCAGCAGCCGTTCCGGGCTCAAATTGTCGGTATACGCGTATCCGGTGCGCTCGCCCGAAACCACGCGGACCCCGCAGCCCGCGCTGGCGCCTTGGCTGGCCGACTTCACAATCTGCTCGTCCACGCCCAACGAAGTGGCCGTCACCGCTTCGAAGTAGAGGTCGGCGTAGTCGCCGCCGGCCGAAAGAGCCTCGCCCAGGCAGCGCTCCAGCAGCCGCTCGGTGACGCCGAATTTCTCAAAAAAATAGCTTTTGTGGCTCGTAATCGGGGAAGCAACAGGTTCCGTCATCCTCTTTTTAGTGTACGCCTGCCGCTGTTTGTGGCCTCGCTCTTGGGCCGCCCGCCCCATGGCATCGCACCCTCCGGCGCATTACGATTTTGGAAGAGCATCGAATCACCGGAGGCAAAGCCCGCGGAGCAAACATGACAACCGATGAACGGCTCGACAAACTGACCGAGCGCCATGAAGCACTCACGGAACATGTGGAGATTCTCACCGCCGATGTGCGCCATCTGACCGCAGAGGTGAGGGAACTTGCCGGCGAGTAAAGGCGCTCGCCTTCGGCGTAAAGGCGCTCGCCTCTGACCTAAAGGTGCTCGCCTCCGCAGTCGCCACCCAACGCACGACGATGGATGATCTGATGACCGGATTCGTGACCCTGACCCAACTCGCTAAGAGCCACGAAACAAGAATCGAACGCCTCGAAGATCGCTGATCTCCGCGTCGCCTTCGCGCTGGGCGCCCCGGAGCCTGTCCTGAGCGCAGTCGAAGCATCTGCGACCGCCTTTCCCGGCAAAGCAGGATTCACCCTCCTCTCCGATGGCGTGGTGGAAGCGCGCAAAGGCGCGGGCGAGTTCTTCGGCTTCGAGCGCGCCGGAGCGGTTTCCACGCAATCCGCCCAAAACATCGCCCGTGCGGCTCAGCACTTCGGGCAGCAGGATGACATCACCGTGCTGACGATAACGCGGCTGGCGACGACCGGGGACTCCGCGGCGCAGGCCCGCGTACCGGCGGCTGCGCCCACCCGCGAGCACTCCAACACCGAAAAATGTGTAAAGAAACGCGTCCAAGCACGCAAAAGTCCACTTTTTCCACCACAATCACCGGCATTCCGTTAACAATCATCGGGCGTTCGGCCCACAATCGCCTGCATCCAGTGGACAATCACAGTCCCTAGTCCCTAGCCCCTAGCCCCTAGTCCCTCAGTCCCTTAGTCCCTTAGTCCCTTAGTCCCTAGTCCCTAGTCCCTAGTCCCTAGCCCCTAGCCCCTCGGTCCCCGTTCCCTCGTTCATGTCAAGCCCCCGGCCGGCCTCCTCTCCCTCCAACCCATTTCATTGCAAGCAGTTCCGCCTCAACCGCAACTTGCCTGGAAATTCCGCCGAATTGTTATGCTGTTTTTGAGGGGGAAAGGTCGCCGGATTCGCCATATTTCGAGGCCACAGGTCAGAAAAATGGTCTCCGGGTGCAAACGAGGGCCAATCCGTCAAGAATCAGAGGACTTCCAGACCTCGAAAATGCACACTTTCTGTTGCAGAATTTCGGATAAATCGGATTAACCCTCACGTTTCGCTATATTTGCGAGCAAAGATATGTGTTTTCAACCGTTTACGCCCGGCGCAATGTCCAACTCACACAAAACAAGTCACTTGCTCACGGACACCAACGGCTAAGGGGAGGGGGCGTGGGAAAGTAGCTATTTTAGCTAAAACTCGTTGCCCTTTGGAGTGCGGACCATGATAAAGAGATTTCAGCCGGAACCAGGACGGATACGAACCGGCGCCATGCCTCCCCAATGGAATCGGGAGAGCAATGGCCGTCCGCAGCAAGACCCATCCACGTACCGTTGACGGGCCAACAGCCGCAATCCCTCGGCATGGCCAAATGATCATTACTTTCGTGGAATGCCTGGAAAGGCGAAACATGGTACGATTCGCCCATGAAGAAAATTCTTGCCTGCCTCCTCCTGATCGTGGTGTGCGCCAGCCCGGCCTTCGCTGCCAAGCATCATCATCGTCACCATCATCACCACCCCCACCAACCCGCCTGAGCCGGCGCGTCTTCTGAAACTGAGCCCGTGACGCCGGACCTGCTTCTAGCAGGCGCGAACGAAACGGAGCGCAGTTCAGACGACCTGCCGGCTCTTCGGAGCAAAAGTCTGGAACAGCCCACCATGTCGGATGTAGACAGCCTGCGTTATCCTATCGGCCACTTCAGCCCTGCGGATGCGGACGCGCCTGGAATGCGCGCTGCCGAGATCGACGTGCTGCGTCAGTTGCCCGCGCGGCTGCGCGCGGCGGTCTCGGGCTTGAGCAACGCGCAGCTTGACACGCCCTATCGCGAAGGCGGATGGACCGTGCGGCAGGTCGTGCACCATCTCGCCGACAGCCACGTCAATTCCATGGTCCGCTTTAAGCTCGCGCTCACTGAAGATTGGCCCACTGTGAAGACGTACGATGAAGCCGCCTGGGCCAGGCTTTCCGACAGCACCCTGCCCATTGACGGCTCGCTCGTCTTCATCGACGCCCTCCATGCCCGCTGGGTGGCGCTGCTCGAGTCGCTCTCCGAGGCGGATTTTCAAAAAGGCTTCACCCATCCCGTTCTCGGCCGCCAAACGCTGGCTGCTTCCCTGGCTCTCTACGCCTGGCACGGGCGCCACCACACCGCGCATATCACCCGCCTTCGCGAGCGCATGGCCTGGTAAACCAAATAGGCTCAACGCGTGATCTCTGGCGCCGATGCTCCCTCTCCCGCACGGCTCGCCCAAACCATTGAAGCGTACCTGGCCGATCACCCGGCGGCGGCGCTGCTCGAAGACGGTCGCGTCCTGTTCGACATGCGCATGGCCCGCTACGCGCTGAGCGAATCGCACGGCCGTTGCCTGCTCGAAGTCTGGAGCGAGGAGCGAAACCTGGTGCGCACCGTGCTTGGAGTCCAGGAGCGGGCGCAATGCCTTCGCATCGCCACCCGCCGCATGGGCGCGGCCAAACCCCAGACACTCGAGTTAGCGCCCACAAGTAACCGGCGCACGCCGACGGCCCGCGACACGGCGCGCCGCAATTACCAGCGTCTGCTCGAGCGCGTGCTGGCGCGCAGCTTCATTGGCGCGAAGGTCGAGGGATTCCGCTCCGCCATGGATCTGGAGCACAGCTTCGGTCCCGCGTATGTGCGCGGCCGCCTGCTGCGCGGAGTCGCTGCCGATGCGGTGATCGGCGTCGGCCAAGCCGAGTCTGCCGCCATGGTGGACGGGGTCCTTACGCTCGGCATTCTCTGGCTCGATTATTGCCGCCAGCACAGTGATGGCCGGAGGTACGTTGGCGGGCTCAAAGTGGTGGTTCCCGCCGGCGCCTGGCGCGTCACCGCCGAGCGCATGGCTTGGCTCAACCACGCCGCCGCCGGCTTTGAGCTCTTCACCCTCGATGAGCGCAGCGAGGAGCTGACGGCGGCCGATTTTCGCGATACCGGCAACCTCGATTCGAGTCTGGTTCACGCTTTTTCCGCGAAGGCAGCGATCGAGCGTTGCCGTGTAGGGCTTGACCGCCTTCTCGATCTGATTCCTCCCGCGGCGCGGGAACATCTGGAGATTCGCCCCAGTTCGCCCACGGAGGTCGGCCTGCGGCTGCATGGGCTCGAATTTGCCCGCGTACGGCATGGGGTGGCGGCCCACTCGTTTTCGCGCGAAGACGAAGTCAGCTTTGGCGCCGGGGCGGGCGAGACCCTGCTCACCTCGCAGAACCAAGAGATTTGCCGGGAAGTTTGCGCGCGCCTCTTCGAGAGCCGCCACGCCGAGGGCGACCACAACGATCCGCTCTTCCGCATGGCCTCCGAACGCTGGCTGGAGTCGCGTCTGCGGGCTGGAATCGCCGAGCTCTTTCCCGACCTGCGCGGCGATTTGCTGTATACGCAAGTCCCCGCGCTTTCCAGCGGCGATCGCGGCATGTTGGACCTGTTAACCCTCGACCGTAACGGCCGCCTCACTGTGATTGAGTTGAAAGCCGACGAAGACCTGCATCTGCCACTGCAGGCCCTCGACTACTGGATCCGCGTTCGCGCCCTCAACGCCGACCGCCAATCCGTGGGTGGCGGAAGACCACTCTCGGCGTCCGAACGCCAAGGTTATTTCGCAGGCGCCGAAGTCTCGCCTCTAGAGCCGCGCCTTCTGTTGTCCGGGCCCGCCCTCCGCATTCATCCCGCCAACGAACCGGTATTGCGTTATTTCTCGCCGCAGGTCGATTGGGAACTGATCGCGGTCAGCGAGCACTGGCGCCGCGAGCTGAAGATCATTTTTCGCAAACGCAGCGGCGACCCGCGAGCGGTCTCTTAGAGCGGCAGCGTCCACCTGCTTACGTATCGGCGGCCAGTCTAATGCGGGAAAAGCAACCATTTTTATTGAATCCCCTTCGTACCAGTGGTTTCCGTTTGCACTTCCGCATCGGCTTTGGATCGCATCGCATGTTCAGTGTCCGAGTTTTTTGCGACCGGGGGCCATTACAGCCCGCCCGGCGTGGAATCGTGCCTGCTCTGCGTGCGCTCCTGGGTTCCGGGATTCACATCCAACAGCAGGGGCGCCCTTCAGAAAAATGAAAGCTTGCGTTTATGAAAGGAACGGCATTCTCATCCCGCCCCGCATATAGAGGAAGAGCACTGCACGGTCGCGAAGCGGAGCACTCTCGATCCAACACGAGGGCTCAGTTTGGCATGGAATTTCGAGAAGATTACCTGGAGCAAAACGGATGACAAATTCCCACTCCGATGCGCTGGTCTTTCTCGGCGCGACCGGCGATCTGGCTTATAAACAGATATTTCCCGCGCTGCAAGGCTTGATCCGGGACGAGGGCTTCAACCTGCCGATCATCGGCGTGGCCAAGGCGGGATGGACGCTGGACCAACTCAAAGACCGCGCCAAAGCTAGTCTCGAAGCGCATGGGGGCGTAGATCCGGAAGCTTTCGCAAAGCTTACTGAGCTGCTCCGCTACGTGGACGGAGATTATCACGACTCGAACACGTTTGCGCAACTGCGGCGCGAACTCGGTGAGGCGCAGCGGCCTCTTCACTACCTCGCCATTCCGCCCAGCCTGTTCGCCACCGTGGCCGAGAATTTAGCCCAATCCGGCTGCGCCGCCAATGCGCGCATCGTGGTGGAAAAGCCCTTTGGCCGTGACCTCGAGTCGGCCAGGGAACTAAGCCGCACTCTGCATCGGTTTTTTCCGGAGGAGAATATTTTTCGCATTGACCACTATTTGGGCAAGGAGCCGGTCCAGAACATTCTCTATACGCGCTTCGCCAACCCTATTTTCGAGCCCATCTGGAATCGCGATCACATCCGCAGCGTTCAAATCACCATGGCGGAGCAATTCGGCGTCGAAGACCGCGGCAAGTTTTACGACGAAGTAGGCGCTCTGCTCGACGTGGTGCAGAACCACATGCTGCAAGTGGTGTCGATCCTCACCATGGACCCTCCTTCCGGCGAAGAATGCGACGCGACCCGCGATCGCAAGGCGGAACTGCTGCGCGCGGTGCGCCCGCTCACCCCGGACTCGGTGGTGCGCGGTCAATACGAGGGTTATCGCAAAGTGCCGGGTGTCGCGCCGGGATCAAGCGTGGAAACCTTCGTCGCCATCCGTTTGCACATTGATAGCTGGCGCTGGGCGGGAGTGCCCATCTTCATTCGCGCAGGGAAAATGTTGCCGGTCACGTGCACCGAAGCGACCGTCGAATTCAAACGTCCTCCGCGGGAGACGTTCGGTGAGATCGTCCCCTCCGGTTCCGCGCACATGTGCATCCGCGTGAATCCCGATTTTTCCATCGGGCTCGGCGTGCGCATCAAGATTCCCGGCGAGCGCATGGCCGGCCGCGACGTGGAGCTCGATCTGCACACCCAGGCCGCTGACGCCATGCCCCCCTATGAACGGCTCCTCGGCGACGCTGGCAAAGGCAACGTCGAGCTGTTTTCACGCCAGGATATTGTCGAGGCGCAATGGCGCATCGTCGATCCCGTCGTCGGCAATGTGACCCCCGTCTACACGTACAAGCCCGGGACGTGGGGACCGGAAGAAGCGAGAGAGCTCATTGGCGCCGACGGGCCATGGACCGATCCCGTAATGGAGGGTGAGAACCGATGAGAGCCGCGAAAATTGCATCCGCAGCCCTGGAGGGGCCATGCGGTAGTCGGCCCCGCAGTTCGCGCTGCGTTGACCACTGCGCGGCGCTAGCCCTCATCCACACGTGCAGGCTGATCCATCCTCCGAGACTCAAGGCGCACAGGCTATAATTCCGCATGGCTCTTTGACTTTGCTGATACGGTTCACAGCGGGTTCGCTGCGGCGTTGCATGTGTCGCCATCCCGCGGCTGCAGAAGTATCCGGCGCTTACCGACTTGGGACCGGCTTTTCAAATGGATAGGGAAGAACTCATCCTCGCAACCGGGGCCACGGGGTTTCTGGGTGCGCAACTTGTCCGCGAGCTCCTCCTGCGGCAGCCGCACGCGCGTCTGGCGCTGCTCATTCGCGACCGGCCCGGTCAGCCGGGCTCGGAGCGCGCCAACGCCATCGTGCCCGCCGCCGATCGACCGCGCGTTCAGGTCTATTCCGGTGATGTGAGCCTACCGGACTGTGGGCTCGACGGCTCAACATATGAGGGTCTCGCCGCCCAAGTAACGCGCATAGTTCACTGCGCGGCCACAGTGCGCTTCGACCACTCGCTCGAAGAGGCGCGGCAAATCAACGTGGAGGGCACGCGGCGTCTCCTGGACTTCGCCTCCGGTGCGCTCCAACTGCGCAGCTTTGCCTATGTGGGCACCGCATATGTGGCTGGCGAACGCACTGGCTTGGTGCTCGAAAGCGAACTCGCCGTAGGCCAGAGATACCGCAACACCTACGAGCAGACCAAGGCAGAGGCGGAGACCCTGGTGCGTGCGCGGTTGGCTTCGCTGCCCGGCGTAATTCTGCGCCCCAGCATCGTTGTAGGCGATTCGCATACGGGCTTCACCTCCAGCTTCAAAATGATGTATTGGCCGCTCAAAATCTACGCGCGCCGCTTGTGGCGCACCGTGCCGGGTTATCCTGACGCGGTTCTCGACATTGTGCCCGTGGATTTTGTCGCCGCTTCCATTGCCCGACTGCTCTTCGATGAGGGCGCTCTCCGCTGCACGGTCCATCTTTGCGCCGGTCCACTCGGCAGCGCCACCATCCAGCAGATTGCGCACCGCGCCGCCGAGTACTTCCAAGCCCCCGAGCCGCGATATATCGATCCCAGGTTCTTTTTCGCCGCATTGCGCCCATTGCTGCTTGCCGCACTGTGGGGGCGCAAGCGCCGTGTGTTGCGGGATGGCCGCGCCTACCGCGACTACTTCACCATGCGCATGCAGTTCGACACCCGCAACGCCGAGCGACTGCTTGCGCCCGCCGGGCTCCGCCCGCCCCGGGTGGTCGACTATCTCGACCGCCTCTTCCACTATTGCGTGGCCAGCGACTGGGGACGTAGACCGGTCGCGCTCCCATGAGCCTTCGTAGTCGTCTCCATATCGCCCGCGATCCGGGAGTCACCGTTGCCAACCTCCTCGATGAACTGCTGAACCGAAACGGCGACCGCGAAGTTTCGAATGGCGCCGAAGGCCCGTTTCGACTCTCCGAACTCCATGCTGAAGTCTCTGCCCTCGACGCGTTTCTCCGTCGTTCTGTCGGTCTGCGTCCCGGCCATCCGGTGGCCATCTACCGCACCAACACCCGGGAATGCTTTCACTGGTTTTTGGCCATCATTCGCGCCGGCGGCATTGCCGCGCCGCTCAATCCGCAGCTTTCCCTCCCTGAAGTATGCCACATTTTGACTGAAAGCGGCATTGATATACTGATCACGGATGAGGCGGCGTTCCAGCGCACGATCATGGATCGCGGCTCCCTACCCGTCCGCACGTGGATTCAGGCTCGAGCCCAAAACGAAACTGACGGCGAGCAAAAACATCCTGAGGGATTCATACGTTCCACAGCCTGCGGCGCGATCTTTCCGCCCTCCGACATCGACCCCGCGGCGACTATCGCCGTCTTCCACACCTCCGGCACCACCGGCTTTCCCAAGGGCGCGGCGCTTTCGAGCCGCGCTCTGCTCGGCGCCCGCGCTTCCACGGTCCTTGCCTCGCTCTTTCTCGGTCCGCGTGATCTCGCTCTCGTCGCCCTGCCATGGTCGCATATCATGGCCGTCAGCATCGCTCTCTACGGTCTTATGGCTGGAATTCGCGGCTGCTTCCTCGATCGTTTCGAAGTCGCCGTTGCGCTCGACGCCATCGAGCGCTTCGGCGTCACCGCAGTAGTCGGGGTGCCCGCTATGTTCGCGCGCCTCGTCAATAGCCATCCCGATCCTGCGCGTCTCGCCACCGTCCGCCTCTGGCTTTCGGCAAGCGACGATCTGGGCGACGAAGTCCGTAATCGCCTGCGCTCCTTCGGAGCCCTGGCGCGTTTGCCTGCCGGCCTGCGCATTCCACCCGTGCTCGTGAACGGCTACGGCATGGTCGAGCTGGGCGGCCTCGCCATGTTGGGGATCGATCTGCCCCTCTTGCCTGGCAGCGGCAATCTCTGCTTTCCCGTGCCGCCATTCCGCGTTCGCGTCGCCGGCGAAGATGGCCGCCCCGTGCCTCACGGTCGCACCGGCGAATGCCAAATCTGGCGGCGGGGCCTCACCCCACGCTATTGGAAAAGCGAAGGAGAAAGCCGCGCCCTCCTCACCACCGACGGCTGGCTGCGCACCGGCGATCTCGCCGTCCGAAATCGCCTCGGCCTCATTCGCCTCGTAGGCCGCATGAAGGACGTCATCAAATCCGGCGGCTACTCGGTCTATGTGCGCGAGGTCGAAGAGGCCCTCCTCGCGCATCCGGCCGTCGCTCGCGCTGCAGCCTTCGGGCTGCCCCACGCCGAGAAAGGCGAAGTCCCAGTTGCCGCAGTCGAATTACATCCCGCGGCCCAAGCCGGCGAAGACGAACTCTTGGCGTGGTGCCAGGGACGCCTTGCCCCGTATAAGGCCGCCCGCCGCATCTGGATCGTCGAACCCGGCAGCCTGCCCCAAAACGCCAACGGCAAATTCCTGCGCCGACTACTGCAGGAGCGCTTTGGGGCCAAGAGCGACGGTTAAAGAACATAGCGGTGGAGAGGCGGATTGCACCGCCTCAATCGTGCCGGAGCGCCTCTACCGGCGAAAGGCGGGCGCCGCGCCATGCCGGTAGCGCCCCTGCGAGCAGACCGGCGAGGACGGCAATCCCCATCGCCTCGATCAGCAGCGGCCACGGAACGGAAGACGAGATAATGCTCGCCGTCTGGGGCATGGCCGCCAACACATGCAGGGCACACCATCCAAAGCCGATCCCGAGCAAACCCCCGCCTAGACCAAGTGCGGCCGCCTCAAGCTGGATAAGCGCAAGCACTTGCCACTGCTTCCAGCCCAGCGCCCGCAAGATTCCAATCTCGCAGGTGCGCTCGAAAACCGACATGGCCATGGTGTTGGCGATGCCCAGGATTCCAATCAGCAGGGCGATGAGTGATGTACCCCATGCCGAGGCCTGCGCCAGCCGCACCAGTTGGTTGTTGCCCGCGCGCTCCGCCGCGGGAACGGCGCGCAGCCCCGGGGCGACTGCTTCGATCTCATCTTCGACCTGCTTCATATAGGCTTCCGGCGACTCGCCTGGCGGCGCCGGCCGAAGCTTAACGTCGATGGTCGAGACTTTGCCCTGCAGACTACTGATTTGCTGCAGTTCATCGAGCGGCATGATGAGCGCGTCGGCTTCGAGCGCCGATGGCCCGTGATAGACGCCAGTCACAGTGAAGGGAGTTCCTTCGATGTCAAGCTGGTCGCCGGGCTTTTTGCTCAGGTCTTGGGCCAGCAGGTCGCCGAGCATGACCTCCGGCTTGCCTTCTTCGAAACGCCGGCCAGCGAGCATCTTGAGCGACTCGAACTCGTATGAATCGGCTTTCCAACCGTAGGCCAGCGCGTTCACATCCGGCGTGAGCGCCATTACGTTGTAGATCATCGGCGCCACCTGGGCAACAGGGGGAAGGGTCATGAGCCGGGCCGCCGCCGATTCGTCCAATGAAGTGTTGAGAAACGTTTGGTGAATCACGGCAATATCAGTGCCGCTGCTGGAATAAATGCGCATCCACTGCTGTTCGAAAGCGCGGGAAAAACCCACCAGGCCGACGAAGGCGCCCACCGCGACGCCGATGCCGCCCAGAGTGAGCAGGGTTCTCAGCGGCCGGCGCTGCAGGTTCTTGAAGACAAAGCGCGGAAATGACAGAGAGGGAGGCATCCGCACGGTTCCGGGAAACGATACTTTGCCAACGGCCATGGGCGCAAATCGGAAAATTGCGGGTCCGACAGGAACGCGCCCGTCACTGCCTTTCCCGCTCAGCATAGGAAACGGAAGAGGAGATTGGCAATGTGGCGCCCGGCCTCAGATGCCCTCGCCCATGGAGACGTAGGCGCGCAACTGGTCGAGCTGGGCGCGATAGGCGATCCGCTCAGCCTCTTCGTCGGCGAAGGGCTTGGCCCCGTGCACGTGCGCGCCGAAGCGGTCCTCGAGCTCCTCGACGCGGGCTGAAAGGGCGATGAGCGCGTCGGAGAGCGGGTCCTTGATGTCATGGGGATCGGTAATGAGGACGCGCTGGCCGTTACGGTAGACAATGTGGGCGGGGACGCCGACGACGGTGGAGTTGGGCGGCACGTCGGCGAGGACGACCGAGCCCGCGCCGACGCGCGAATTTTCGCCCACGGTCACATTGCCGAGGATATTGGCGTTGTTGCCGATGAAGACGTTGTCGCAGATTGTGGGGTGACGTTTGCCGTGTTGCTTGCCGGTGCCACCCAGGGTCACGCCCTGATAGATGGTTACGTCGTCGCCCACAATGGCAGTTTCGCCGATCACCACGCCGGTGGCGTGGTCGATGAAGAGGCGCCGGCCAAGCGTGGCGGCGGGGTGAATATCGACACCGGTGACGAGGCGGGCGATTTGGGAGAGCATTCGCGCCACGAGGCGCAGACGGGCGCGCCAGAGGCGGTGGGAAACGCGGTGAAACCACACCGCCCAAAGGCCCGGATAGCAGAGCACAATTTCGAGCCGCGTGCGCGCAGCCGGATCGCGCTCCATCACGGATTGGATATCTTCGCGGATGCGGTCGAAGAGGGGCATAGGGACCAAGGACCAAGGGACCAGGGAACTAGGGATCGAGGGAACAAGGAACCGTAATCAAAAGGCGAGGAAAGGCACGCCTCTATTAAAACCCATCGGGATCTTGTCCCCTGTTTCCTCGGTCTCTTGTTCCCCCGGTCCTTTGTTCCCGTCCTTCTTAAGCCATCACGGCAATGGGATCGGGCTGCATAGCGATGGCCTGCTGGCGCAGCGGCTCGAAGAGCACGCTGGAGAGGTAGCGCTCGCCGAAATCAGGAAGAACGACGACGATCAGTTTGCCGAAATTCTCAGGCCGCGCCGCCACCTTGAGCGCCGCGGCCGCGGCGGCGCCGGAACTGATGCCCACAAACAGGCCCTCTTCGCGGGCGAGGCGGCGAGCCATCTCGATGGACTCATCATTCGTGACCTGAACCACCTCGTCGATGATCTTCGTATCGAGGATGCTGGGCACGAAGCCCGCGCCCAAGCCCTGAATCTTGTGCGGACCCGGCTTGCCGCCGGAGAGCACGGGGCTGTCTGCGGGCTCAACGGCGATGGCTTGGAACGAAGGCTTACGCGGCTTGATGTAGTTGGCCACGCCGGTGATGGTGCCGCCGGTGCCTACGCCGGAGATGAGAATGTCGGCCTTGCCGTCGGTGTCGTCCCAGACTTCGGGGCCGGTGGTCGCCAGGTGGATGGCCGGATTCGCCGGATTGTCGAACTGCTGCAGGATGTGGCCGTGAGGTGTGCGGGCGAGGATTTCCTCGGCCTTGGCGATGGCGCCCTTCATCCCATTTGGCCCGGGCGTGAGCACAATCTCAGCGCCGAAGGCGAGCAAGGCAACGCGCCGCTCCAGGCTCATGGTCTCGGGCATGGTGAGGATGAGCCGGTAGCCCTTGACCGCAGCCACGAAAGCAAGGGCGATGCCGGTGTTGCCGCTGGTGGGCTCGATGAGCACGGTTTTGCCGGGAGAGATCTTGCCCGCCTTTTCGGCGGCGTCGATCATGGCGAAGCCGATGCGGTCTTTGACACTCGACGCAGGGTTCTGGCCTTCCAGCTTGGCGACCACCGTTGCAGGCAATCCGGCAGCTACGCGGTTGAGCCGCACGAGGGGGGTGCGGCCGATTAATTCAGTGACATTCGCGGCGATGCGCGCCATAAATGAGTCCTCCATGTGCGGGCCAGACGGCCCGGACGTTTCAGGTGGTGATGGGAGTCAACGTGAACTCTTCAGGTAGGGAAATCGCGTGCGATCCAGGGCGCACATCGGCATTGAAGCTGGCGCCAGCGCAGTGTTAGCGACATCGATGCATGCCAACAGCCTAGACCGAGGGTCTTGGGTATGGCAAGGGGGACGCGCGGGGCTGCGCCGGCGACGCCCTTGAGCGGCGAGGGGCAGGCCCGCGGCTGCCGGCGGGTCAATCGCCATAATCTTCCTCTTCGTCCTCCTGGTCGTCCTCGTTTTCGACGGGCTCGTCGAGGGGGTCGACGCCGCCGTGGAGACCGGCAATGGTGCGGCGGACGAGGCAGTGTTTGCGATAGTCACACTCCTTGCAATCGTCGGGGACGTCGCAGGCGAGGGTTTTGGGCGCGAGTTCCTGGCCATCGCTGGTGTGAGTGAGGCTGATGACGGAGTTCATGGGGAGAATGGGATCGATGCGTTCGACGTTCTGCGAAGCGATCTGAAGACCGTAGAGCAGAAGACTGGCTTTTCTGTTTTCGATGTTGCCGGCGGCAAGGGCATCGAGGATCTGGATAAGGGCCAACTGGATGGCGGAGCGATCTTCGAGGAGGGGCAACTTGAAGGGCAGCTTTTCGGACCTGGCCGCCGGTTTGGCGAGCTCATGCGCGGCGGTGTGAAAGTAGCAATACGACGAATTACGAAGCGCAGCGGATTTGCATTTGTATCCGTTGGGCATGATGTGACGACATTCCGGGTGCATACGACTCCGCCCCTACCCCCTCCCCCATTTTTCTGCGGGTGAGCAACTGCTGCATTTTCAGTAATTTGCGGAGGCAACAATATACTTGACAGACTACAGAAGAAGTCCTAAGATTAGATTATGAACGACGAAATCAAGACCTTACAGCAAGCGATTCAGCACTTTAGAGAGCCTGAGAACTGCCGGAAATTCATGGTTTTCGTTCGCTGGCCGGACGGAATCGTGAGATGCCCCTATTGCGGATCGACAAAGCTAACCTGGATGCCTAATGCAAAGCAGTACCGTTGCTATTCGGATCATAAGCCGCAGAAGTTCTCGCTGAAGGTAGGAACGGTTTTCGAGGATTCGCCCATCGGCTTGGATAAATGGCTGCCCGCGTTCTGGCTCCTGGCGAACTGCAAAAACGGCATTTCCAGCTATGAAATTCATCGTGACCTAGGCGTGACCCAAAAGACCGCTTGGTTCATGCTGCATCGAATTCGCCTAGCGATGAAGACCGGAACCTTCGTTAAGCTGGGCGGCGCGGATGGCGCAAAAGCGATTGCTAGATTCTGCGACAAGTATCAGATCCCGAAGCGCATATAATTCTCGGCACTATGGAAAATCCGCAGACGTTTCGTCTCCAAGTTGTCAAGGGGCAGACTTTTAAAGCGCAGACGGTCCATCTTTCTGGAATCCGATACGAAGATTGTCAATTCATTAACTGTGTTCTTTCTTATGTGGGCGGTCCGGGAGAGATGTCGAATTGCTACGTTTCTCCCAATAGCGTGTGGCAATTTGGTGGTCCAGTTCCCACAATATTGGCGACTCTTCAGCGGTATGGATTCCGCTTCTTGTCTCAAAGCGGAGAGGAATTGACCCTATCGAGAACTGATTTAGCGTAGACTTAGCCATGCGGCACAGCATACTCCAGTCCGTCAACTGCTAGTCCGTCAAGTATATTGTTGCCTTTGCGGAAAACGCTCGCCGCAAACGACTGAAAAGACATATGCTTACCAGCAAAAATTAGAGAACAAAAGGGTTACGGTTTTTGGTTGCGGCTTTTCGCCGGGATTTGCCGGTTTTCTTCGGTCGCAATCTTCTACGGATTGGCCATGGATTGCCCCTGATTCCGACTCAAAGGTCAGATTTCAGGGTTCAGGGGTCAGAGAACGACTCCCGATTTCCGGTGAAAGCGAACAGTTTTTCCGGCGTGGATAGTTCAATTATGACGAAACGGGCGAAATTACCGGAAAGGTGGGGGAGGAATTTTTTGGGGTAGGGCGGTTGGGTGGGTAGGAGGCGCCAGGTGGGGCTAGGCGACGGCGACGTTTCCCACGCTTCGCAAACTGCGCGAAGGGTGGGGCGCCCTGTTTGTGGGGCCAGTTGCTTCCCGAGATCGGGGGTGGGCCAGGCTCAAACGACCCCCGTGATGCGGGTCACGGACCCTTGCAGCAGCGTTGGGGTCAAAATGAATGGAGCGGCGGAGTGAGCCCCAGAGCGCGCCGCCCAGCTCAACCCCGCCGAAGCTCTGCGAGGTGGCGTAGGATGAGCAAGAGGCCGCCAGCGAAATCTCCCAAGAGAGTCCTAGCCAAGGGAGTTCGCGTCAAGGTCCAAGCGGCCAAGCCGACGCTTGCCGCGCCCCCTGCAGATACCGGCAAGCTGAAGTGGCTGCAACAGACGGCAGAACCGGCCGAAGAAAGCGAGTCCATCGCCCGAGCGCTTTTGGAGAACGTTGCGCAGGCCATTCTGGCTTGCAACAAAGAAGGCCGGATTGTGATGGCGAACGCGAGCGCCGAGAAGATGTTCGGCTACCCGCGCGAGGCGCTGATCGGGCAGAATCTGGAATCCCTGATTCCGGAGCGTTTCCGGGCGGCTCATCGGCAACGGCGCGCAGCCTGGTTTGCGCAACCGCAGAACTCTCCGGTGGAGATCGATGTGAATCCGGTGGGGCTCCGCAAAGACGGCCCTGAGTTCCCGATTGAGGTCAACCTGAGTGTTATCCAGGCAGGCAAAGAGGCCCTTGCCGTTTTTTTCGTCTCGGACATCACGGAGCGGAAAAGGAATCAAGCACAGCTCAAGAGATTGACGCATGCTCTGTTGTTGTCGCAGGAAGAGGACAATCGAGAGATTGCGCGTGAGCTGCATGACGTCTTTAGCCAGGAACTGTTGGCTATAGGAATGCAGCTTTCGTCCTTGAAAAAGGACGGCCAATCCGAGGCCGATCGAGAGGCGCGCCTTTCGGAGCTTGCGCAGAAAGCCGTAGACCTCTCGAAGCAGCTTCATGAAGCATCGCGAAACCTTCACCCCGCCATCCTGGAAGATCTGGGTCTGGAGCCGGCTTTGCGGCAGGAATGCAAGTCCTTCCAGAGCGCCTGTGGGATCCCGACGCATTTCACCGCGAAGAACGTTCCTGCCGGAATCGCCCTTAACCAGGCGTTATGCCTGTATCGTGTCGCGCAGGAATGCCTCCGGAACATCCACAAACACGCCCCGGCGACGGATCAGGTCTGGGTTTCCCTGACCGGCAGCCCGGGGGGAATCACGCTGGTTGTGAAGGATCGTGGGAACGGGTTCGAACTTGACGGAGCCCTCAGAAACGGCGGCCTGGGGTTGATCAGCATGGAAGAGCGCGTGCGCGCGGAAGACGGCACGCTCACGATCGAATCCAAGCCGGGTGAGGGAACTATGGTGACCGCCTTCATTCCATTTGAGAATAGCCGGCTGGAGAGCTCGCCCCAGCCTGAAGGTTGAACATGAAGCGTGCGCGAGTCTTGCTTTGCGACGATCACTCAGTGGTCCTGCAGGGTCTGCAGCGGATTCTGGACCGGCCGGAGTTTGAGGTTGTCGGCGCAGTGCGGGATGGCCGCGCATTGGTGGAGGCGGCGGCCCTGCTGAGGCCCGACCTTATCATCACCGATATCGCCCTGCCGTTGCTCAACGGCGTCGAAGCGTTGCGGCAAATCCGCAAGCAGGCTCCGAGAGCCAAGGTCATCTTTCTGACCATGCATGCGGAGGCCATTTATGCCGTAGAGGCGATTAAGGCGGGAGCGAAAGGTTACCTGGTGAAGTCAGCCGATGACGAAGAATTGATCGCGGCGATCAAGAAAGTACGGTCGGGAGAAGTCTACGTGACGCCTTCCCTGGAGGAACCGGTGCTGAATCGCCTGCAGGCGCCGCGGGCCAGCACGCGTGAACCGGCCAAGGCGCTGACCTTGCGCCAACGCGAGGTGCTGCAACTGCTCGCCGAAGGAAAACAGGCGAAAGAGATCGCCACCTTGCTCAATGTGTCCACCCGGACAGTCGAATTTCACAAGTACCGCATCATGGAGACGCTGGGGATCCGGACCGTCGCCGGGCTGGCCGCCTATTCAGCAAGACATGGCATCGTCGCATAGTTCTTGAGGCGGCTCTCCAACGATCACGAGTTACTATAGTTACTATCGGAACCTAGTAATTTCCCGAGTCCCAGGCGGTGTGGGGGAAGATTATCGTCTTTTCGTAACAATCAATCGACACGTGCTTCGCTTGGCTGCGTTGTGGAGGGCTGGGTCGACGGCGGATTTCACCATACGCCGATTTGGCGCCGACGCGGACGTGGCGAGTCAGGGAGCCGTGATTCCACGCACGGCCGACTGAAGGTGGCGGGGCTGAGAAGAGTCAGCCCCGCCGCGAGTTCCACTTGATTTTTTCCCAACTACCGCCGGCGCTACACGAACGCACAGCCCGGCCGGGCCTGGCACAGCGGAGGATTCGACAGAGAAGCCAGGGGAATAAACGCAGAGACGCAGACTGTGATTGAGGTGTACAGCCACACGTCAGGGTGGCTGCAGGGCCCGATTCTACAAGCGGGGGGAGCGATGCTGGTCAAAGCCGTGGGGAATGGAAGCGATCTCACAGGACTTCGCGTGGGCGCACGCGACGTCCGGCGCTATTTTCCCGAGCGCATACCTGTTGTTGAGTTGCAACTGGGACATTTGCGGATTGAGTGCGCGTTGACGCCGGATTTCTGGCGTGGCCAGCCTGAGATTCGGGATTCGCGCTTGGGCCTCTGGCTAAGGTTCAAGAATCCCGGAGCAAGATCGTGCCGAACGCCCATTAGGCTCGAGATGATTCCGACAGGGGAGAACTCTTTTCGGGTGGAACCTGCCCACCGGATGAAGGTTGTAGGGGTCGGGCGAGCCGCTGCGCCCGTTGCGGGTCTTGGATTGGAGGCAGTTGGAACCGGCCTTATGAGCGAAGCGGAGCCGCATTCCTTCGCGCAGACCGTGTGACGAACCTGGTTGCGTGTCACACTCGTCCCCGCCAATGAGCACGCGGAAGTTAAATGGCTGGTGGGCAAACGGCGAAGTAGAAAAAGCAAGGGAGCCTGCAGCGACGATGACCAACTTGAGCAGATTGTTAAGAATGTGTGCTGTCGAAGCGCTCACGGCTCTCCTGAAGCAAGTGTCCGCCATCAAGCTTAACGACGTGAATGCCGAATCGACCGACTCCGGCCAGGAGATCGATATTCTGGCTCACATCGACGTGTTGGGTCACAGCCATGCGCTTGCTTGTAAGGTGAACGACGGCGGACCGCATCAGGTCCGGAAGGCTCTTGAGGAGCTAGACAGCGATATCGCGTGTATTGCCGGGAGCGGGAATATGACACCGGTGATCATTGTGCCCCACCTGTCACCGGAGGTGCAAGCCTTGTGCTGGGAACGCAAAACCGGCTGTCTTGACCTTGAAGGCAACGGCCGCCTGCTGGTAGAGGAAGTGTTCATCTTCAGCCGTTTCCTGCCGCATCGCCTACGGCGGTTCTCCAATTCCCGTGAAGTTTTGAGGGGCGTGCCGGGTGGCGTTTTCTTGGGAAAAACGCCACTCAACGTTCGAGGTTCTGCTCTACACCAATTGGAGAACCGCTATAGCTCATCGGCCTTCAACGGCCTCGGCGCGAACAGCAGGCACGTGGAGCGAGGATCGAAGTGTGCTTGAGCGGTTTCCTCCGTCGCCTACCTCGCTCTCGCCCGGCGCCTCCCGAACTGTAGCGTGTGCCTGCCCGCGTTGAAGGAGCGCCTGCCCGGCGGCACGAGCTTTGGCGTCGTTGGACCGCATTTCTGGACAATAGACTTACGGCGGTTCTCCAATTCCCGTGAAGTTTTGAGGGGCGTGCCGGGTGGCGTTTTCTTGGGAAAAACGCCACTCAACGTTCGAGGTTCTGCTCTACACCAATTGGAGAACCGCTATAGACGGCGCCGCCCGCTTGCGCTTGGGATGCGCCGGACCCTTGCGCACGGTTGGATTTTGGAGGCAGAAGCAGCGCTCGCGCCGGTCAACCCGTGTTGCGGAGGCCGGCGGCGATGCCGTTGATGGTGGCGGCGATGGCGCGGTTGACCTCGGGCGTGTCTTGGCCGGCGCGCTTGCGGCGCAGCATGTCGACCTGAATTAAGTGCATGGGATCGACATAGGGATTGCGCAACCGGATGGAGCGGGCGAGGACCTGGTTGGTTTCGAGCAGGTTGCGCTGGCCAGTGACAGCGAGGACGGCGCGCACGCTGCGATGAAACTCGGCTTCGAGCAGGGTGTAGACGCGCTCGCGCAGGCGGCAATCTTCGACCAGCGATGAGTAGAGGCGCGCCGTGCCCAGATCGGCTTTGGCGAGGGCCATTTCGACGTTGCGGACGAGGTCGATGAAGAGGGGGAATTCGCAGGCCATGGTCTGGAGCAGGGTGAGACGGGCGGTGGTGCGGGCGGGATCCGCGGCGGAATCCCTGGCAAGAGATGGGGCAATGTATGTTTCGATGGCGTAGCCGACGCCGAACCAGGCCGGGACGAGGAGGCGCGATTGCGTCCAGCCGAAGACCCAGGGGATGGCGCGCAGGTCGGCGAGCTGGGGCGAGGCGTGGCGGCGGGCGGGGCGGGAGCCGATTTTGGCGTTTTCCAGTTCGTCTACAGGAGTGGATTGCTCGAAATAAGCCACGACGGAGGGGTCGGCGAGGATGTGCTCGCGGTAGAAGCCGAAGGAAAGCTGGGAGAGCTGGTCGAGCGCGGACTCCCACTCGGGTTGGAGGACGCCGGTGAAATGGCCCTCGGGGTCGCGCGCATTGGGGCGGGCGAGAGCGTCGAGCGAAGCGGCGATCATCAGCTCGAGGTTGCGTTCGGCCAGAACTTCGTCAGCGTATTTGAAGTTGAGCACCTCGCCCTGCTCGGTGATGCGCAACTGACCGTCGAAGGCGTCGATGGGCTGGGCAAAGATGGCGCGATGCGTGGGGCCTCCGCCACGGCCGACCGTGCCGCCGCGGCCGTGAAAGATGCAGAGCTTGACGCCGGCCTGGCGCGCCTCGAAGTGCAGCGCGCGATGGGCGCGGAAAATTTCCCAGGTTGAGGTCAACATGCCGCCATCTTTGTTGGAATCGGAGTAGCCAAGCATGACTTCCTGCCAGTTGTCCCAGGTGGTGAGCAACTGGCGGTAATCGGGGCGGCTCCAGAGCTCGCGGCAGATGCGCGGCGCGTTGCGGAGATCGTCGATGGACTCGAAGAGGGGGACGGGCATGAGGCCGGGATCCTCGCCGGCCTCGCCGATGGAGCCTTCGACGCGGACGCCTCCGAGACGCGCCAGGCGCACCACGGCCAACACGTCCTCGACGCTGGAAACGCCGCTGATGACGTAGTAGCGGATGGCCTGGGGCGAGCAGCCAGCTTTGATTTCGGCGGCGACGCGGAGGGTTTCGAGGACGCTCTGGGTTTCTGCTGAGAGGCCGGTGGGGAGTGAGGGGGCCGAGGTGTCGGCGACGGCTTCGCGCAGGGCGGCGGCGTGGACGCGTGCATGCTGGCGGAGATCGAGGGTGTGCAGGTGCAGGCCGAAAGTGCGTGCGGCGAGGATGAGGGGATCGATGAGCGTGCGGGCGATGCGAACGCCCTGATGCGCGACGAGCGAGGCGCGCAGGGTTTCGAGATCGTCGAGGAATTCGGGCGCGGAGCCGTAGGGGGGCAGGTCCTGCGCCAGCTTTTCATGCCCTTGCGCCAGCGTGTAGGGGGTGACGGGCCACTGGGCCGGCGAAGCGGAGTAGGCGGCAGGCTCCATGGAAGCATGAACGCGGGCCTTGAGGCAGATAGCGAAGCGGCGGTAGACCTCGAACTCGTATTGGGCGCCGAAGATTTGCGCTTCAGGAGTGCGGACGAGATCGAGATAGGCGCGCAGCCGCTGGAGGAGAGCCTCACTGACGGGGCGCTGCTGCGCACTGGTGGTGAGCAGGTCGATGACAGCGTCAAGCTGGCGCTGGTAATAGACGAGCAGGTGGCCGCGGGCCATTTCGATGGCGTCACGGGTGACCTGCGGGGTGACGAAGGGATTGCCGTCGCGGTCGCCGCCGATCCAGGAGCCGAAGCACAGCACCTGGGGAAGGTCGAGGGGCTCGATTTCGAGACCGTAGGCGGCTTTCAGCGCGGAGGAGATTTCGGCATAGAGAACGGGAAGGGTCTCGAAGATCGAGACGTCGTAATAATCGAGACCCATTTTGATTTCGTCGTAGACGGTGGGGCGGCGGGAGCGGACTTCGTCGGTTTGCCAGAGGCTGGTGATCTCGGCGAGCAGCAAGTCTTCGAGCCGGACCATTTCCTGAGCGGGGATGGGGATGCGGTCGAGGGCGGCGAGAAACTCACCGATGCGGCGGCGTTTGAACATGACCGTGCGCCGCGCGGCCTCAGTGGGGTGGGCGGTGAAGACCGGCGCTACGAGCACGCGGCGAAGATCGTCCAGTGCTTCGGCGGCAGGGATGCCGACGCGGCGCATTTCGCGCAGCGTGCCTTCGAGCGAGCCGCGCTGGCAGCCGGCCTGGCCGCTGAGCTGCAAGGCCATGCGGCGGCGCTTGCGATGGTTGGTTTCAGCCAGGTTGATGAGCTCGAAATAGAAGGCAAAGGCGCGGGTGAGGAGGGTGGCGCGCTCCACGGGGAGCGAAGAAACGAGCTCGAGCGAGGCCGCGGCCTGACGTGCGGCTTCTTCGCTGTTGCCGAGCGCTTCCGAATCGCGGCGGCTGATGGCGCCCTGGCGTAAGGCTTCAACCTGGGCAAAGAACTCCTCGCCGGCCTGCTCGCGCAACACCGCGCCCAGCAGCGTTCCCAGGGAACGCACATCGCGGCGCAGAGGAGCTTCTTTTCGATCGCCGGTTTGTGCTTCCAACTCCTCCAGCCGCCGCCGCCAGCTCTCGGGGTTCCACAAAAGGGCCATGGTGAGTCGATTATGCATGAATGCACAGGGAACGAGGGGTCAGGGGTCAGGGAACAGGGAGCAGGGAACAGGGAACAGGGACTAGGGACTAGGGACTAGGGACTAGGGAACGGCGATGAGGCGACCTTCTTTAGGGACTGAAGGGATCGGGTGTTTGTGGTTCGGCTCGTACAATGGCTTTGGGGGTAGAGAAGCATGGCGCACATGGTTTATTGCGTTCGTAATAAACGGGAGATGGAAGGGCTGGACGAACCGCCTTTCGATTCGGAGTTTGGCCAGAAGATTTACAAAAATGTGTCGAAGGCGGCGTGGGAGGAGTGGGTCGGCCGGCAGAAAATGTTGCTGAACGAATACCGGTTGCAGCCGTGGACGCCGCAGGCGCAGCAATTTCTGGTGGAACAGATGGAAGAGTTTTTCTTTGGGGAGGGCTCGGCGCTGCCTTCGGAGTATGTTCCGCCGGCGCAGTGAGGAGGGATGGCGCCGGGGCCGGGGGTGGCGGTGTTTTTGCCAGCCCGCATTCGCCGCGTGTCAGGGCTACGTTGTCTCGGTTAATATGGATTCCCGCGAGGTGACGGCATGACGGAAGAGCACGAGCACTCCCACGAGCACACGCACACCCACACGCATGAGCACACGCATGACGGCGTGACGCACACCCATGAGCACACGCATCAGCACAGCCATGGGCATGAGCATGAACACGGGCACGACCATGAGCACCCGGGCGACCACGGCCCGCATGAGCACACCCATTCCCCGGAAGAGTTGGAGCCGCACGAGCATCGGCATTGAGGGCGGCGAAAGACCGGACGCGGTTCGCGGTGACCCGGGTCTCAAAGGCGAGACCCGGGGCGCCCGGCGTCACAAATGATCGATGTCTCTAGCCGGCATTGCGTGTACATGAACCGCGAAGGCTTTGCGCGGCATGCGCCGCGCGCCTAGACCAGAGGAGCCGCGGGTTTTGGGAAGCTGAAACCCGCGGGAGGGGAGAGGAAGGGAGAGGAACGTCAATCTCCCAGGTTTGTTCCATAGCCAGCTCCACTGGCGGTCCTTCCAGAGTGAAACACCTTAAGATAGCCCTCTTTCACCACGTGAACGGCCGTGACTGTCTCTTTTTCGCCCAGGTGGATGGTAATGATGGTGTCGCCGCCCCTGTCCTGTTGCGCTTCGATTTTTCCCCACTCACTACGGGCCAACGCGCCATTGAGCGCTTCACCAAATGTCAATGAAGGGTTGGAATCGCGGTGCTTGAAGGCGCTATTCGTTTCCTCCATGATCCGTCCCCCTCCTCGGAGAAGCCAAAAGGCATCCAGGACCAATTGCCGCAATCGTTGCTTCTCCTGTTGCTGCGCAGCCTGCTGTTGAGCCTGAGCCGTGGGGTCGATTCCGAATCTCTGCGCGCGCATGAGCCGCTTCGCTTCATTATCTTCCATGCACTGGATCAACTGGCCGCTCAGCGGCGGCGCAGTGAAGCTAGCGACGCCGAGCAGTGCGCGCGCGATGCGAGCCGCGTACTCGGGGTATCCGTTATGGAAGCCGGATCGATGAAAGCCTAATCCTTGGTACCAGCGCGAAAGACGTCCGGTTCCGGAATCGCCACACACGAGGACGGCATAACGCCTGGCGAGGCGGAGCCCGGTTTGCAGGGCAGAATGGATAAGGAGCCGGCCGAGACCACGCTTTTAAAATTCAGGAGAAACCCTCAGGTCGGTGATTTCGATGGCGGAGCGGATGCCCTCGTGGACAAGCACGGACCCCGCCAGGCGATCGCCGATACCGGCGGCGATCTGGTAGCTGCCTGCACAGATCTCGAGCGGGCGGCCTAAGCGAAAGGAGCTGGTGGGCGTGCGCCGGCGAGGGGCGGCGGGAGGCATAAAGGATTTGAGCGCCTCTGCGGCCATGGCGTCGGCTTCTTGTTCCAATGAGCGCTCATTGAAGAGACCTGTTCGCAGGGGACAGCCGTCGCGCAGCTTTCTCGGGCGCTGTTGAACCACGTGACTGAGCTCGTGAGCCATGAGAGCGAATCCGGCTCTGGATTGCGTATCGAGGGCGCCGGGCGCGAAGAAGAGACGCGTTCCCGAGGCGAAGGCGCGAGCGCCGAGCGCAGATGGCTGCGGCCCGATTTCGCAAGTCACGTCAGAAAAGCCGGTGCGGAAGAGCGCCTCCATTTGCAACCGAATGGCGGACGGCAGGGGGCGGGGAATGACTGTCGATGGCTGCCAACCAGCATGCATTTCGACCTCCGAGGGGCCCGGGTGGGGTAGAGGAAAAGCAGCCCAGTTTGGGCTCGTCGACGCAGGGACTGGGAGGCGGTGGCGGTCCTTAGGATTGAATTTTGCGCAGGGTGGACCTGGTCCCGAGTTCGGGTCCAGGATAACATGAAACCTCGCGGAGCAGTGGGGCAGCACTCCGAGGGTTGCGCCTGCGCGGCTTCGCCGCGTGATTTTTTTCTTTGAAAAACCGGCCTGGATCCCAGGGCTGACGCCCTGGGCTATTTTCTTGCGCTGCCTACGGGAGCTTTTGGGCTAGGCGGGAGAGTTCGCGGCGCATTCATAGCGCTTACTCGCGGCATTTGCGATGGCTTGATACTTGCGCTCCGGCCGCTCGAAGACGTCGTGGGGAGAGACGCCGGGTGAGTTATCCTCTAATGCTTGCCGCCAAACTCTGCGCAATTCTTCAAGGCCTTTTTCGCGCAGCGTCCGCTTATCGCTCCAGTCGCGAAGAGCCTCGCGCACCACCTCGCTCGAAGAGGAGTATTCGCCGGCTTCAACCGCCTCGCGGACCATGGAAGCCATTTCTGACGGGAGGGCGATGCTGATTTTCTCGATCGAGGGCATGGCTGATTTGGTGGGAAATTCTCCTACCAAAGTAGCTTAGCACTGTTCTTATGTTCACGGGTTTGGAGAGCGGCTGTTGCGCGGTGACGAATTCGCGACTGTTCCAACTGTCCACCGGCACCGGTCGCAAAAATCATTTTGGGTTGAGCGTGAGCCGCCCCTTTTGCCAGCATTTGTTTTTCATTCTTCTGATGGCCGGGCGGGATCGCGGCTTCGTCGCGTGGGTTGTTTTATTCGAAAAACCGGCCAGATCCCAGGGCTGACGCCCTGGGCTATTCTCTCGCGCTCCCTACGGGAGCTTTTGAGTTACGCAGGCACAACGCTTTTGGGCTTCCTACGGGAGCATTTGGGCTACGCGGGGACAACGCCTTTGGCGAGCATTTGCCGGATGCCGCGGAGGGCCTGACGCGTGCGCTCTTCGTTTTCGATAAGAGCGAAGCGGACGTGGCTGTCGCCGTGGTCGCCGAAGCCGATGCCGGGCGAGACGGCGACTTTGGCGTCGGTGAGCAAGAGCTTAGAAAACTCGAGCGACTTGAGCTCACGATAGGGCTCAGGAATCCTGGCCCAGACGAACATGGTGGCCTTCGGCGACGCGACCTGCCAACCGGCTTTGTTGAGGCCTTCGACGAGAACGTTGCGGCGGCTGCGGTAGGTCGAGCAGATTCCGGCGACACAGTGCTGGGGGCCTTCGAGGGCGGCGATGGCGGCGACCTGGATGGGCGTGAAAGTTCCGTAGTCGAAGTAACTTTTGAGGCGGGCGAGAGCGGAGACGAGGACGGGGTTGCCGACCATGAAGCCGACGCGCCAGCCGGGCATGTTGTAGCTCTTCGAAAGAGTGAAGAACTCGACGGCGACATCCTTGGCGCCGGGAATCTCCATGACGCTGGGCGGCTTGTAGCCGTCGAAGGCAATGTCGGCGTAGGCGAGGTCATGGATGAGGTGGAAGCCGTATTCGCGAGCGAGCTCGACGAGACGGGCGAGAAAGGGCAGGTCGACGCACTCGGTGGTGGGGTTGGACGGGAAATTGACGATAAGGGCTTTGGGCCGCGGGGTCATGCGGGGAATGAGGTCTTCAAGCTGGCCGAGAAATTCTTCCTGGTCATGGACGGGGAGGCTAACGATGTGGGCTCCGGCGATGACGGGGCCGTAAATGTGGATGGGGTAGCTGGGATTGGGGACGAGGACGGTGTCGCGCGAATCGAGAATGGCGAGGCAGAGGTGGGCGATGCCCTCCTTGGAGCCGATGGTGACGATGGCCTCGGATTCGGGATCGAGATCGACGTTGTAGCGGGACTTGTACCACATGCAGATGGACTTGCGCAGGCGGGGAAGGCCGCGGGACACGGAATAGCGGTGGGTGGGCGGCTTGAGCGCGGCCTCGATCATCTTGTCGACGATGTGGCGGGGGGTGGCGCCGTCGGGATTGCCCATGCCGAAGTCGATGATGTCTTCGCCGCGGCGGCGCGCGGCCATCTTCATCTCGCCGGTGATGTTGAAGACATAGGCCGGGAGGCGCTGAATGCGGCTGAACTCTTCCATGGTGACTACAGAATACAGGGATCAGGGATCAGGGATCAGGAATCAGGGAACGAGGGAACGAGGGAACAAGGAACAAGGAACATTGAACAAGAGAACACGCTCCTTGCCGCCTGGGCTGTTTGCTCGGGTTTGGGGTTTGGTGGTGCGGAATTCCAGGCGGCCGGCGCCGCCGCGGCGCGGGCCGCGCGCGAGATGACGTGGAAACGGTTTGGGGTGGCCAATGAAATTCGACCCATTCTATCCGCTTCGTGCTTCGACACGGCGCCGGGAAAGGCGGAGCCGTGGCAGCGCGGGAAATGGAGCGGGCGGCGACATCGTCTGACCATGTAGCAGACTCCATTTGTCTTCTCCAGGCGTGCGTGGCCGGACTAAGACTCCATGGTGAGCACAACGCGGAAGCGGGCTTTGCCGCTCATCATGCGGTTGTAGGCTTCTTCGGCTTGCTCGAGGAGGTAGGTTTCGATCATGGGCTTGACGCCGGTGAGGGCGCTGAAGTTGAGCGTGTCTTCGGAGTCCATGCCCGTGCCCGAGGGCCAGCCGGCGACGGTGAGGCGGCCGAGGAGCAGAGGGAATGGGTTGACCTGGATGGCGCCGTCCTCGGGGGCGCCGACTACAAGAAGCTTGCCGCTGGGCGCCAGGCCGTTCAGCGTCCACTCGAGGGCCTTGGCGCTGGTGACAGTGGAGAGGATGAGATGGGCGCCGCCGATCTTCTTGAGCTCGGCTGCCGGGTCCTGGGTGGTGGAGTCGATGTAAAGGTGGGCGCCGAGCTGGCGGGCGAGAGGGCCTTTGTCCTGGCCGCGGGCGATGGCGACGGTGCGGTAGCCGCTTTTAGCTGCGTACTGGACGGCCAGATGGCCGAGGCCGCCGAGACCGAGGATGGCGACGGTGTCACCGGTGCGTGCGCCGCTGTTGCGCAGGCTGTTGAAGGTGGTTACGCCCGCGCAAAGCAGGGGACCGCCGTCGGCGTCGGAAAGGTCGGAGGGAATGAAGGCGAGCGCGTTGGCGGGGGCGAGGACGTAGTCGGCGTAACCGCCGTCGTAGCCGATGCCGGAGATGGGCTGGTTTTCGCAGGTCATGAAGTCGCCGCGGCGGCAAGGCGGGCAGTAGTTGCAGTGGCCGCCGTGCCAGCCGAGGCCAACGCGCTGGCCAGGCTTGAAGAGCGGAACATCGCGGCCGACGGCGTCAACTACGCCGGCGATTTCGTGGCCGGGAACGCGCGGGAATTCGAGGCCCGGCCAGAGACCAAGCTTGGTGAGGGAGTCGCTGTGGCAGACGCCGCAGGCGTGGACGCGGATGCGGACCAGGCCGGGACCGGGATCGGGAAATTGCTTTTGGACGAGCTGGAACTCTGCGCCTGCGGCAGAGACCTGCATGGCGCGGCCGGTGACTGTGGACATGGGAAGCTTCTCCTCGATGGTCGTCTGATGATTGGCCCCGGCAGGTGGATGCACACGGGATTGTGGAAAGCTGGTGAATTCTCTGCGGAGATCGCGCGCCAGCGGAAAGGGGAAGAGCGGGACGGCAGCGAGACGCACGGAATTTATACTGGGAGCACCGATGGGCAATTTTCTACCTGTTGATGAGCAGATGGATCTGCTGCAAAAGGGCGCGGCGGAGATCATCCGCGTGAGCGACCTGCGCGAGCGGCTGGAAGAAAGCCGCGCCGCGAGGCGGCCGCTGCGCGTGAAGGCGGGGTTCGACCCCACGGCGCCCGATTTGCACCTGGGACACACGGTGCTGATGCGCAAGCTGCGCCATTTTCAGCAACTCGGGCATAGGGTGATTTTTCTGGTGGGCGATTTTACGTCGCTGATCGGCGACCCGACGGGGCGCAACGTGACGCGCAAGCCGCTTACGCGCGAACAGATTGACGCCAACGCCGAGACGTATAAGCAGCAGGTGTTTCGGATTCTCGATGAGAAGGCGACGGAGGTGCGCTACAACAGCGAGTGGCTGGGCAAACTGGGCTACGAAGGGACGATCCGGCTGACGGCGCACTTTACGGTGTCGCAGATGTTGGAGCGGGATGAATTTCACACCCGCTTCCAGAACGAACAGCCCATCGGCTTGCATGAGCTGCTGTATCCAGTAATGCAGGGCTACGATTCGGTGGCGTTGCAGTGCGACGTGGAGCTGGGCGGGACGGATCAGCGCTTCAACCTGGGCTGCGGGCGCGAACTGCAGCGGCACTACGGGCAAAAGCCGCAGATTGTGCTGATGACGCCGATTCTCGAAGGGCTGGATGGCGTGCAGAAGATGTCGAAGTCGCTCAACAACGCGATCGGCGTCAACGAGCCGGCCGGGGAGATGTACGGGAAGTTGATGAGCATCAGCGACGAGCTGATGTGGAAGTATTTTCTGTTATTGACGGATCTTCGCGGCTCGGAGGTGGAGGCGTTAGAGGCCGACGTGGCCGATGGGCGCGCGCACCCGATGGAAGTGAAAAAGCGGCTGGCGCGGACAATTGTGAGCGGTTTCCATGGCGAGGCGGCGGCTGCGGGCGCGGACGAGAACTGGGCGCGGATGTTTCAGCAACGTAGGCTGCCCATCAATGTCGAGAAGGTCTCGATTGCTATCCGGGAAATTGCGAGAATGGATGCAGCCTCGCTTCAGAAGGCCGAGGGGGACCTTAGAATAAGCGTTCCCATCGATACTGCACGCTTAATTCTCAGGCTCGGTATGAAGACGTCTCGGACGGAAGCAGAGAAGCAGATTCGGGCGGGGGTCACAATCGACAACGAGAAGATTACGCAGCAATGGTTCATGATCGATTCTCGTCCTCGTGAGGTCACGGTCAGGATCGGTAAGCAACTTAAGGTTGCGGTAATCGGATGATGGTCTCCCACCCTTGGCGCAAAGACAAAGACGCGCCAAGGATGGGGCACCCGCCGTAGGCCACGCAGGCGCGACGGGAGCGGGACGATCCAACTGCTCACTGGCCGGCAAGAAGTTGCTGGAAGTCTGGATTGGCGCGAAGGGGCGAGAATTCGCTGTCGAGGGCGATTTTGCTGGACGTCGCGAAACCCTCGAGGAGGGCCTGGCGCAGATAGGCGACGGCGCAGTCGGAGAGCCCGGCGCGCGCGCAACTCCGGGCTTTGTAATAGTTGGCGACGCCGCGCGCCCGGGCGGGAATGGGGTCGTCGGTTTGGGGCCCGACGTGGTCTTCAAAGATCTGCGGATCGATGGCAAGGGCCCGTTTGAAGGCGTCCCATCCCTGGTCATACTTGCCCTGGACAAGCAGGTTGGTGCCCAGGTTTTTGAAAATCATGGCGGAGTTCGGATCGATTTTGAGGGCTTTGCGATACAGGCGCTCGGCCGACCCAAAGTCCTTGAGCTCGTCGTCAATGGTTCCCAGATTATTGAGCGCCATGGCGTTGTGCGGGTCGAGCTTGAAAGCATCCTTGTAGCACCGGGCGGCGTCTTTGAGGGCAAACAACATCTGGTAGGCGATGCCGGTTTTGTTCCATACCGCCGGAGTTCGATCGGTAACTTGGGAGTAGGCGTCGACGGCCGCCTGATAGCGTCCGCGAACCTCATCCAAATCGCCGATCTGCTCGGCAGTGAGGTGGGGTAATTGCGCCCGCGATGAAGGTAATGTTGGAGGCGTTGTTGGGAAAAAGGAGGCGGATCGCGCTTGAACCGGATGAGCGTCCTGCGGCGGCGCAATCTGACCCTGGGGCGCGGCTGGAAAAGTGAGAAGCAGCAGCCCGGCCGGAAGCCGGCGAACATTAGTACCTATCCATTTGAATCCTGCACATTTTGCGCAGAATATTTCTGGCGATGTACGTTTCGGTCAGTATTCATGCGGGATTTCGGCATTTTTTCAAAGGCTCCAACTTTCGGGAAAATGCCAGGTTTTGGTTCCGGCTACGCCGGGTTAGGGAGCCCAAACATTTCTTTCCGGTGATTTGCGAACAGAGTAGAGGGGAGCGTTTTTCTTAAGCAGTGATTGCGGTCACCCGGTGAGGTTCAGAACCGGGCGGAAGGCAAACGGGAACCCTTCGCGCGAAAATTGCCGCGGCCCACGATGCGCGAAGCGACGACTACTCCTCGGCAAGAAGCTGCTGAAATGAGGAGTTGGTGCGAAGACTGGCGAAGGCGCTATCCGCAGCCAGTTTCTTCGCATTGATGAAGCCTTCGTCAATGGCCTTACGGAGGTAGTCGAGGGCGCAGTCGGTTTGGCCGGCGCGGGCGCAGCCGCGGGCTCTGAAGTAGCTGGTGGCTCCGAGTTGCCGGACGGAGGTGGGGTCGTCGACCTGCGGGCCGGAAAGATGTTGGAGGAGATCGGGCTGGATGGCCAAGGCTTTCTGGTACGCTTCCCAGCCTTTTTTGAATTTCTGGTCGAACAGCAGGGTGGTACCGAGATTGAGCAGCACGCGCGCGTCGTTCGGGTTGATTTTGATCGCCTCGCGATACATTCGCTCGGCGGCCTTGTAGTCCTTTTGAGAACCATAGATGGCTCCCAGGTTATTGAGGACGACGGCATTGTGGGGATTGAGTTGGAGAGACTCGTTGTAGCAGTGGGCGGCATCGTTCAAGTCGAACAGCATCTGGTAGGCGAAGCCCCTTTTCTGCCAGAGCGTGGCGGAGGGCTGGGTGACTTTGGCGTAGGCGTCAATCGCGGCCTGGTAACGCTGGCGGACGAGGTAGGTGTCGCCGAGGGTCTCAGGAGGGACAGTCGGAGGCTGTTCACCCGATGGGTTGAGGGTCACGACTGGGGTTTTAGGGAGAAAAGCGGCTGGAAGCTGGGCTGGAGGAGTCGGCAAGCTGTTGAACTGAGCTTGAAAAAGGGCCGGTGAAAAGGCAAAAAATGACAACGCTGAAATCCAGCGGTAACCAAAGGGCCTGGGCATTTCACTTTCTCTCTCTTGCCAGGGAATTTACCAGTTGACAGATTCATTTTTCTGTGATTTTTATCACCTGATTTTTGAAGGAGGAAAACAGGCGGAAGGCGGGAGGAAATACCGGCGAGGGCTTTCCCAGACAAGTTATTCGGGTCGAAAGGCTTCGAACGGAAGGCGCGCCGCGGCATGCGCTTGAGCGTGAGGCATTTCGAGCGGGAATTACAGATAAGCGAATTGGTTATTGTGGGGGCGTGTTTTCTTGCGGCGGCGCGTTGCGCGGAACCTCAGTGGGCCCTCCCTGGGGCGGGCGCATCACGTTGACCGTGGTCGCGGTAAAGGCGCCGTCTTTGAGAGCGCCGTCGGCGCGGACGACGTCGCCCACATGGATGTCGGCGAGAGTGATGGGTTCGCGGCGCTCCCGGAAGCTGGTGAATTCATCGGCGACAAAGGTATGGGGGGCGTTGTCCGGACCGGACAGCGTGACCTTTACGCCGTCGATCGCCGTTACCTTGCCCATGAGCCAGGTTTTGCCGTAATTGGCTTCCATAGCCTGCATCTGGTGGGCGCGCTCAGGATCAAGCTGCACGATTGCGACGGCGCCCACCGACTTGGCGGAGGAATCGATTTCTCCCATGGCGGCGATGGCGTCGCCGACTTTGATATCGGAGGCCTTGATGGATTGGGGAGGATTGCCGCGCATATACATGCGCCCGCCCTGGCCCGTGCCTTCGTCGGCGCCTTCGCCTGCGCTTTGATCCATGCCTTCGCCGGCGCCGGCGGCATCGCCGTTGTCGCCGCCGCGGGCCCTGCCGCCTTCACCGCGTGGTCGGGCGACTTGCTTCATGATGCGGGTATTGGCGCTGAAGTGGACGGTATAGGTTTCTCCCGTGTAGGTCTTGACGGTGAAGTGGTCGGCGGCTGCTTCGGTGACCGTCCCGGTGACGCCCCGACCCATCCCCATGCCCATGCCGCGTCCGCCGCGCCGGCCGTATCCGCCGCCGGGGACCGTTCCGGCGTTCTGATCGGCAGGCGGCGCCGGATTGGCATCCTGGGCGCTAAGAACCACTATGCCGAGTGCGAGGTTGAGGACGACGGCAGAGACAAGTTGGATTCTCATTCGAGCTCCTGCGGAGGACGCAACGGCCACGTGCGCCGCCCATGATGCGCTCCCATCAAGTAGATAGACGGCGGGACGGAGAGGAAGACGACTCCACGCGCCTATTGGCGGCGTTCGTTCGAAGGGGCGCGTTGCTGCTCGGCCAGCAACTCTTTGAACGCGGGGTTGTCGTGAAGAGTGGAGAAGTCCAAATCGGTGGCGAGCTTCTTGGGGTTGGTATAGCCCTCATCCAGGGCCATGCGCAGATACTGAATGGCGCATTCCGTTTGCCCGGCGCGGAGGCAGCCGCGGGCCATGAAATAGTTCATGGCGCCCCGTTGCTGGACTGTGGTCGGGTTCTCCACCTTGGGACTGCCGTTATCTTCGAAGATGCGTGGGTCGAGCGCCAAAGCTTTCTTATACGCATCCCAACCCCGATCGTATTTGTGTTGCACCAGCAGATTGGTGCCCAGGTTCTTGAGGACGAAGGCGGATTGGGGACTGATCTTGAGGGCCTTGCGGTATATGTGCTCGGCGGCCTTGTAGTCTTTCTGCGAGTCGTAGACCGTACCCAGATTATTGAGGACCATGGCGCTACGCCGATCGAGCTTGAGGGACTCCCGGTAGCAGCGCGTGGCGTCTTTGAGATTGAACATCATCTGGTAGGCGATGCCCATCTTGTTCCAAATGACGGCGGAGGGATGCGGATCCTTGGCATAAGCGGCGATGGCCGCCTGATAGCGCTGCCGGGCTTCAAGAGAGTCGCCGATTTCCTCGGGCGTGGCCTGGGGCGCGGGGACAACCGCGGTCGCGCCAGGCGGGAGCATGGCGGCTGGAGCAGTCTGCGCCGGGTTTTGGATTGGATTCGGGACGGTAGGGTTGCCGGGTTTCAGGGATCCTGGAGCTTGAGCTGCTGCGGACATCGCCACGAACAAGGCGGCTGTGGAAATCGAAGGGAAGATAAGAAGTTTGTACATGTCTCTACCCCGCGGATGAAGCGAAGGGTGATCGACCCGTGTCTACCCCCGCATTAAAGCACCAATCGGGTAGGTTTGGCGAGATAAAGTTCGCGATTTTCATGGCAAAGAAAAATTATGCGATTTTTATACCGGCAAGGAGCGGAGGGAAGGCCCGTTTGGGGTGGGGGCGATACACTTTTCCCAACGCGGGAGGTCGGCGGCATGGCAAAACCGGCGGCGGCAGGCGTGCAACCCGATGTGGGAGCCCGATTTGGAGCGACGCGGCGGCGGACGCTCGCGCTGTGCGAGCCGCTAACGGCGGAAGACATGATGGTGCAGTCGTGCCCTGAAGCCTCGCCCGCCAAGTGGCACCTGGCGCACACGGCATGGTTTTTCGAGTCGTTCGTGCTCCGGGAGCTCCTGCCCGGTTACCGGCTATTCAACCCCGATTTCCCATGGCTCTTCAATAGCTATTACGAGAGCTTCTCTGTGTTTCCTGAAAAGCGGTTGCGGGCGTCGTTTTCGCGTCCCGCACTGCGGGAAGTGCTGCGCTACCGCGAGCACGTGGACGAGGGGATGGAGCGGCTCCTCGAGGGGGATCCCGATCCGGAGGCGGTGAAGCGAATCGAGCTGGGGGTCAACCACGAAGAGCAACATCAAGAGCTGTTGCTGACCGATATTCTGCACGCGTTTTTCACCAATCCGCTGCGGCCGAAGTACAGGGAACGAGGGAACGAGGGAACGAGGGAACCAGGCGAAAAGGCGACGGAAAACGACGAGTCCTCGGATCGGGCCTTTGTGGCTACCCAGCCTTTCCGCGATGAAACTGCGGAAAGGATACGGCGCCCGGATTCGAGCTTTCAGGAGTATGAGGGCGGGTTGCGCGAGATTGGCCACGCGGGCGAGGGGTTCTGCTTCGACAACGAGCTGCCGCGGCACCGGCTATGGCTGGAGCCGTTCGCGCTGGCCGACGGGCTGGTGACGTGCGAGGAGTTTGCGGAGTTCATGGCCGACGGCGGGTATCAGCGGCCGGAGCTCTGGCTCTCGGCGGGATGGGCCGCCGTGCAGAGCAATGGATGGCGCGCGCCGCTTTACTGGATGCATGAGGACGGAGACTGGAACCTGTTTACGCTGCGCGGCTCGCTGCCGCTCAAAGGGCGCGAAGCCATGGCGGTGAGCCAGGTGAGCTTTTATGAAGCCGATGCCTACGCGCGCTGGGCGGGGCGGCGGCTGCCCACGGAATTTGAATGGGAGACCGCGGCCGAGGGGCGGCCGGTGGAAGGAAATCTGCTGGATTCAGGCCATCTCATGCCCGGCCCTACGAGCCGCAACCAAGACCGGAGCCGTTCGCAATACTTTGGGGATTGCTGGGAATGGACAGCGAGCGCGTACCTGGGCTATCCGGGCTTCAAACCGCTCGAGGGCTCGCTGGGCGAGTATAACGGCAAATTCATGAGCGGACAGATGGTGCTGCGCGGCGGCTCGTGCGTCACGCCGGACGCGCACATTCGCGCGAGCTATCGGAATTTCTTTGCCCCGGAGACGCGCTGGCAGTTTTCGGGAATCCGGCTGGCGCGTTGAAAGGCTGCGCGTGTCGAACGCGCGCCGCGAAGATTTCAGTGAGAAAAGATAAAATCGCGGTCCCGGTGTCTGCATCCAAATGAGGACATGCGCTTAACTGCTGTCTCTCCAGCCGTTGCCGAACCCATCGACGATCGAGTTGCTTCCGTGGTCCGCGAGGGGCTTACCGCGGCTCCCAAGAGGCTGCCGCCCTGGTTGTTTTACGATGCGGAGGGCTCGCGCCTTTTTGAAGCCATTACGGCGCTACCCGAGTACTATCTGACCCGTACGGAGCGCGCGATTCTGGCGGACCATGGGCGGTCGATGATGGCGCAGGCGGCCGGGGGGGCGCGGCTGCGCATCGCCGAACTGGGCGCGGGCTCGGCGGAGAAGACGCGGTTGCTGCTAAGGGCGGCGATGGAGCGCCAGGGCGCGGTGAAGTACGAGCCGATCGATGTTTCGGCAAGCGCGCTGGACGCAGCGCGGCGGCGCATCGAGCGCGATCTACCCGGCGTGCATGTGACTCCATTGGTGATGGACTACGCGCACGGCAATGGGCGGGGGCTGGAATTTGCGGCTGCGGCGGATGGCGAACGAATGCTGGTGCTGTATATCGGATCGAGCATCGGCAACTTCGAGCCCAAGGAAGCGGCGCGGCTCATGCGCCGTTTGCGAGCGGGGCTGAAACCAGGCGACAGTTTGCTGCTGGGCGTGGACCTAGTGAAAGACGGCGCGCTCCTCCTCGCCGCCTATGACGACGCGGCCGGCGTGACCGAGGCATTCAACAAAAATCTGCTGGCGCGGCTCAATCGCGAGCTGGGCAGCGACTTCGATGTAGAGGCGTTTGCCCATCGCGCGGTGTGGAACGAAGCCGAAGGGCGCATCGAAATGCACCTGGAAAGCCGATGGGCGCAGCGCGTGCGGGTGACGGCGCTCGATTTTGAAACTGAGTTCGCAGAGGGCGAGACCATCCACACCGAAAACAGCTACAAATTCCGACCGGGTCAAGCGGAAGCCATGTTGGCAGATGCGGGGTTCAGGCCGACGGGGGCGTGGAGCGACGCGCGGGGATGGTTTTGCGTGTGCCTGGGGCAGGTGGAGTGATCGCTTACCATTGCACACCAGGGCAGAGGCTGGGTATCCGGTAGACGTGGAACTGGATCCCAGGCGGAGATGGCTGCAGAATACGGGCGAGCGATTTTCCGCTGAGGTCGCCTAAGCACATCTGTCTGTTTGAGTCGCTGGGGCGCATTGCGGATGCCTTCGCAAGGTGCAGGGCGAATTTCACTCGATGCGTCGCACTCGAAGATAAGGCTGCCGCCGAGACAACCCTCGGTCCGGCTTGTGCATCTACTTTTACGCTTCGTAAACGTTTGGGGCGACGCACGTAGCGAATCCAGGCCTGTCCATGGCCCGGAATTGCCTATTTTTCAGCTTCCCGCCAGGAGTTTAAAACTTATGGAAACGACCGTTCAGCAGCCCGTAATTGGGCAAAACGGGCAGGACTATCTCACCCCAGGCAACGGCAGCTCCGGGCCGCAAGCCGGCGAATGCCTGGCCGTGATTCTGGAGGCCCTGGAAACGATGAAGAACGGCGATTTCAGGGTACGGCTACCTGTCGCCTGGACGGGACTGCCGGGCAAGATTGCCGACGGGTTTAACGCGATTGTGGCGGCCAACGAGCAGATGGCAAGCGAGTTGAAGCGTGTAGGCCAGGCGGTGGGGAAGGAAGGCAAAACGCGCGAACGGATTCGTGTGGAGCAGCGGCGCGGCGCATGGGACGAAATGGAAGTCTCAGTGAACACCCTGGTGGAGGACCTGTTGCGGCCCACCAACGAGGTGACGCGGGCGATCGCGGCCGTAGCCCAGGGCAACCTGACGCAAACCGTGCGACTGGATGTGGACGGGCGGCCGCTGGAAGGCGAGTTTTTGCGCTCGGCGAACATTGTCAACACCATGATTCAGCAGCTGGGAATTTTCACCGCCGAAGTGACGCGCGTGTCCCGCGAAGTGGGCACGGACGGCAAGCTGGGCGGCCAAGCGGTGGTGCCCGGCGCGGCGGGAACCTGGAAGGACCTGACTGATTCGGTCAACTCCATGGCTTCGAACCTCACCGGGCAGGTGCGCAACATCGCCGAAGTGGCCACCGCCGTGGCCAGCGGCGATCTTTCGCGCAAGATCACGGTCGACGTGCGCGGCGAAATTTTGCAGTTGAAGGAAGCCATCAATTCGATGGTCGATCAACTGCGATCCTTCGCTTCGGAAGTGACGCGCGTGGCCCGCGAAGTGGGCACGGACGGCAAGCTGGGCGGCCAGGCGGTGGTGCCGGGAGTGGCCGGAACCTGGAAGGACCTGACCGACAGCGTCAACGCCATGGCCGGGAATCTGACCGCGCAGGTGCGCAACATCGCCGAGGTGACGACCGCCGTGGCGCGTGGCGATTTGAGCCGCAAAATCACCGTGGACGTGAAGGGCGAGATTCTGGAGTTGAAGGACACCATCAACACCATGGTGGACCAGCTCAACGCGTTCGCCGGCGAAGTGACGCGCGTGGCCCGCGAGGTGGGCACCGAAGGGAAATTGGGCGGGCAGGCAAGCGTGCCGGGCGTGGCCGGAACCTGGAAAGACCTGACCGACAGCGTGAACTTCATGGCCGGCAACCTAACCGGGCAGGTGCGCAACATCGCCGAAGTGGCGACAGCGATTGCGAACGGCGACCTGAGCCGCAAGATTACGGTCGATGTGAGGGGCGAAATCCTGCAGCTCAAGGAAACGCTGAACACGATGGTGGATCAGTTGAACCGGTTCGCCGGCGAAGTGACGCGCGTGGCCCGCGAGGTGGGCACCGAAGGCCGCCTGGGCGGGCAGGCGAACGTGCCGGGCGTGGCGGGAACGTGGAAGGACCTGACCGATTCAGTGAATTCGATGGCCGGCAATCTGACGGCCCAGGTAAGAAATATTGCCGAAGTGACCACGGCTGTGGCCCGCGGCGATCTGAGCCGCAAGATCACGGTGGACGTGAAAGGCGAAATCCTGGAGCTGAAGAACACGATCAACACCATGGTGGACCAGTTGAACGCGTTCGCCGGCGAAGTGACGCGCGTGGCCCGCGAAGTGGGCACGGACGGCAAGCTGGGCGGCCAGGCGCAGGTGTCGGGCGTGGCCGGCACGTGGAAGGACTTGACCGACAACGTGAACTTCATGGCGTCGAACCTGACCGGGCAGGTGCGCAACATCGCCGAAGTGGCGACGGCGGTGGCGCGCGGCGACTTGAGCCGCAAGATCACGGTGAACGTCAAGGGCGAGATTCTGGAACTGAAAGACACCATCAACACGATGGTGGATCAGTTGAACGCTTTCGCGGGTGAGGTGACGCGCGTGGCCCGCGAGGTGGGCACGGACGGCAAGCTGGGCGGGCAGGCGCGCGTGCCGGGCGTGGCCGGCACGTGGAAGGATTTGACCGACAACGTGAACTCGATGGCCTCGAACCTCACCAACCAGGTGCGCAACATCGCCGAGGTTTCAACGGCCATCGCGTCGGGCGACTTATCGAAGAAGATCACGGTGGATGTGAGCGGCGAAATTCTGCTGCTCAAAGAAACCATTAACACGATGGTCGACCAGCTTAACCGGTTTGCCGGCGAAGTGACGCGCGTGGCCCGCGAAGTGGGCACGGAAGGCCGGCTGGGCGGGCAGGCCAACGTGCCGGGCGTGGCGGGAACGTGGAAGGATCTAACCGACTCAGTGAATTCGATGGCCTCGAACCTGACGGGCCAGGTGCGCAATATCGCCGAAGTAACGACCGCCGTGGCCCGCGGTGACCTGAGCCGCAAGATCGCCGTGGACGTGAAAGGCGAGATTCTCGAGCTCAAGAACACCATCAACACGATGGTGGATCAGTTAAACGCGTTCGCTGGCGAAGTGACGCGCGTGGCCCGCGAAGTGGGCACCGACGGCAAGCTGGGCGGGCAGGCTGTGGTGCCGGGCGTGGCGGGGACGTGGAAGGACCTGACGGATTCGGTGAACTTCATGGCCGGCAATCTGACGGCGCAGGTGCGCAATATCGCCGAGGTGGCCACGGCCATCGCCAACGGCGATCTATCGCGCAAGATCACCGTGGATGTGCGCGGCGAAATCCTGCAGCTCAAAGAAACGCTGAACACGATGGTGGAACAGCTTCGCTCGTTCGCCGCCGAAGTGACGCGCGTGGCCCGCGAAGTGGGTTCGGAAGGGCGGCTCGGCGGGCAGGCCAACGTGCCCGGTGTGGCGGGTACGTGGAAGGATCTTACCGATTCGGTGAACGGAATGGCCGGCAATCTCACCGCCCAGGTGAGAAACATCGCCGAGGTGACGACGGCCGTAGCCCGTGGCGATCTTTCGCGCAAAATCACGGTGGATGTGAAGGGCGAAATTCTCGAGCTCAAGGACACCATCAACACGATGGTGGACCAGCTCAACGCGTTCGCCGGCGAAGTGACGCGCGTGGCGCGCGAGGTGGGCACGGAGGGTAAGCTGGGCGGCCAGGCCAATGTCCCCGGCGTGGCGGGAACCTGGAAGGACCTCACGGACAACGTGAACTTCATGGCCGCCAACCTAACCGAACAGGTGCGCGGGATTGTGAAGGTGGTGACGGCGGTTGCCAACGGCGCTCTGACGCAAAAGCTGACCGTGAACGCCAAGGGCGAAGTGGCCGCGCTGGCGGAAACCATCAACAACATGACGGACACGCTGGCGACGTTTGCCGACCAGGTGACGACGGTGGCGCGCGAAGTGGGCGTGGAAGGCCGGCTAGGCGGCCAGGCCAACGTGCCGGGCGCGGCGGGAACGTGGAAGGATTTGACGGGCAACGTAAACCTGCTGGCCGACAACCTGACCAACCAGGTGCGCGCCATTGCAGAAGTGGCGACAGCGGTGACCAAAGGCGACCTGACGCGCTCGATCCAGGTGGAAGCCCGCGGCGAGGTGGCCGAGCTCAAAGACAACATCAACACCATGATCGACAACCTGCGCCTGACCACAGACCGCAACACGGAGCAGGATTGGCTGAAGACGAACCTGGCGCGGTTTACCGGCATGTTGCAGGGCCAGCGGGATCTGGGCGTGGTGGGGCGGATGCTGCTTTCGGAGTTGTCGCCGCTGGTGAACGCTCATCAGGGCGTCATCTACCAAATGGGCAGCGGAGCGAATGCAGGCGGAGGCCCGCTGGTGCTGCTATCGACCTTTGCCGACACGCCGGAAGGTTACGTGCGGGAAGTGCGGATCGGTGAGGGGCTGGTCGGCCAGTGCGCCGCGGAAAAACGGCGCATGTTGATCACTGAGCTGCCCAAGAACACCGCGCCGATTCGGTCCGGACTGTTCAAGGCCAAGCCAAAGAATGTGATCGTGCTGCCGGTGCTGTTTGAGGATCGCGTGAAGGCCGTCATTGAGCTGGCGAGCCTGAGCGCGTTCACGGCCTCGCACCTGGCTTTCCTGGAGCAGCTCACGGCTTCAATCGGCATCGTGCTCAATTCCATCGAAGCCACCATGCAGACCGAGGGCCTGTTGAAGCAATCGCAGCAATTGGCCGGCGAGCTGCAGACCCAGCAAAAGGAGTTGCAGCAGACCAACGAGCAGTTGGCGCAGAAGGCGCAGGAGCTGGCGGAACAGAATTACGAAGTGGAGCGGAAGAACCAGGAAATCGAGCAGGCGCGGCGGGCGCTCGAAGAAAAGGCGCGCGAGCTGGCGCTTACTTCGAAGTACAAATCCGAATTTCTGGCCAACATGTCGCACGAACTGCGGACGCCGCTGAATAGCATCCTGGTGCTGGGCCAGCAACTGGCGGAGAACCCCGATGGCACCCTCTCGGCCAAGCAAGTCGAGTTCGCGCGCACGATTCACGGCGCGGGAACGGACCTGCTGAACCTCATCAGCGACATTCTGGATCTGTCAAAGATCGAATCGGGCACGGTTTCGATTGAGGCCGAAGAGGTCTTTTTCGGCGCTGTTCTGGAGGCCGTGGCGCGGCCGTTCCGCCACGAGGCGGAAAACCGCAAACTCAACTTCGAAGTGGTGGCCGACCCGAACCTGGGCCGCAGCATGGTTACCGACTCCAAGCGCCTGCAACAGGTGCTCAAGAACCTGCTCTCGAACGCCTTCAAATTTACCGAACAGGGCAGCGTGCGGCTGAAACTATCGAGCGCCCGTGGCGGCTGGAGCAAAGATCATCCGCTGCTGGGAAGCGCGAGCCCGGTGGTGGCCTTTGAAGTAGCCGATACCGGAATCGGCATTGCACCCGATAAACAGCGCATTATTTTTGAAGCCTTTCAGCAGGCTGACGCGGGAACCAGCCGCAAGTTCGGAGGAACCGGCCTGGGACTGGCCATCAGCCGCGAGCTGGCCACGCTGCTGGGCGGCGAAATTCGACTGAAAAGCGCGCCCGGCCAGGGAAGCACCTTTACTCTTTATCTGCCGCTTAACTATATGGGCTCGGCTGCTCCCATTGTGGCGAAGAGCGAAAAGAGCGGCGGTGCGGCGGTCACGCCAGCGCTTTTAAACAAAGCCACCGCCGTCGAGCAGGAGACGCGCATTGACGACGATCGCGCCACCATCCAAAAGGGCGACGCAGCGCTGCTGATCGTGGAGGACGATCCGCATTACGGGCGGGTGCTTTGCGATCTGTCGCGCGACAATGGCTTCAAGGTGCTCGTCGCTCGCACGGGCGCCGAAGCCTTGACCCTGGCGCGGGAATACAGCCCCACCGCGATATCGCTCGACGTCTTTTTGCCCGACATGCTGGGCTGGACGGTGCTCAACCATCTCAAGCAGGACCCGACGACGCGCCACATCCCGGTGCAGATGCTGACGCTCGACGACGACCGGCATCACGGCTTGTCGAGGGGAGCATTCGCCTTTGTCACCAAGCCTTCGACGACCGAGGATCTGAAGGCGGCGCTGACGCGCATCCGGGATTATGCGCAACCCCGGCGCAAGCGTCTGCTGCTGGTGGAAGACGATCCGGCCGAGCAGGTAAGCACCCGCGAGCTGCTGGGCCACGAAGATATCAACATCGATGTGGCGGATTCCGGCGCAGCGGCGTTGAGGGCTCTCGAAGCCGGCAACTACGACTGCGTCGTGCTCGACCTGCGCCTCCCGGATATGACCGGCTTTGAGGTGCTGGCCCGGCTGCGCGATACGCCCAAGCTCAAGGACCTGCCGGTGGTGGTGTTTACCGGCCGCGAGTTGACGCCCGAGGAAGACACGCAATTGCACACCTTGGCGCGCAGCGTGGTGGTGAAAGACGTGGAGTCTCCGGAGCGGCTGCTCGACGAGACGGCGCTGTTCCTGCATCGCGTGGTCGCCGATTTGCCGGAAGAGAAGCAGCGCATGCTCGACCGGCTGCACCGCTCCGACGATGCGCTGACCGGCCGCAAAGTACTGGTAGTGGACGACGACGTGCGCAATATTTTTGCGGTCTCGACAGTGCTGGAGCGGCGGGGAATGAAGGTGCTCTCGGCGGGCACCGGGCGCGAAGCCATCGCCACCATCGAATCCACGCCGGATCTGGCCATGGTGTTGATGGATATCATGATGCCGGAAATGGATGGTTACCAGACAATGCAGGTAATTCGCCAAAACCCGGCGTTGCGGCGGCTGCCGATTATCGCGCTTACGGCCAAGGCGATGAAGGGAGATCGGGAGCGGTGTTTGGAGGCCGGAGCGTCGGAGTACCTGGCCAAGCCGGTGAATACGGAACAACTGCTTTCGGCGTTGCGGATGTGGCTGCATCGATAGCTGCGGGGCTATTAGTGGTCAGCGATCAGTGGTCAGTGGATAGTGGTCAGTAACCGATAACCGGTCATTGAACGCTGGGGGTCAAGGCAGAATCAACGGAGAATTCAACCCATGACCGCGGACGAAAAAGTAAACATATTGATGGTGGACGACCAGCCGGCCAAGTTGTTGAGCTATGAGGTCATCCTTGGCGACCTGGGCGAAAACCTGATCAAGGCGCACTCGGCCAGCGAGGCGCTGAATATCTTGTTGAAGACTGAAGTTGCCGTGGTTTTGATGGACGTATCGATGCCGGACGTGGACGGCTTCGAGCTGGCGGACGTGATCCGTCAACATCCGCGCTTCCAGAGGACCGCGATTATCTTCATTTCGGGTGTTCACCTCACCGATTCCGACCGCATCCAGGGGTATCGCAGCGGCGCGGTCGATTACATTTCGGTTCCCGTGGTGCCGGAGGTTTTGCGGGCCAAGATCGGCATCTTCGTGGATCTGCACCGGAAGACCCGGCAGCTTGAAACGCTGAACCGCGAGCTGGAGCAGCGCGTGGCCGAGCGCACCGATGAGCTGAGAAAGAGCGAGGCGCAGTTCCGCATGAGAGCCGAGCTGCTCGACCTGGCTTCAGAGGCGATCATGGTGCGCGATATGGACGACGGCATCCAGCTCTGGAACTCGGGGGCCGAGAATCTGTATGGATGGCGCCGGGATGAAGTGATGGGGCGCAACCTGCACAACCTGTTGCGCACAGTCTTTCCCATTCCCAGAGAAGAAATTCACAAGGCCCTCGAAGAGCAGGGGGCATGGCAGGGGAACGTGATTCAGAAGACGAAAGACGGTTCGGAGATTGTTGTGGCCTGCCAGAAGACACTGAACCGGGAGCGCAACGCGGTGCTTGAGGTGGGGCGGGACATCACCGCGCAGTTGCGCGCCGAGGAAGCTTTGCGGGAAACCGAGAAATTCGCCGCCATGGGCCGCGTGGCGGGGATCATTGCGCACGAAATCAACAACCCTCTCGCCGCAATTACCAACATTTTCTACTTGTTGCGCAACCATCCTTCGCTGGACGACGACGCCCGGCGCTGCGCCGACCTGGCGGAGGAGGAATTGCAGCGCGTGAGCCATATTACCCGTCAGACGCTCAGCTTCTATCGTGAATCGAAGCAGCCAATCGCGGTGCAGGTTCACGAACTGCTCGAAGACGTGCTCGGCTTGCAGGATCGCGCGCTGAAAGCTAATGGCATTCTGGTGCGCAAGAGATATTTAAACGCGTGCATGGTGCGGGGATTCCCGGTGGAACTGCGACAGGTTTTCCTCAATCTGATTAGCAACGCGATTCAGGCCATGACTGAGGGTGGGGTGCTGGGAGTGTATGTGCGTGAGGCTACCGACTGGACGACACAACGGCGAGGGGTCCTGGTTTCCATCGTGGATACCGGCAAAGGAATCCGGCCGGAAGACGCGCGGCAGCTTTTTCAACCGTTTTTCAGCACCAAGGCGACGAAGGGAACGGGGTTGGGGCTGTGGATCAGCAAGGGGATTGTGCAGAAGTACGAAGGCCGCATTAGCTGCCGCAGCTATCGCCACGAGGGCCGATGCGCCACCTGTTTTCGCGTCTTCCTTCCCAACGGCGGAATCGCAGGGACGACCGCAGGTTCGGGCAGCGAGGCAGGAAAGCTGGAAGTCAAACTCGGGACAAACAGCTACGAACAATGGCTCATGCCTACGGCGAATTAGCGCTTCACCTGCTGAACTTCGAAACGAAAATCGGCAAATGTCGGAAAGGTCATTCGCCTGGCGTCTGCGGGGTCGAGGGGAATGCGCGGCTTTGCGTGTTTTGAATGCGTGATTGCTGGACCCTGAAAGACGGGAACAAGGGAACAAGTGAACGAGGTAATGAGGGTACGAGGGCACAAGGAGGGACGGTCCGGCTCCTAGAATGGGGACGGAGATTCGATTTGCCCAAGCACAGCGCAGGATTGCTGATCTATCGTCATGGGGAACGCGGGCTGGAAGTTTTTCTGGTGCATCCGGGCGGTCCATTGTGGGCGAAGAAGGACCGCGGCGCGTGGTCCATCCCCAAGGGAGAATACGGCGAGGACGAGGAACCGCTGGAGGCGGCGCAGCGCGAATTCAAGGAAGAAACCGGATTCGATCTCGACAGCGGCGAGTTCCTTTCCTTGGGCGTCCTGCGGCAAGCGGGCGGCAAGATGGTCTCGGTATGGGCGCACGAGGGCGATTACGACCCGCAGAGCCTGATCAGCAATCGTTGCACAATCGAATGGCCGCCGCGCTCCGGCCGCATGCTCGAGATTCCTGAAGTGGACCGCGGCGGCTGGTTCACGCTTGAGGAAGCGCAGGATCGAATCCTGAACAGCCAGCAGCCCGTTCTCAGCAGTCTGGTGCAGACGCTGGAACGAGGACGCTGATGGCGCAGCTTTTAGCGCTGAACGGCGTGGGGCCGGAGAACGCACATTTCTCCACTAACTTTCGCCTTCTCGGGTCCACGCACCTAGCCATTCTGGGCGCGGTGCTCCTATTTGCCGCGGTTTTCGCTTTCGTGCAGCGCCTGCTGGGGCCCGGATTCCGATGGCTGCGCATCGGTCTGGGATCGATTCTTCTTGTGGAGACGGGACTCTGGTACGGGTACTTGGCCCGGCTTCGGCAACTGACTTTTCCGGACCATCTTCCGCTGGAGCTTTGCGACGCGACACTGTACTTGACCATTGCTGCATTGCTGACCCTCAGCCCGGCGGTCTTCGACCTGGCGTATTACGGGGCGCTGGCGGGGACTTCGATGGCGTTGCTCACGCCGGACCTGTGGGAGCGCTTTCCATCGCTCTCCACGGTTCAGTTTTTCTTTGCGCACGGGCTGGTGGTGGCCGGAGTTCTTTATCTGGCGTGGTCGGGCCTGGCGCGGCCCCGTCGCGGCTCAGTGGCGCGAGCCATGCTGGCGTTGAATCTGTTTGCGGCTTTTGACGGCGCCTTCGACTGGATTTTCAAGACCAATTACATGTATCTGGCGGCCAAGCCCCAAAACGCTTCGCTGCTCAATCTGCTCGGGCCGTGGCCGTTGTATATTCTCACCGCGGAAGGCGTGGCGCTGGTTCTGTTTCTGCTGCTTTATCTTCCGTTTCGGTCACGGGCGCCGCAACCTGTTGATCGGGGTGGAAACTAACACCCTCGAGGCGCTATGCCAGCACGACGCGTTGACGCGCGGCGGATTCTTTTGGCTCCGGGTGCGGAATCATGAGGTCGAGAAGCGCGGCAGGCGTGGCGGCAACGGCGTCGGCCTGCGCCCACTCTTGCGGAGCGCCGTAGCCCCATGCGGCAGCCATGGATCGAACGCCATTGGCGCGCGCGGCTTCGAAATCGTAGACCCGGTCACCGACCATCCAAACCGCGTCGAGGGGCGAGTCGCAGCCCAGGGAACACTCGCGGAGGACGTGCGCCAACAGATCGACTTTGCTATGGCTCACGTATTCCGGCCGGTCGCCGTAGACGCCGGTGAAGAGCGGGGCCAGTTCGAAAGTCTCGAGAATGCGCACGGCGAAAGGCTCGTGTTTCGAAGTGCAGACATAGAGCGGAAAGCCGCTCTGGCGGAGCGCGACGAGCATGTCGCGCACGCCCGGGAAGACAGAGTTGTTCGACCAGCCTTCGCGGCCGTAGCAGGCGCGATAATCGCGGGCGAGAACGGCGCGTTCTTCCGCAGTTCCGTGGGGGAGAAGCTCGACGACCCACTCCTCGACGGGAGGGCCGATGAAGTGGTCGAGGAGTCCGGAGTTGCCCATCCCGCGCTCGTCGAGCACTTTGCGCAGGCAGCCGAGGATGCCGGGTTTGGAGTCGGTGAGGGTTCCGTCAAGATCGAAGATGAGGGCCGGTAAGAAACGGGACATACTTTAAGTTTCGCAGAGCGGGGGGCGAGGTCTCTAGCCGCGTGATATTCGCCCGTCGGGATTGTGGTCTCCCATGTCTCAAAAATCGAGACATGGGACACCCAGGATTGATAGATATTTAGGCGCCATGAGCGTTCAAATCGACGGCGCCGAGCAAAGGCCTACACTTTGACCGCCGGATTGGTGGCGTAGTGGAGGAGCACGGCGACGGCGCAACTGGTGAGGCGAGTTTCGGCCGAGTCGGCGCGGCTGGTGAGGATGGCGGGAACGCGCGCGCCGAGCACGATGCCGGCGAGCTGGGCGCCGCCCAGGTACTCGAGCTGCTTGGCGAGCATGTTGCCGCTTTCGAGGTCGGGAACCACTAATATATCGGCCTGGCCCGTGACCGGCGAAACCAGCTTCTTGATGCTGGCGGCCTTCTGGCTGACGGCGGTGTCGAAGGCCAGCGGGCCGTCGAGAATGCCGCCCGTGATCTGACCGCGATCGGCCATTTTGCAGAGCGCGGCGGCATCGAGGGTGGACTTGATCTTGGTGTTGACGGTTTCGACCGCCGAAAGCAGCGCCACTTTGGGCTCGGGAATGCCGAGCGCGTGCGCCAGGTCAATGGCGTTCTGCACGATGTGGACCTTGTCTTCGAGTTCGGGCGTGATGTTGATGGCGGCGTCAGTGACCAGCAGGGTGCGGGCGTAGGCGGGCGTGTCCATGACGAAGACGTGGGAGATGCGTCGCGCGGTGCGCAGGCCGGTGTCGCGCTGCATGGCGGCCTTCATCAGCTCGTCAGTGTGCAGGCTGCCCTTCATGATGGCCTGGGCGTTGCCGGCGCGGCAGACGGCGACGCCGATCTCGGCGGCCTTCTCTTCGCTTTCAGCCTCGAGAGTCGGGAAGGGGGAGATATCGACGCCGATGGCAGCGGCCAACGTCTTCATGGAGGCGCCGGGGCCGATGAGCGTGGGCTCGATGAGGCCGGCCGCAGCGGCTTCCACCGCGCCGCGCAGAGCGACATCGGTCAGCGGCCACACTACCACAGTTGTGATGGGCGGCAGCCCCTTGCAGCGCTCGATGAACTCATGAAAGACGTGGTAGTCTGCCGGGTGATTCACTAGCGGGTCAACGGAAACCGCTTCGGCAAGCGGCGCTAAATCGCTCATAAAGAAAGAACTCCTCTGGGCCCACGGCGAAGCGCCGGCGAGGCTCACATCATCATTTTTACGCGAGCGAGCGAAAGCGCGTGTGCTTTTGGTCACAGCGCAGAAGGGTTCCTGGCGTGCGGAACGGACGGCCGAACCGCCGAGGCGGAAGACGGATTTGGCGAATCCGCGTGCGGTTGCGATCTATTCCACGCGCAGGGCGTGGACGGGATCGACCGCGGCGGCGCGGCGCGAGGGCAGAAAACAGGCCAGCCAGGCAATACCCAGCACCGACAAAGCGGCGAGGATGTAGGTTGCAGGATCCATGGGGCTGACGTTGAACAGTAGCGAAGAGAGCAGGCGCATGACTGCAAAGGCCGCGCCCAAGCCAAAGACAACGCCGACGACCGTGAGCCAGAGGCCCTGGCGCACAAAGAGCGCGATCAACTCCTGGCGCTCGGCGCCCAGAGCCATGCGAATGCCGATTTCGCGCGTACGCTGCGAGACGGCATATGAAATGACGCCGTAGATGCCGAGGATGCCGAGAAGGAGAGCCATGCTTCCGGCGACGCAGAGCATGATGAGGGTGAACGAAGTCTGGGCCATCGACTTGGTGTAGAGCGCCCCGAGCGTGGTGGGATTGGCGAGCGGCAGGTCGGAGTCAATGGACCAAACCGCGCGCTGCACTTCTTCGAGGAGCGCCGCGGAGCCCGCGCGCGGAGTGCGGAGAACGTAAGTCACATAGCGGCGCGGGTAATCCGTTTGGCCCTCGAAGTGATCCACGAGCAGCGGCCAATAGACCGACGTGGGCGCTGCTTTGCGTACGCCATCGTCGTGGATGTCCGCGACCACGCCGATGATCTGCCGCCAGGGATCGGCCGGGGTGACGCGAACCTCTTTGCCCAAGGCGTTCTCGGCGCTGCCCCAGTAATCTTTTGCGAAGTTGTCGGAGACGATGGCGACGGGGAGCTTATTAAAGGTGTTGGTCCAGGTCAGGTCGCGGCCGGCGACCATTGGTGCGCCGAGGGTGGAGAAAAATCCTGGAGAAATGAATTTGAAGCGCCGAATGGGTGGGATTTGCCCATCTTTGTAAACGCGATCACGGGCAAAGACCAGGTCATTCGAACTCCAGCCGTCCATCGGGACCGAGGTGCCGATGCCAACCGAGGAAACTCCGGGGATGGCGTGCAGCCTTTCCGCGATTTCCTGCTCCATCCGCGCCACCTGTTCGGATTTGCCGTCGGGGATGCGCGCCTCGGGAATGTAAAGTTTGAAGGTTTCGAGGGTGGACGGGGAAGTGAATCCGGGATCGACGTGGGTCAAGGCAAAAAAGGTGCGGATCATGAGACCGGAGCAGATGAGCAGCACCAAGGCGAGCGCCACCTGCACCACCACCAGGGTTTTGCGGGCGCGATGGCGCTCGCGGCTTTGGCTCAGCGCCCGGCCGCCTTCGCGCAGCCCAGCGAACAACAGCTGGCCGCCGTATTTGATCGCGGGAATGGAACCGATGATGAGCCCCACGAAAAGGGCGACGGCCAGCGTGAAGAGCAGGACCGGCAGGTCGATGGCGATTTCATGGAGGCGCGGCAGGCCAGTGGGCGCAATGGCCACGAGCACCCGCAGCGCGGCAAAGGCGAGGCCAAGGCCGAGCAGGCTGCCGGTGAGCGCGAGCACGACGCTCTCGAAAAGCAATCCGCGCGTGATGCGCCCGCGGCCGGCGCCCAGCGCGGTGCGAATCGCCAGTTCCTGACGGCGGCCTTCGACGCGCACCAGCAGCAGGTTGGCCACATTGGCGCAGGCCACGAGAAGCACGATGCCGATCGAAGCCATGAGCACCCAAAGCACATCGCCGATGTTGCCCACGACGTCCTGCTTCAGCGGGTGCAGGCTCACGCCCATGTGCAGTTCAGCGAACTCGCTTACGCTGAAGCCGTTGGGCGCCGGAAAACTGCGCAGAACTTGGGGCATCAGCCGCTCCAGGTCAGCGTGGGCCTGCGCCTGGGTCACGCCAGGCTTCAACCGCGCCACCGCTTCATAGCTGAAATTGCCCAGCTTGATCTTGCCGCGATCCCATTGCATGGGCACAACCATGGCGGGGTCCGGCCAATCGAGAAAATGGAAGTCGCGCGGCAGCACGCCGATGATCTGGCGCGATTTGCCATCGGCGTCGATGGTTTGGCCGATCACCGAGCGGCTGCCGCTGAAATGGCTTTGCCAATAGGCGTAGGAAAGAAGCACGGTTTGCGGAGCGTTGGGTGAGTCATCGCGGCGCGTGAACAGGCGGCCCAACAATGGCTTCACGCCGAGGATGGGAAGCGTGCCGTCGGTCACATCGAGGACGGTCACATGCGCGGGCTGGCCGGCGCCGGTCACGTTGAAGGAGTCGCCGTTATAGACGCCGATATCTTCGAGGGTGGTGTTCTGATCGCGATCGATGAAGTAAATGGACTGGGAAATATTCAAATTATCGTTGAAGCCGATTTGCGGAGCGTTTTCCCACACGCCGATGAGCTGCTCGGGTTGGGGACACTCGAGCGGCTTCAGGAGCACACCCTCCACCACGGCGAAGACCGCAGTGTTGGCGCCGATCCCCACCGCGAGGGTCAGCAGCGTAACGGCGGTAAACAGAGGCGCCTTGGCCAGTCTGCGGATGACCTGTTTGAGCTGATCGAAAATCACCGTCATGGGCGAGGGCCTCTCAATTTTCGTTGTGATGGGCGAGAGACGTCGACGCGCCTGGGAAGCCGGCCCGCTTGCTTCGATTCTACGCGGCGGCTCACCTAAAAGTTCCCGCTTTGGCCGCCAACGTGAGGCGCATGGCTTTCCCGCGTGCCGCGCAAGCTGGTATGCTCGGCGCGGGAAGCCGCAATTTCTCCTCGGCGCAAAGGCGCTGCGCCGTCGCAAACGGAGCGCCAAATTCACCAGGAGCGGCAGGATGAGACGGTATCGGATCGCGTTGATTCCCGGCGACGGCATCGGCAAGGAAGTGGTTCCGGCCGGGCGGCAGGTGCTGGAGGCGCTCGCCGGGGCGGAAAACGGCATCGGTTTCGATTTTGAAAGCTTCGACTGGGGCGGCGATTACTACCGCGCGCATGGCGCGATGATGCCGGAGGAAGGCCTGGAAGCGTTGCGGAGTCAGGATGCGATTCTATTCGGTTCCGCGGGTGACCCCGGCATTCCCGACCACATTACGTTGTGGGGTTTGCGGCTCAAAATCTGCCAGGGTCTGGACCAGTACGCCAACGTGCGACCCACGCGGATTCTGCCCGGCATCGACGCGCCGTTGAAGCGCTGCCGGACGGAGGATCTGGATTGGGTCATTGTGCGGGAGAACACGGAGGGCGAGTATTCGGGCGCCGGCGGGCGCGTGCATCAGGGCTTCCCCATCGAAGCGGCGATGGATGTTTCGCTGATGACGCGCGCCGGCGTGGAGCGCATCCAGCGCTACGCGTTTCGCCTGGCCGCCTCGCGCCCGCGCAAGCAGCTTACGGTGGTGACGAAGAGCAATGCGCAGAGGCACGCCATGGTGATGTGGGACGAAGTAGCCGCGGGTGTGGCGAGGGATTTTCCCGAGGTGACCTGGGACAAAGAGCTGGTGGACGCGATGACGGCGCGCATGGTGAACCGGCCGGCCTCGCTGGACACGATTGTGGCCACGAACCTGCAGGCAGACGTCCTCAGCGACCTGGCCGCGGCGCTGGCCGGCAGCCTGGGCATTGCGCCTACCGGCAACATCAACCCCGAGCGCGTGTTTCCATCGATGTTCGAGCCCATTCACGGCTCGGCTTTCGACATCATGGGCCGGGGCGTGGCTAACCCGATTGGCACGTTCTGGTCCGCGGCGATGATGCTCGATCACCTGGGCGAGGCGGAAGCCGCGCGCCGCGTGATGGAAGCTGTTGAGGCGGCAACCGCCGATCCTAAGCTGCGCACGCGCGATTTGAGCGGTGCGGCGACGACGGCCGAAGTGACCGAAGCGGTCTGCGCGCACATCGCCGCCGCGGCCCGGCGCCCGTTGGCCACCGCGTGAACTCGCCCGCGTCATCGCCGGAGATCGAAGATCGCGTTGTCCGCAAGCTGCAATGGCGGATTCTGCCGTTCGTGATGCTGCTCTACTTCGTGAGCTATCTGGACCGCGTGAATGTGGGCTTTGCCGCCTTCACCATGAACAAGGCGCTGGGGCTCACGCCAGAGATGTTCGGGTTTGGCGGCGGCATCTTCTTTGCCGGCTATTTTTTGTTCGAGGTCCCCTCGAACCTGATCCTTTATCGCGTAGGCGCGCGGAGGTGGATCGCGCGGGTGCTGATCAGTTGGGGGCTGGTGTCATCGGGGTGCGCGTTTGCGGTGGGCCCGTACAGCTTTTACACGCTGCGCTTTTTGCTGGGCGCGGCGGAGGCGGGGTTTTTCCCCGGCATCGTTTATTACTTGAGCCTGTGGTTTCCGGCGCGGCGCCGTGCAATGGCGATCGCCGCCTTTATGACCGCAGCGCCGCTCTCGATTGCGCTGGGGTCGCCGATTTCCGGCGCGCTGATGGAGCTGCCGCGCATGGCCAGGCTGGCCAACTGGCAATGGCTGTTCATCGTCGAGGCGATCCCGGCGGTGGCGTTGGGCTTTGTGACGCTCAAGGCGCTGGCCTCGACGCCCGAGGAAGCGAAATGGCTGAAGCCGGAAGAGCGCGCGTGGCTTAAGTCCGAGTTGCAGGCTGAGTCTATCGAGCCAGGGGCGCGGAGCGGGCATGGACGCGAGGCATGGCGGGCGCTCTTCAACCCGAGGGTGCTGGCGCTGGCGGTGGTGTACGGGGGCACGTCGGCGGGCATGTACGCGGTGGCCTTCTGGGCGCCGCTGCTGCTTGGCCAGCTTGGGCTTTCGCCACTGATGGTGGGCTGGCTGAACGCCGTGCCGGGCGCCGCCGCCATCGCCGTCATGGTCGTGTGGGCGCGCCACTCCGACCTGACGCTGGAGCGCACCTGGCACGTGGTGCTGCCTTGCCTGGCGGGCTGCGCCGGCTTTGTGTGGGGCGGTGCGGCGCACGCGGCCGTCGCCGTGGTTCTGGCGCTAACGCTGATGTACATCGGCGTGAACGCTTCCAAGCCGACGATGTGGCCGATGCCCAATTTATTTCTGTCGGGCGCCGGCGCCGCGGCGGGCATCGCCTGGATCAACTCGGTGGGCAACCTGGGCGGATTTATCGGGCCGTTTGCCGTGGGCTGGCTCAAGCAGCGCTCCGGGAGCTATACGGCCGGGCTGGACGCCGTCGCCGCCATGATCGCGGTGTCGGCCGGAGTGATGCTGCTCATCAGCCGGCAGGTGGAACACGGGGTTGGCAAAGCGCAGGTTGAAGAGAAGGATCCTGCGTAGTTGGTTGGCCGTGTGGAGATGCTTACGGCGGTTCTCCAATTCCCGTGAAGTTTTGAGGGGCGTGCCGGGTGGCGTTTTCTTGGGAAAAACGCCACTCAACGTTCGAGGTTCTGCTCTACACCAATTGGAGAACCGCTATAGCGGATTTCGCGCTGGATTGAACGACGGCTTCGGCAGGCGCAACCCCGTTATACGAGCGCGGGCAAGGCGCGCGCGTACGTGTAAGGCCCCTCAGGAACCAGGGCGATGTGGGCGCCGGCGGGCAGGCCGTCGAGCAGAGCGGCGATGGCCTGGTTCAGATCGAGGAAGGTTCGCACGCCGAGTGCGCCCAATTGTTCTGCCCGCACTCCCGGCGTAAAGAGGAAAAGCTCGCACTCCGTGCCCACAAGGGCCAGCTTTTCCAATTGCCACTGATCCACCTCCACGGGAGTGTCGCGGATGGCGTCGAGAAATTCGCGATGGCCTTGGAAATTCGCGAGCAAACGCGCGAACTCCGGCGACCCGATGCCTTCAGCGCACTGGCCCAGCACCAAAATGCGGCCACCCGGCTCGACGATGTGCCTGGCGGCGGTGACGCCCTTTAGGGTCTGATAAAAGGTAAGGTCGAGCGGATAGCCGGCGGCGCTGGTGATGACGGCGTCGGCCGGCGCGGGTAGTTCGGCGAGCGAGGTTTCCTCAAGAAACGCGACCGCGGCCGCGTGCGCCTTGACGGGATGGCCGGCGAACACTCCGGAGATGCCCCGCTCCCGCGTTAGGGTGACGTCGAGGATGAAGTCGTGGCGAGCCAGGGCGGCGATCTCCAGCAATTCGGCGTGGAGAGGATTGCCATCGAGAGAGCCCTCGCTGGCCAGTGGCTCACGCATGAAGCGCGGTGAGTGGAGCGTGGTAATGGTCGGTTGCGCGGCGAGACCGGGAGCAATGAGTTTGCGCCCGCCGCTGAAACCCGCCATCAGATGCTGCTCCACAAGGCCGAGGGTAATGTGCAGATCGGCGGCCAGGAAGCGCTCGTCGATGAAGACAGGCGTGCCGCGGCGGGTGGCGCCCAGGGAACGATGGGCAGCCAGGTCGCGGGCGTCGTGACTGACCACGCGATATCGGGCGACGATTTCATGGCCGAGGATGATTTCCATCTCCGCGCGGGAGGCGGCGCGGTGCAAGCCGGTAGCGATGAAGATGGTGACGCCCTCGACGGCAATTCCGGCGCCATGCAGACGGGCAAGCAGCGGCGGCAGGGTGAGGCGATTGGGCGCAGGGCGGGTGATGTCGCAGACGGAGATGGCAGCAGAGCGCTTGCCGGCGGCGAGAACAGAGAGCGGCGCGCAGCCGATTGGTTGGTCGAGAGCGGCGTCGAGCGTTGCGGACGGCTGAGGAAGCGCGGCAGCCGAGCGGCATTGCACCACCTGGCATCGAAAGCCGGCGGGAATGGGCACGTCCATTCCTTCTTTACCAAAGGCGAAGCGAGTTTGCATGGTCAGAGCCAATGAGCCGTGGCGAGCGGACGGGGCCGCTCTCGATGGTGATTCTAGTGCACTATTGGTTCAGGCGCAGAGCCTGCAATCGAACGCAGCGATTCTTTGCGGGAATCGCCCGTTGAGTTCCCTAGCTTTGGATCACCGCAGAAGGATATTCCCCGGACGCACGCGGCAAGAAAACCAGCATCCATGTGCGAAGGGGACGGAAAGCCGGGCTGATTCAACCGTACGTTAACAATCTTGATCACCGCCTCCGGTTACGATAGGCCAAAGCCGCTTCAAAACCCCTGCCGGCTGAGGGACATGGATGAGCGGCTAATGGCTTGATCGGCAATGAGTTCACTTCAAATACGCGTGGACGAGGTCGATCAGGTCCTCGGCCAGCTCGGGGGCAATCTGTTCCTTAGCTCCGTCCACCAGGTGAAAACGGATATGGGTCTCGAGCACTTCGCCCATGAGGGCGTTGACGCCGCCGCGCACGGCAGCCAGGAGCATCAGTTGGTCGCCGCAATCCTGATCGGCCACCAGCGACCGCTCCACCGCATCCAACTGGCCGCGCACTTTTCTCAGCCGCTGCAACAGCTTCACCTTTTCCCGTTCCTGGTGCGACATGCTGCGTCCCTCCGCTTGCTATACCCACCCCCGGTATGGTATATACAAAGTAGGGGTGTTTAAGTCTCCATATTATGCTTGGCCGTTGCTTCAATTCGTGCTGGTCATTGCTCGCGGGCGCGGCTCTCATGCTCTGGTTGGAAGGGTTTTGCGCCATCGGCGCCTCTGCTCAGACTTCCGCCATTTTGCCGGTAGCCCCGCAACCGCAGCACGCAATTCTTGTGTTGGACGCGGCTGGACAAACCACTCCGCCGGCGCCCAGCCCGACTGCGGATCAGTCCACCCCTCAAAGCTCCGCTCCCAGCGACCCCGAGACGGTCTTTCCGCACACCGAGACGGCCCGCTACTGGATTTCCGGGCAAGTCAATCTTATTCTGCAAGGCCATCCAGCCTTCCCCGCGAGATATAACGGCCCCAACAGTTTGACGCCATGGGCGCAGAGCGCGACCACGCACGTCTTGACGTTCTACACCGGATACCAGCTCACGCCCACCACGGAGGTGTTTGCCGATCTCGAGGATGCGACCGGCAACGGCATTGGCAACGCCAACGGGCTGGCGGGGTACACCAATCTCGATTCGGTGCGGCTGGTGCTGGGGCTGCCGCTTTCGAAGTCGCCGTATCTGGCCCGGTTCATGCTGCGCCAGATTATTCCATTGAGCACGGCTCGCGTGAGCGCCGACCGCGACGAGTTGAACCTGACCACAAGCCTTCCCGCACACCGCATCGAGTTCCGTTTCGGCAAATTCGACCTGACCGACTTTTTCGATGCGAACGAGTGGGGCTCCGACGACCACCTGCAATTCATGAACTGGACGGTCGATAATAACGGGGCCTACGATTATGCAGCCAACACCCGCGGCTACACCGATGGTGCCATGGCGGAGTACGACGACGGCTGGTGGTCGGCCCGTTTTGCCGAAACTCTCATGCCGAAAATCGCGAACGGCATCCATCTCGATGCCGACGTGGCGCGGGCGCGGGCGGAGAATCTCGAACTTGAAGCACGGGGAAATCGGATCGGCCATCGGCCGGGCGTGGTGCGCTTCCTGGCCTATCTCAATCACGCCAACATGGGCAATTATGAACAAGCCAACGCGGAGTTCCTGGACGGTCAGACCGCGACCCCCAATATCGTCGCCACCCGGCGCGAGGGCCGTCATCGCTATGGATTCGGGCTGAACTTCCAGCAAGAGGTCAATTCTGATGTCGGCGTGTTCGGCCGGCTGGGCTGGAGCGACGGACGTAACGAATCCTATTGCTACACCGAAGACGACCGCACGCTCGAATTGGGCGGCTTTTCCATGGGGCGCCTTTGGCGCCGGCCCGAGGACCGCGCTGGAGCCGCATTCGTGGTGAATGGCATCGCGGGCTCGCACCAGCAGTACCTTGCCCTCGGCGGCCTGGGGTTTTTGCTCGGCGACGGCGGCCTCACCTACGGCCACGAAAAGATCCTTGAAAGTTTCTATACTGCGCATCTCTGGCGCGGTTTTTTCCTCTCTTACGATTTCCAACACATCAACGATCCCGGCTATAACCAGGCCCGCGGACCGGTGGCCGTCTCCTCGGCTCGCTTCCACACCGATTTCTGAGTGATCGCGCAGGGGCAACCGCTGCGCAAGCGCCAAATCGCTTCGTATGACGCCGGTTTCTACCGGACCGCAATCGGCGCCGGCACCGGCCTGGTCGCGGAAGCTCCACGTCGATTCTGGGTTGGATCGCTCGGCAGACAGGCAGCATGGCGCAGGGATATAGTGTTTCCATGTTGGGATATGTAGCGGTTGCGCGGTGTCACGGCTCATCGGCTCGCGGCCAGCGATAGGCGTGTACACGCAATACCGTAACCAGAGCCTTCGAGGGCATTTCGTGTGCAAGAAAACTGAACGACTCGCAGAAAGTTAGTAAAAAAAGGGACAGTATGACCGAGAGCTTCAAAAGCGAGCGGCGCGATTTTCTCAAACAAGCTGCGGGCGCTCTCAGCATGGCCACACAAGCCGGACGTTGGCCTTCCGCTGCCCAGGAGAGAACCGTAGAGCGAGCCGAGAAAAATACTCTCTCGCGTCAGGAGCAGGGATATCCGCGCCGGTTTGAAGGCCGTCAACTCCGCATGATCGCATTCCCTTTGGGGGGTGTGGCGGCCGGCAGCATCAGCCTCGGAGGCCGCGGCCAACTGCGTGATTGGGAGATCTTCAATCGGCCGAATAAAGGGTTTCGACCGCGCTATGCCTTCGCTTCGATCTGGGCGCAGGTTGGTCATCAGGCTCCCGTAGCGCGGGTTCTCGAATCGCGCATACAGCCGCCCTACGAGGGTCCGGATGGGCTCGGCGCCGACAATGCGCCGGGTCTCAGCAGGCTCGAGTCCGCCATTTTCATCGGAGCATATCCGCTTGCGCGTATTGAATTTCACGACCGCGCCCTCCCAGTCAAAGTGCAAGTGGAAGCACTTTCTCCTTTTATTCCGCACGATGGCGATGCTTCCGGTTTGCCGGTCACCATGTTGCATTACCGCGTCTGGAATCCCGGCAGCACAACTGCTCGGGTGAGCATCGCCTTCTCGATTGAAAACCCGGTGCTGGCGCCGGCCCTCGACAAATCGGCCGATCAGCGAAGAAACGAATATAGGACGCAACAGAATCTCGCCGGACTTCTAATGAGTAATCCCGGCATTCCGGCGGGCGATCCCATGAGCGGCAACTTCGCACTGGGGGCATTGCCCAACGCGGAAACGCAGGTTTCCCACTGGCTCGGCTGGCCACAGGGGCGATGGTGGAACGCGCCACTGTTGTTCTGGGATCAATTTTCGAAAGACGGTCAGCTTTCTGCGCAACCCGATCCGCACGACGTAATTGGCGTGATCTGTCTCGAGGCCGCCATCGCGCCCGGTCGGGAAGCGAGTTTTCCCTTCATGCTGGGCTGGTGCTTTCCCAATCGCACACCGGAATGGTGTGGATGGGATGCGCCGCCGGGTGAAGGCGGCACAATCATTGGCAATCACTACGCAGCGCGCTTCAGCGATGCGTGGCAAGCAGTCGCTCATGCCGCCGCCAACTGGGATAGCCTGGAGTCGCGCACCAAATCCTTTGCCGCAGCGTTTGCCGAGAGTTCCTTGCCGGCTCAAGTGAAAGACGCAGCCAGCGCCAATCTTTCCACGCTGGCGACCACGACCTGCTTCCGAACCGCGGACGGAGAGTTTCATGCTTTTGAGGGCAGCGGGAACACATCGGGGTGCTGCTTTGGCAACTGCACGCATGTGTGGAACTACGAAACCGTGACGCCGCATCTCTTTCCCGCCGTTGCACGGTCACTGCGCAAGAGTGCATTTGGTTATTCGATGGACGAGGCGGGAGCGATGCATTTTCGCCAACTGCTGCCGGATGGCAAGGCGCGATCGACCAATGCTGCCGCCGATGGCCAGATGGGACAGATCGTCCATGCATGGCTGGATTGGAAACTTTCCGGGGATCTGGAATGGTTGCGCGGACTGTGGCCGCGCATCAAGAAGGCGATCGAATTTGCGTGGGTTTCGGGCGGATGGGACAGCAGCCGGCGGGGCGTTCTCGACGGCGTGCAGCATAACACGTATGACGTTGAGTTCTATGGTCCCAACCCGATGTGCAGCATCTATTACCTGGCCGCACTGAGGGCGGGTGCGGAGATGGCAGAGGCCGCCGGCGACAGCAACGCGGCTCGCGACTATCACAATCTGTACGAGCGCGGCAGCCAATGGATCGACGCCAATCTTTTCAACGGCGAGTTTTATGTTCAAAAGATCCGCGGCATCCCGGCGGCGGAAATCGCGCCCAGCCTGCGTGGAGGCATGGGCGCCGAGGATACCGAGAAACCGGAGTACCAGGTCGGCGACGGCTGCCTGATCGACCAACTGGTAGGGCAATATCTTGCGGATGCCGGCAACCTCGGCTCCCTGGTCGCGCCGGAGCACATTCGCAAAACGCTCCAATCGATCTATGGCTATAACGCGAAGCCCACGCTGGTGACCCACGACAATGTCGCGCGCACGTACGCGCTCAATGACGAAGCCGCAGTTGTCGTTTGCGATTATGGAAAGGCGCAGCGCCCACGCATCCCGTTCCCTTACTACTCCGAGGCCTGGACCGGACTTGAGTACACTTTGGCTGCATTGATGATCAACTGGGGCATGGTTGAAGAGGGCATCGAATGCGTACACAACACGCGCATGCGTTACGACGGCGAGAAACGCAACCCTTGGGACGAAGCCGAATGTGGACACCATTATGCTCGCGCGATGTCATCGTGGTCGACCCTCCTGGCGCTGAGTGGCTTCGCTTACGACGGCGCTGCGGCGTCCATTGTGGCTGTGCCGCGTCTTCCGCACGATCGTTTTGACTGCTTCTGGGCGACCGGAACTGGCTGGGGAACATTTTTGTACCGCAACGAGCCAGCACGCGGACATTTCAGCCTGAAAGTTATCGAGGGGAAACTCATTTGCCGCTCCCTTGAGATCACCGCAAGGGGAAACAAGGCAGTCATCCGGAACATGAACTCATACTCAATCTGAGGGTGATCGCTTTTCCTGATGATCTGCGGAAGATGGTTGAGACGCAAGTTAGAAAGATGATCGGCGCCTTTCAGAATGGCGCCTTGATTGTTTTAGTCCGCCGCCGCCAAAGCCGGAGCGGAGATCGTGAGTGAACACGATTCTGTACTCCCTGACCCAGAAGGCTTCCTGTCAGTGCAAGATTTGAGCTCCGGGCCGACCCACCTCAGTTGAGGGCCAGCCGATCGGGATGCCGCAAACTGCCAAGGCAAACGTAGAAGCATCTGGACACCACCCCGCCACCGCGAATCCGCCGGCGTTTTCCTCCCCCCCGTTTGCGACTGTCCCGGAGCCGGGATGAAACGAAACTTCGCCCATTGACACTATCAGAGGGAAACTTGCGCTTGGCGTCATGTTATCGGGATCGCACCTTCTTTATCATGAAGCACGGCGTGATCGGAAGATTCCCCAGATCGAGGCGTGCGATCAAATTCATCAATCTATCGCAACCTTCGAGCTCGGCGCCAAGTGTGAGCGCCAGAACGGTGAACCGGAGGATGACGCCGAGCGGTCAAGGCTCGGCGAGTCAATTGTTGACAGGCGCAGCACAAAACCGGGCTGTTTAAGGAGATTTCGAAGATGGCCGCCAAATTCGTAGAGTACTACTATTCCCTCCGCTACTCCACGAACCTGATCGACGCATCCGTCGCCGGTTCCAGTCCTGAAAGCGCCACGCTGGCGTCGATCGAGTCGACACTGGCGTCTGCAAACGCGGCCTATCAGGCGAGAGAGTATCAAACCGCGATCAATGACTACCAAGATGCGGCGGGGCAAATTTACGCGCTCATCGATCCGTCATTTCTCACCCCCGGCGGCCGGGGCTTCAGTTTGCCCACCGACCCCACGCTTTTCACTGGTCTGCTGAGCGCGGCGTCGGAGTATTGGAACGTACTTCCGGTCAACACGCCCACACCGGCTCCCCGATCCCGCGTGGCCATTGCGTCGAATCTGCTTTCAGCGACAGCGCTGGTCGACCAGACGGGCATCACCAGTTCGCAGTTGTCCAGTTCCCAGGCGGTTGGAGCTCTCTCAGACTGGCAGCTTGCCCAGAATTACACCGCTCAGGGAATGACCGAGGCCGCGACCTTTTACGAGCAGCGTGCTCAGGCCGCAGACCCGACCCTGGTCGCCACCCTGGGACAAACCGGAAGCGCCCCCGCATCGGGCGCCCCAGCGGCAAGCGCTCCCGCAGCAAGTACTCCGGCAACGAGTGCTCCTGCGCCGGTAAGTACGGCGCCGGTTGGGGTCGCGGATCCCGTCAGAATCGCGACTGCTGCACCGCTTGAAGTCGCGGCCCCTGTCGCTGTCGCGGCCAAAGTGGCGCCGAGCCCCGCTGCGCCGGCGCTCGAAACCGCTGTTCCCATTACCACGAAGCCGATCGGCATTACTGACCATCCGATTGGGCCAATTGTTGTAAAACTGCCGCCCACCTTGATTCAGACCCGGAGTGCCTCGACTATTGTCGCGGGCAAGCTGACCCAATTCACGTGGGCCGCCGGATCGGGACCTTCGACCGATTCCATTACGAGTTCCATATACACAGCGCGCATCGGCCTCACCGCGCTGCCTGACGTCCTCCTTTCTCCACAGCAGCCCGCGGATGTTGCCCTCGCGCTACCCCACGATTACTACTATGTGATCCCCCTGGCCTTGGCCGAGTGCTATCAGGCCCTGGGCGACTACGCCACGGCCGAAACATATTACCTCCAGGCGGCCGGCTACGCCTATCTCAACGCGACCATTGAAGCGCCGTATGTCTGGATCCAGCTGGCAAACCTCTACCTCGACTGGGGAAATTCCCTCTACAAGGGGGGCGACCCGGCAAGTGCGTTGCCGATCTATTCCAATGTGCTTACGCCGGGCATGGCCGCGCCGACGAGTTCCTTGTATACCCTGGCCGGCCTCGAGCCGGCATGGTCCGTCGCCCAACAAGTGATTGCATCCTTGTCCACGGTGACAACTCTCAACGTCAATCCGCAGATCGCCGCGGTGATCGTCGACGTGGAACAGCAGTTGATCAAGATAGCCGCCGGTCTGGATTACTGGGGCGTCTGGTCACCGTCCGTGCCCATATGGACTTTCGACTACTTGCAGCAGGTGGCGATCAATTTCGCGCAATTGGCAATCTCTGCCGAGCAAAGTGTCATCAGTTTCTGGAACAATGCAGATCAAAGCACGCTGACGCTCCAGCAATTGAACGACAACGTCGCGCAAAGCCAGGCGGAAGCGACGGCCGCGCAGATGCAGCTTGCCGCCGCCCAGGCGCAGACCCAGGTCTACTCCGATGGCGTCACTCTGGCGCAGCAACGGGCGACCGACGCCCAGAACAACGCCACGGAGTATCAATCGTTGTCCAGCCAGTGGACGATGCACTCCGCGCTCCAGGCGCAGATGAACGGCGGTGACAACGGCGATGCCAGCGCCTTGAACAGCTACGCGAGCCAGATGATGGCGAGCAGTTACAACCTGAGTGGCAGCCTAGCCACGCTTGCGGCTGCTGAAGGCCTGACCTCGGCGCGGTTGAACCAGCAATACGAAGTCGATTCGATGCAGCGTCAGGCTCAGGAGATGCAGGCCGCGGTCGGCCAGGCTCAGGACGAGCTGAAGGCGTCGCAGGCGCAACAAAACGCCACCCAAGCCCAGCTCAACGCCGCTAACCTGCGGGTCTCCTTGGCCCAGGGTGACGTTGCCGCATTCGACGCCCAGACTTTTACCCCGGACGTGTGGCAGCGGATGGGTAATGCCATGTTGAAGATTTATCAGCGCTATTTCAACATGGCGCTGAAAGTCGCCAGAATGATGCAGCAGGCCTATAACTTCGAGACCGATCAATCGCTGGCGCTGATTAAGTCCAACTATTCCGGCGATGAAGTAAACGGGTTGCTGGGAGCGGATGCGTTGATGGCCGATATCCAGAACTTCACCTACGATCTGATCACGAGCTCGAGCACCAAGCCTCAACCCGTCAAGCAAACGATATCTTTGGCCGAGCGTTACGGCTATCTCTTTGAAAGCCAGTTCCGCAAAACCGGCTCCATGGATTTCCTGACCACGCTGGACGACTTCGAGATGCTGTATCCCGGCACATACGCGGGCCGCATTCAAACGGTAGAAGTCGCGCTTCAAGGCATTGTTCCGCCGACCGGCGTGAGTGGCAGCCTCACCAATAGCGGCATTTCCACCTATCGGCTGCCTTCAGCCAACTGGACCACCACCAATAGCGGCATGAAATATCGCGTCCAAAACAAGGAAACCCTTGTGATTTCCGACTATAGTCCACGGAACGACGCGATCGTGATTCAGCCTATTCCCGGCATGCTGCGGATTTTTGAAGGCGCCGGCGTGTGCTCCGCGTGGACGCTGTCGATTCCGCCCTCGGAAAACGATATCGACTATGGCGCGCTCACTGACGTGCAGTTGACGTTTACCTATGAGGCCCGCTTCGATCCGGGGCTCAGCGCCCAGGTAATCGCGGCGCTGGCGGGACGGCCCGGCGCAGCCTCGAGTCAATGGGGCATTCCCCTGCGCTGGGTCTATCCCGACGCATTCTTCGCCTTCCAGAATTCAGGATCGATGTCCATTTCGCTGGCGCAGCGTGACTTTCCCTACAATCAGCGCTCTCCGGTCATCACCTCCATTGGCGTAGTCCTCTCCACGGTGGGCGGCCTTTCGCCGAGCGGCCTCAAGGTGCAGCTGGCCACGCCGGCGCATGCCGCGGCCACCAGCGCGCCGACTGACGCCAATGGCGTCATCGACTCGACTGTTTCCGCAAGTCCGTGGGCGGCGCTGGCCAATGGAAGCGCGCTAGGCGCTTATGTCATCACCATGACCGCGGCGGATAATCCCTCGATGGCGCCCGGCGGAAAACTTTCGCTGTCCGGGATCGGAAATATTGCGTTGGTTCTTGGCTACAGTTACACCCCGCGAGCGTAACCCATATGAGTGACATCGGCTTCAGCGAACAGGTTCCATCCCTGCCCGGAGGCGGAGGCAACGTTGCGGGCATCGGGGCCACATTCACGCCGGATCTCTCCACCGGAACCGGCGGTCTTTCGATCCCCATCGACACCCCGAATGGGCCCAACGATATCGGTCCAAAACTCATTCTCCAATACAGTTCAGCGGCCGGAAACGGCCCCTTTGGCCTGGGTTTTTCCATCTCTCTCCCGCGGTTGCTCATCGATACGGAATACGGCTTTCCCAATTACGACGGCAAGGATCCGATCCTCCTCGAAGGAGCGGGACTGCTCTTGCCATTGGGGGGCGGGGCGTACCGGCCGCAAGTGGACGGTGGGGCATGGCGCATTCAGCAATCGGACTCCGGTTTTACGATGATGACGCGCGACGGCGCGCTGTACACGCTGGGCGTGGATGCAACCGCGCGTCTCGCCGATCCGGCGAATCCGGCCAACATCTTTGCCTGGCATCTCGAAAGCATTGTGGATGCACTGGGCTACACGGCGACATTTACCTGGCGCACCGATCGCGGACAGCTTTACCTCGACACCATTGCCTACGGCGCCTACCGCATCGTCTTCACTTACGAAACGCGGTCTGACGCATTCCGGTCGGGCCGTTCCGGCTTTACCATCACCACCGGTCTGCGCTGTACGCAGGTCGAATTGCAACTTGTCGGCGATTCGCAACCGGCAGTGCGGCGATGGACGCTGGCGTACGCTGCGGATGCGGCCAGCGGCGCCTCGTTGCTTACCGCGGTCACTCTATCGGGGCTGGATGAAACAGGCGCGGAGCTTGCGGCTCCGCCGCTCACTTTGAATTATGCCGTGGGCGGCAATCCTTCTCTGGTCAGGCTTGCGGGCGACGGAATTGGCTTGCCGGCTCTCACTCTTGGACCGTCACGGCGCGCCGATCTCATCGACTGGGATGGCGATGGCCTGCCCGACGTGATGCAGATTGCCGCGGGTGGCGAAGCCTATGTGTGGCGCAACACCGGCAACGCAGGGTTTCAGGGTCCACAAACGGCCGGTCAGGTTCCCCTTTTTGCGCAAGCCGACGCCGCGGTTGCTTTCGCCGACATGAACGGAGACGGGCTGGCCGATCTCATCCGTTACGATCAGCCGCTGGCGGGTTATGTGCCGCGTATGGCTGGAGGCGGCTTCGGTGAGCCGGTGACCTGGCAAGAGGCGCCGGCCCCGGTGGTCGCGTCGACAGGGGTCCGCGTCGTGGACCTCAATGGAGATGGAATTCCCGACATGCTTACGTCGTCGGATTCCGGCCTTACGCTCTACTACCGCGCGGGAGCCGAAGGATGGTCCGCCCTCCCGCGCGTGGTTCCGGAGGGGGTTGCGCCCGATGTCGACTTGACCGACCCGCAAATCTTCCTCGCCGACATGACCGGCGACGGAAGCTATGACATTGTCCAGGTCAGCGGGGGCGGCGTCACCTATTGGCCGTATCTCGGCAACGGCCGGTGGGACACACCAGTGTTGATGGCGAACTCCCCGTCGCTGCCATTTGATTTGCGCCTGGAACGGATTTACGTGAGCGACGTCAACGGCGACGGAATTGCCGACATCATTTATCTCGATTCCGATTGCGTCACGCATTGGATCAATCAGTCGGGACTGTCTTTTGGGCCGCCGGTCAATATCGACTACGTGCCCACCGCCGCGATTCAGCAACCCAGGCTCGCCGACATGACGGGAAGCGGCGCCGCCGGAATCTTGTGGACGTCCAACGGCCCCTTTGGCGCAGGAACGCAGTATTTTTATCTCGATTTTCTAGGTTCCGTCGCCCCCCGGCTGTTGACGCAGTTCGATAACGGAATCGGGCTCTCCACCACGGTCGAGTACACGACCTCCGCTCAAGAAGCGGCGCGCGCCATGGCGGCGGGCAGCCCGTGGTCCACGACCTTGCCGATCCCCGTGCCCGTTGTAAAAAAGCTGACTGTCACCGACCGGGCGACTGGCAACGTGCGGACCAGCACCTTCACGTACCGAGACGGCCGTTACGACGGCGTCTTGCGCGAGTTCGCCGGATTCGGTCAGGTCGACCAGCAGGACGAGGGGGATGCGAGCATTCCTACGCTGCTCACCTCGTCCTGGTTTCACATTGGCGTCGACCCTGCCCAGCCGCAGGCCCCACTTGACGATGAAACCCGTCAATCTCTGCGCGCCATTCGCGGCCGGCTTTATCAGCGCGAGCGCTATGGTCAGGATGGATCGCCTTCCGCCGGCAACCCTTACGACCGCTCGGAGTACACATGGACGGTGGTGACCGAGACAACCGCCGGCGGCGCAGTATTTGTGCCGCGCCTTCTCACCACCGTCCAGACTGTCTTTGAACGCGGCGCGACGGCGGTCTCGTCCATCACAAACGCGAACAATGCATGGGATTCCAATGGCAATGTGATCGATGCTACAGAAACCGCCCAGTCCGGCAGCGGAACCACGGTTCAACAGTTGCGCACGCAAACCACCTACGCCACCGACCCCGCCGGCCACTTTCTTAGCAAACCGTGCCGCGTGCAGCAATCGGACGCCAGCGGAGCCATCGTGGCCGACCAGGTGATTGTCTACGATAATGCCGCCGAAGGGCAGACGGGAACCCAGGGGCTCGTCACGTGCCGCTCGTCGCTCGCCATCACGGACACGGCGGTTACGGCGGCCTACGGCGCGGCCACGCCGGACTTTGCGTCCTACCATTACTATCGCCGCACGGACAGCCAGGGCTGGTGGATCGATCAGGGACGCTACGTGCGCACGGTGAACGCCAGCGGTTTGAGCGGCACAGTGGAGGGACCGACCGGCGGAGTTTTCAGCGTTGTTTACGATGCGAATCAAACTTTCCCGGTCAAAGTTACGGATCCGGCAGGCAATACCGTCACTGCGGCATATGACTATCGCACCTCACGCGTGACGACGTTAACCGACGCTTCCGGCCAGACGTATTCCGCTTCCTTCGATGCCCTCGCGCGGATTGTGGCGCGGGTAGAACCAGGCGACACGGCGGAACTGCCGACCTTCACGTTTACTTACAATACCGCGAGCGTTCCGCCTTCTACGAGCCAGTCGATGCGAGCGACAAGCGGCTCAACCGACACCGAAGGCCGACGGATCATTTACGGCGGAGACGGTCGCGAGCTCGAGGTGCGTGAAGTCGACGAGCTGGGCGAAGTTGCGGTGGTGAGCCGGGCCGCGAATGTGCGCGGCCTGGTTGGGCGCGAATACGTCGCCTGGCGACCGTCGTCGTCTGCCTACAGCCTGCCGGCGGCGACCATTCCCAGCACGGCTTACACGTACGACGCGGTAGGCCGGCAACTCACCTTGACCGATCCCGATGGAAACGTCACATCCTGGACTTTCGCGCCGGGCAGCGTGCAGCAGGTGGACGCCAGCGGAAAAATAACCCGCAGCCTGATCGACGCTACTGGCCGTATCGTCACTATGCAGGAGCAACTATCAGGCTACACGCTGACGAGTTCGTACGCTTTCGACGCCAAAGGAAATTTACTCGAGCATATCGACGCCGCCGGCAACGTGGTGAAAATGTGGTACGACTGCGTCGGCCACGTGTTGCGTGTACAACGGCCCGAACGCGACGCCATGACCGTCTTTGACGCGGCCGGCAATGCCGTCGAGACCCGGAGCCAGGCCGGCATCACCGTCACCCGCACCTATGACACATGTAACCGGCCCGTGACGGTCGCCATTCCAGGCCAGCCACCCAGCGTGCGATATACCTACGACGACAGTGGTTCGCCGCCACCGCCGGACGCCGGCGCGCACACCGCGGGCGGGCGATGCGTCCGCATCGACGACGAAAGCGGAGCTTCGATTTTCGACTACGATGTTCGCGGCCGCACCGTTGTCAAGCGCAGCACGCCTACCGGCGCTTCGCAGTACGTTCTCACCTTTGCTTACCGGTCCGATGGACAACTCGGAAGCCTCACCTATCCGAGCGGCAAGGACGCATCGCTGACCCTTGCGTATCAATACAACAAGCGCGGACTCGTATCCGCTCTCCCCGGCGTCGTTTCGGCGATTTCTTACGACCTGCAAGGTCGGAGGACGTCGGTCTCCTATGCCAATGGAGTCACCAGCGCTTACGCCTATGACAACGCGGGCCGCCTCACCCAACTCGACCATTCCGGTCCGGCGGGCAGCCTGCGCAGCTCGCAGTTGGTAAGAGATCCGGTCGGAAATCTGACTCAGATCGTCAGCCCAGACAATAACATTGCCGTCACATTCACCTACGATGACCTGCACCGCCTGGTGAAGGCTGCCACGACTGCGGGGGACGTTCGCACCTATGCCTACGACTATGCCAGCAACTTCACTTCGAAATCCGACGTGGGCGCCTACGCCTATGGTGAGAACGGAATGCCCGCAACCTGCCTGACCACCGCAGGAACAGCAAAATTCACTTACACCGCCCTGGGAGAGATGCAACAAACCCCTTGGGGCACGCAGAGCTTTGATGCCTTTGGCCGGCTGACCGGAATCAGCGGCGCGACCCAGGCTGCGTTCACTTACGACTACGCGGGCTCCCGGGTGTCGGCAAGTTTCACCACCGGCGGAACGAACAGCACGCGCCTCACCCCTGACGCGCTGTACGCCATCGAGGACGGTGTCCTGGTGAATTATCTTTTCGATGGCCTGCGCTTCGTGGCTCGCGATGTGAACGGCGGCGCGCGGTCCTATCTCCATGAGGACCATGTCGGCAGCATCGTGTTGATGACCGATGCAACGGGCGCAGTCACCGACGCCATCCGCTACGATCCGTTCGGTGGAATCGTGGCGCGCACCGCCGCCGGTTCCACCGTGCCCGTGGGCTTCGCTTATGGGACCTTCGATGACCCGTCCGGGCTTCTCTACCTGCATTCGCGTTACTACCATCCGCAGTTCGGGCGGTTCGTGAGTCCGGACTCGTTGGTGCCGAATATCTTCGTGCCGATGGCCTGGAACTCCTACGCCTACTGCGCGAACAATCCCCAAACGTATGCCGATCCCAGCGGCCGCGCATGGTGGCAGATCTTCATCGCCGTCGTCGCCATTGTCGCGCTGGTGGCGTTGACGATTGTGACATGCGGAATCGCCGCGCCTGCGGCAGCCGCGGGCGCTTCGGCTGCGGCAGCTGCTCTTGGAGCTTCAGCTGCGGCGGCCGCAACCGCCGGCACCGTAGCGGCGGCAGGCCTGATTGTCGCTGTTGGCGTGGGGATTGTCGCCGGCGGGATTGTTGGTGGGCTGGCCGCGTCCAAGGCCGGCGGCGACGCGGGGGACATTTTTCTCGGGGCTCTGGTCGGTGGCGCGGTCTGCGGTTGGGCGGCGCTGGGAGCGTACGAAGCAGGAGGCGCCATCGGAGGGGCGCTGAGTGGAGCCGGCAAGCTCCTTGCCGATGTTGTCGCAGGCGCCGTCGCGGGAACCATCAACGGCGCCGCCATGGGATTCGCCGCAGGATTCGCCGGCGGGAAAGGCACTCTCGATCAAACCCTGGCCGACATCGCGCTTGGGGCGCTGGTGGGCGCTGTCGTCGGAGGCGCTTTGGGCGGGGCGCAATACGCGCTTACAAGCGGCGCTCCGCCCACAGCACCCAACACGAACCCTGGCGCCAGCCCTCCGGGTCCTCAACCGGATCCGACAGGGTCTCCAACCAGCATCACGGATCCCGCGCCCGGCACGACCAGCTCTTATGCGTCCGCGGCTGCCAAGGCCGCTTCGCCGTGGCTCAGCTACTACGGCCAACTCGTTGGGCGCGCCATCTTGTCAAGTCCGTTTATGTACGCTGCCGAGACGCTCGTCGTCGACACCTCGAGTGGCGTCCTGGATCTCGGTTACGGTCCGCAAATCCTCCAATGGCTCGAACAAAACAACATCAGCATCAGCGCCGGAGGAAAGAACTAATCTGGATCCCAAAAAGCTGCATCCAAAGAACGTACCAGGTTTTCATTGGAGGTTCTCATGCGGGGCAACTTTCTCTTCGCGTGGATCGTCCTGCCTACTGCCCTTGCCGTGCTCGGCTTCGTCGCACAGCGCGGCGACACCGTACGGGGGGCGATGTCTGGGCCGATTTACACCAGGAACGGCGATCTGCTGCCGCCCGCCAGTTACCGGGAGTGGATCTTTCTCAGCTCCGGCGTCGACATGAGCTATAACAAGAAGTCCGCAAAGTTGACCATGTTTGACAACGTATTTGTGAACGCCGAGGCATATCGGAGCTTTCTCGTCACCGGGACCTGGCCCGACAAGACCGTTCTTGTCCTCGAAAACCGCGAAGGAAAGGATAAGGGCTCCATTAATGAAAAAGGCCACTACCAAGGAACGGATGTGATGGGTCTTGAGGTCCACATTAAGGACGAAATGCGCTTTCCCGGTAAATGGGCCTTCTTTGGCTTTGAATCGGAAACTCGCCCTGGCAAGCTGATCCCGAAGGCCGCCGATTGCTACGGTTGTCACGAAGCTCACGGCGCCGTCGACACCACCTTCGTCCAGTTCTACCCCACTTTGATCCCGATCGCTCGCGCCAAGCAAACCCTTACCGCCGAGTTCCTGAAGATCGACGCATCGATGCGCGAAAAGTAGCCGGAACAAGAGAGGACTTTACGCGGTAAAAGGCAAATGGTCTTGTCTATTGACGCATTGACGCGCGCCTGCACCTCCAGCTTCCGCAAGATCGTTTCTTGATGCACTTTCTGAAATTCAGGAGCAGTATACGTGCGGGTCCGATCCATCACTCGGATGAGTACCGGAGAACGGGCTTCAAGCCCTGGGCTCCATTTCGCGATGCGGGAAACGACCAGCGCATGAAAGATCGTCTCGGATAAGGGAGAATGTTAGCCGAAGAAGGTGCGATCTCTCCATTGCCGGTGATCCAGGGGTTAATACTACAGTTGTAATTGTAAGTGATAAGCCTATCCGGAAAGGTTTTCACGCTGCGGCTTGGTTAAACTTGCCGGCAGGCACGAAATCAATCTTGCGCCTGTCCACATCCAGCATGTGAGCAACCGTCTTGCTGGTTACGGCAACATGGCCCGATTTGCGTTGCCGCGCTGCCGTTTTCGCTCGTAGAGCATGGCCAACTCCGGGTCGTAGCGCGGCGCCAGCCGGGCCGCCTCGACCAGCGTGTGCTGAATGTGCTTGTTGCGCTGCTTGGAAATCGGCGTGCTCATCACCTTGTCGGTCGAACTCTTTTTCGCACCGACCGCAGTAGCCGATCGCCTGCATGACGGAGCGGAGGCGCGAGGTGTCACCCACCCCCAGCACCGAGGTCAGTGCCGTGATTGGTCCTACGCCCGGAACCGTTCTCAGCTTTCGCAGCCGCTCCTTCAGCCGCGGGTCGCGATGCTCCTGGGGAGAACCGAGGTCCCCCGGCAGCCACCGGTCCTAGATGATACGCTCACGTCTGACAAGGCAAATAAACCTTCCGATTGCCGAGCATCTCAGCCCGGAGTCCGCAGTCCTACATGTCCTTTAGCCCGAAGTTCCCTGTTCAAATTCGTACAGAAATGAGGGTAAGTAGCTCGCGCTGAGCACGTTGGCGCGATTGCAGGTATATCTTGATCGGGAATGTGTACCCATGTAAGTAGTGTTATCTGGTTTGATAATATCGAATAAGTAATGCATAAAGTGGGGTAGCTCCCTTAATACAGTAGACTCAAGATATTGTGGTTCGCGCGTCTGAAGTTTCAAAACAGCTTGATTATCCAGGCACTTGGCAGCAGTTTCGCGCGTGGTTTCCCGACGAGCAATCGTGCGTTGCCTATCTGGAGCGGCTGCGTTGGCCGACGGGTTTTCGCTGTCCAGGATGCGCTGGCGAGA
>JASHOC010000205.1 GCA_030041305.1 Acidobacteriaceae bacterium
CATCTGGACGCGTATCTCGATGAGTTCGCGTTCCGCTTCAATCGTAGAAAGTCGCGCCGCCGGGGAATGCTGTTCTACCGGCTGCTGGAGAACGCCCTGGTCACAAAACCATCCCGCTACCGGCCATCGCGAGCAAACGCGCCCACCGGAAAGCACAACCAGTAGTGGTTACTGTACTAAGGGAGCTACCCCACTTATCTAGAAAAGGCGGGTCTTACCTGGGATCCATCGCGGCAAGTACTTTCAACACACGAACTTGCCGAAAACACCAGGGTGGGGGGAGGAGGGGTACACGTCGATCAGGCGGGATGGATTTGGAAGAGCGCATGGGCCCCGAAACAATGCGCCCAAGGATCGGGAGCCCGGCAGTGCAATCCGTTTTTTTCGCTCTCAAGAGCTTGAGGCCGCGGAAACATCCTCTGCCTTGGAGCAGTCCGCGCATGGGCAGGCGCCATATTGGGTTCGCCATACGTGCAAAAACCGCCTCTGCGAGCCATAAAATCCGGTACATCTCTCTTGTGCAGTCTCTCTGGTCCGGCGGAAATTGGCGTGCGCCGGCAAGGCGGGAAAGCGATAAAATAATCTCCATGTTGCAACGTTGGACCCTTCGTTCAAGCATCCTTGCGGCTGCTTCCGGCTTGTTTCTCTGCTCCATGGCCGTCTACGGAAGCCAGAACCAGCGCATGCGTAAGTACAAAGCGCCGCCGCCGACCTCGACCATCCAGGTGACCGTGCTGCGCTTTGACGATGGGAAACCGATCGAGAATGCCGCCGTGATTTTCCATCCCATTGAGGGTGACCGGGACAAGGGCGCCATGGAGTTGAAAAGCAACGAAGAGGGCAAGGCCACCATCGACGTGATTCCCATTGGCGACACCGTGCGCCTGCAGGTGATTGCCAAGGGGTTCCAGACCTACGGGAAGGATTATCAGGTCGACAAGGACCAGATGGCGATGGAGATCAAGCTTCATCGGCCCGTTTCGCAGTACTCGATCTATAAGAACAACAACGACTCTTCTGGAAATTCGGGTAACGGCTCTGGGACGAATAACAGTAACGGCTCTGGGACGAATAACAGTAATGGCTCCGGGACGAATAACAATGGCAATTCCCAGAAGAGCGCTCCGCCATCGAATAAATCTTCGGATGGAGCGCAGAATCCCCCGCCCAACTCTAAGTAGGTTCCAATTTTCTGCTCCCGGCCTGCAGCAATTGGCTTTTGGCGTTTCGTGCTGAAACTAGGTTTTTCTTTGAGCCGCGAAAGAACTCGGGGCCGATGGGCCTGCGCTCGCAGGAATCGCGAATCGCGGGTTTGCGGGCCGCAGCCGTACAATCGTGGCGGACCGTTATGATCGCGCCACTGCTGAATGGGAAATCGGCGTTCGTCACGGGAGGCGCCAAACGGATCGGCCGCGGCATCGCGCTGGCGCTGGCGCGAGCCGGAGCGGATGTCGCCGTCGGCTACCGGAATTCGCAGGCTGAGGCCGCGCAGACGGCGAGCGAGATCGCCGCATTGGGACGCCGCGCCTTGGCCATGCAGTGCGACGTGCGCTCCGAGGCCTCGGTGCGCGCCGCGGTCACCGCCGTCGTCACCGATCTTGGTCGCCTCGACGTGTTGGTGAACAACGCCGCTGTTTTCACTTCGGCCCCTCTTGAATCGCTCACCCTCGCGGCCTGGGATGAGGTGTTTGAGACCAACGCGCGGGGGCCGTTTCTGGTGGCCCGCGAGGCGTTGCCGCATCTGCGCGCGGTGCGCGGACGGATTGTGAACCTCGGTTCGCTGGGCGGGCTCCATCCTTGGGCCGGCCACGCGCATTACGCGAGCTCGAAGGCCGCGCTACATATGCTGACCAAGACGATGGCCAAGACCTTTGCGCCGGAACTCAGCGTGAACTGCGTGGCCCCGGGCGCCATCGAGATGGAGGACGGCGCGCCGGACAGCGCCGCGCGGGCGGCGCGCTTTGCCGCCAAGACGCCGATGCGGCGTAACGGCGCGATCGAGGACGTGGCCGAGGCCGTGCTTTTCTTCGCAACCGGACCGAGTTTCATCACCGGCCAAATCCTGGTTGTCGACGGCGGCTTAGGGCTTGTGTAAGGCCGCCTGGCGCAGGCTTGCGGCGCGCGCGCCGAGCTCCGCCGTTTCCAGAAACGTGAAGCTTCCCGAAGAAGTGGGAACGACATTTGTCAACCGGCGGCTGTGCACGACGACCGTGTCGAGATACCAGAGATTGACGGCCGGCAAATCGCGGGCCAGAATCTGCTGCGCCTCGAAGTAGTCGGCGCGGCGGCGGCTCATGTCTTCACTCTCTGCAGCGTCGTCCAGAAGCTTGTCGAGTTGCGGGTTCGCGTAGTGGCCCCGGTTGGCGCCTTTGGGCGGGAACCGCGCCGACGAGAACGCATAGCTGTAAATATCCGGTTGCTCGTTGCCTCCGATCCAGCGCAGCGAGTACATCTGGAACGCGCCGCGCACCACATCGGAGTAAAAGGTGGCGAACTCGAAGCTGCGCAGGTCCAGGGCGACGCCGACCTGGCCGAGCTGCTGCTGGAGCACCGCGGCGACCAGGCGCGTGCCCTCGTCATTGCTCATCTTCATGGTGAGATGGAGACGCACGCCGTTGGCTCCGGGCTTGTAGCCGGCTTCGTCCAGCAATTGCCGGGCGCGCTCCGGGTCGTATTCGTAGTGCTCGACGTCGCCCGACCAAGCCCAATGGGTGCGCGGCAACAGGCTAACCGCGGGCTGCGCGTGGCCGCCCAGCAAGGTGCGGATGATGAGCCGGCGATTGATGGCGCAGGCGATGGCCTGGCGCACGCGCACCTGGCGCAGGATGGGATCGCGCAAATTGAAGGCGAGATATTGGATGACGCTGCCCGGCGCGTCGTCCACGACGAGATTGGGTTGCCGTCCGAGCACCGGCAGTGCGTCCATCGGCAGCGAGTTGATGGCCACGTCGGCGGAGCCCTTTTCGAGCTCGAGGGCCATGGTGATGGCGTCGGGCGCCACGGCGAAGCGCACCCGGCCGATATGGGGCATGACCGACCAGCTCAACGGATTGCGCTCGATGACCACGTCCTGGTCGATCTGCTGGCTGACGAAACGGAACGGTCCGGAACCAACGGGATGATGCCAGAAATCGCGCCCGCTGCCGAAGGGCACGACGCCGAAAGCGCCGGTGGACAGATTGGTGAGCAGGAAATTGTCCGGATGGATGAGGTGCAAAATAACGGTGTAGGGGTCCGGGGTCTTCACCATATCAATCGAGGCGTAGGCCGCGGCTTTGGGCGAGATCACCGTGCCGTTGCGCATGGAGTCGATGGACCACGCCACGTCGCGCGCCGTCAGCGGACGGCCATCGGCAAACCGCACGCCGCTGCGTAGGTGAAAAATCAATGTGCGCAGATCGGGCTGCTCCCAGGATTGGGCGAGCGCGGGGATAAAGCGATAGTGCGCGTCCCGAGCCACCAGTCCGTCGAAGAGCAATTCGTCGATGTGCTCCGATTGGGCGTCGGTGCCGATCCGCGGATCGAGATTGGCGGGGCTGCTTTCGATGAGAAAAACGACCGTATCCGGCCCTGCCAGTGGCGCGCTACAGCCGGCCAGAGTCAGCATCCCCGCCGCCAGCGCCAGCAGCAGCCCGCTGGAAGCGGTCATTGTTTTCGAGACGGGGGAAAACAGGAATTTCCGCCGGCCGCCATGTAACTTTCTATACATAGGTAATCTGCCCCAGCAGGACGGCCTGCCTGGCTCCCGTGGCGGCGGGCACGTTGCCTGGCTGTCGATTCCAGCTTTGCCAGGCAAGCAAAGCGAAGGCCGCCGCCTCTTTAGACTCGACCGGCAAGCCAAAGTCCGCGCTTGCCGCCATCGTGCAACCGAAGGTTTCAAGGCGCGCCTTGAGCATGGAAAGCAACGTGCAATTGCGTGCGCCGCCGCCAGAGACGATGAAATCGAGAGGAGTGCGCCCCATGGCCGGCCGAACGAAGCGTTGAAAGCCGCGGACGATGGTCTCGGCGGTGAGTGCCGTCGCCGTGGCCAAAGCGTCTTCGGGCCTGCTGGAGCAGCCCAGACACTGCTCCAAAAACTCCGCCGCGTAAGCGTGGCCAAATTGCTCGCGACCCGCAGTGCGCGGCGGCCTGCGCCTGAAATAGGGATGGCGCACGGCGCGCGCCAGGACCCGCGCGATCACCCGGCCCCGGGCGGCGAGCTTTCCGTTGCGGTCGAAAGGCTTGTCGAAAAGCTCCTGCGCCAGCCAGTCGATCACCATATTGCCGGGGCCGGTGTCGAATGCGACCACTGCCTCGGGCGATGCTCCTGCCGGAATGGCGGTGAGATTGGCAATCCCGCCAATGTTCTGCAAAACGCGCCCGCGTTTCCGGTGCGCAAACAACACGTAATCGAGGAGCGGCACGAGCGGCGCGCCTTGACCGCCAGCCAGCATGTCGGCGGGGCGGAAGTTCGACACCACGGGAACGTGAAGCGCGGCAGCGATGGCCTGCGCCTCGCCAGCTTGCCACGTGCAGGCAAAGCTGCGGCCCGCATAGCGCGCGGCCTGCGGCTGGTGGTAGAGGGTTTGGCCGTGGCAGCCCACGAGATCGAGCTTCACATCATGGCGGCGGACCGCCGCTACCACCGCATCGGCGTAAGCCAGGCCCAGGCGCCAGTTGACCCGCGCCAACTCCGCGGTCGATGTCGAAGCCGCGTTCATCGCAGCGAGTACGGCCCGGCGCAGCGCTGCCGAATACGGAAAATGTTCATGAGCCAACAATGTGAGTTTCGGATGAACATTTCCGGGCGCGATGCGCACCACGGCGACATCGACCCCGTCGGCCGAGGTGCCACTCATCACGCCTGCAACGTTCATGGCGTGCGCGGTCATCGCATCTCCGCCAGCGCCGCGGCCCGCGGCGCAAGGTCGTCCGCCTCGCCAGCCTTAATCCGGTCGCGGAAACGCGCAATTTGGTTGCGGAGGGCGTTGAGCTGTTTGGCCGTGAACGCGCGTGACGGCCCCTTGGTATAGAGACGCCGGCGCTTCAGCGCGACTCTACGCGCGCGATCGACGAGCAACTTACGAAAGGCTGCGGATCGCTCTGCCTTGGTGATCAAAGCTTCGTAACTGTCCAAAATCAGTTCCGGACTGTGGCAGATTTCAAGCAAGTCGCTGCCGGCGCGAATGGCTGCGATGGCAGCCTCGTCGACAGGCAGAAACTTGAGAATGCCGCCCATCTCCAAATCGTCCGAGAGAATGAGGCCGCGATAACCGATCCGCTTTCGCAAAATGGTAGTGATCCAGAATTGCGAAGCGCTCGCGGGCCGGTTTTCGCCGGGCGTTGCGGGATACGCGGCATGATTCATCATGATCATCGGCATCGACGCGTGGAGGGCGCGATAGGGCGCCAGGTCTTCGTTCCAGATCTCCCGCCATGTGCGGACAATCTCCGGAGTCGTAAAGTGCGTATCTCCGGACGCGCCGCCAAGCCCCGGAAAATGCTTGCCGCAGCCGATGACTCCCTGGGCTGCAAGACCGGCAAGAAACTCTCTCGCGTATGCAGTGACTTCGGCGCCGTCGGCTCCGGGAGGGCGCGAGCCAAGAACCTCAGCGGCTTCCGGCAAAGCCAAATCGACAACCGGCGCCAACGTGGTGTTGAAGCCGAAAGCCTTGACGGCGCGCCCGATCAGCTCTCCATGTTCGCGGGCTAGCGCAGGCTTGCGCAATCCGCGCGCGGCGGCTCCAACGGCCTGCGCCGAAGGCAGCGGGCCCAAGGCGTCGCGGAGCCGGTTCACGGTTCCACCCTCCACATCGACGCAGCGCACGCTGTGTGATGCGCCTAAGGCGGTGGCCTCATCCAAAAGTGCCCGTGTCTGCGCCACGTCCGCGATGTTGCGCTTGAAGAGAATCACCCCGCCCGGGCGCACCAGTTTGAACCAGGCGCGCTCGAGCGGCGTGAACGCCGTCCCGCCGAGTCCCACCACCAACAAGCTGCCCGCCGCATGGCGAAGTGGTTGCGTCACAATTCCCCTTCAGCCCCGCGGTGCCGGCGCTTTTTCTTTGAGCTCCTGCTGCAGCTCTTCAAGCAGATTCAGCGCCTGGAGCGGGGTCAGCGAATTGACGTCGGTGGCTTCGATGCGGTCCACAATGCGTTGCGAGAGCGGCGTGAAGATCGTGAGCTGCATCGGCTCAGGTGCGGTCTCGGTTTGGACGCTTTGCCGTTCCTGCTTTTCGTGCTGGCGCAGCACGCGACGAGCGCGCTCGATCACCGCCGGCGGCAGGCCGGCAAGCTTGGCCACTTCGATGCCGTAGCTTTTGCTGGCCGCGCCGGGCTCGATATGGTGCAGGAAGACGATGCCGCCCGCCGCTTCCTTGACGCCGACGCGCAGATTGCGCACGCGTTTGAGCTTTTCGGCAAGTATGGTCAGCTCGTGATAATGAGTGGCGAAGAGCGTGCGCGCGCCGATTTCGGCGTGCAGATACTCGACTGTCGCCCAGGCCAGCGAGAGGCCGTCGAAGGTGGCCGTGCCGCGCCCCATCTCGTCAAGCAGAATCAGCGAGCGGCGCGTGGCCGTATTCAGGATGGTTGCCGTCTCGGTCATTTCCACCATGAACGTGGAACGTCCGCGGGCCACGTTGTCGCTGGCGCCGATCCGCGTATAGATTCGGTCGACGAGCCCGAAGCGCAGACTATCCGCAGGAACAAAACTGCCCATCTGCGCCATCAGCGCCAGCAACGCCGCCTGGCGCAAATAGGTGCTCTTGCCGCCCATGTTGGGGCCGGTGACGAGCAGCAGGCTGGGGCCGTCCGCGTCCACGCCTTCGCCCGCCGCGCTCAAATACACGTCGTTGGGAATGAAGCGGCCTTCGCGCGTCCCTTCCATCCACTGTTCGATCACCGGATGGCGCGCCGCCACAGCTTCGAGCACCGGCTCTTCTACGAGTTTCGGGCGCGCGTAGCGCCGGCCCGCGGCCAAATGCCCGAAACACGCCAAAAGGTCCGCCTCCGCAACCGCCGCCGAACTGCGGCGGATCCGGCTCGCGGCCCCGAGCACGAACGCCCTCAGTTCCACGAAGATTCGCTTCTCGATTTCGACGGAGCGATCGTGCGCGGAAAGAATCTTGCGCTCGTATTCCTTCAGCTCCGGCGTCGTGAAGCGCTCTGCGTTCACCAGCGTCTGTTTGCGCTCGTAATCATCCGGGGCCAGCGCCAGGTTGGCCTTCGTGATCTCGATATAGTAGCCGAAGACGGAGTTGTAGCGTACTTTCAACGACCCGATGCCGGTGCGCTGGCGCTCTCGGTCCTCGATCGCCGCGATGGCTTGGCGGCCGCTGGTCGAAACGGAGCGCAAGTCGTCGAGTTCGGCGTCGACTCCGATGGCAATCGCGCCTCCGTCGGCGAGTGTCAAAGGCGGCTCGGGAACCAGCGTGCGCACAATCCGCGCCGTCACGTCGTCCAGCGTGTCGAGTTCGGCTGCAGTCGCGCGCCACAGGGCCGCACGCATGGCGGCGAGCGCCGGCTTCAACCCCGGCAACCGCGCCAGGCTGGCGGCAAGTGCACGGACCTCGCGCGGCCCGGCCGAATCGAGCGAGATCCGCGCCAGTAGCCGCTCCAAATCCAAAATTCCGGAAAATGCGCGGCGAATCTCTTCGCGTTTCACCAGGTCCGCATGCGCTTCGGCCACGGCTTCGTAGCGGGCTTCAATCTCCGGCGCGCTGTTGAGCGGGCGCAGGATGGTCGTCCGGAGCAGGCGTTTGCCCATCGGTGTCTGGCAGGCGTCGAGAGTGCGGAAGAGCGTAGCCCGGTCATCCTGGCCTCCAAAGAGCGGCTCGACAAGTTCGAGATTGCGCACCGTCACCTGGTCGAGCTCAAGGGCGGTCGAGTGCTCCTCGAATTTGAGGCTGTCAATGTGCAGGGCTTCATTTTTCTGGGTGGTCCGCACGTAGTGGAGCACGGCGCCCGCAGCAATCGCCGCCGCCTCATGGCCGATCAGCCCGAAGCCTTCGAGCGAGCGCACGTGCAACTGGCGCTCGACCAGCGGCACGGCAAATTCGCGGGTCCACACCCAGTCCTCGACCCGTGTCTGCGTTGGCCCTCGATCGCCTGCCGGCGCATCGAGGCCAGATGGCAGTTCCGCGCTCGCGGCGGTGAGCACCTCGCTCGGGCCGGCGGCCAGCAGCATCTCGACGGCTTGCGCACGGGCGTTTTGGCCACAAAATTCCGCAGCGCGAAACTCGCCGGTGGAGACGTCGAGAAGCGCCACGGCGCAGATCCGCGCGCTTTTCGCTCCGCTTTCATACAACGCCCCCAAGTAATTGTTGCAATCCTGGCCCAGACCGGCATCCAGCGCGGTTCCGGGCGTAAGAACACGCGTGACCTCGCGCTTCACCAGCTTTTTGGTAAGCTTCGGATCCTCCATCTGGTCGCAGAGAGCAATGCGATAGCCGCGACGGAGCAGCCTTGCGAGATACTGCTCGACGGCGTGGAAGGGCACACCGCACATGGGAATGTTCCGTTCCTTGTCTCGCGCAGTCAGCGTTAACTGCAGCTCGCGGCTCGCGACGGCTGCGTCGTCATAGAACAGTTCGTAAAAGTCACCCATGCGGAAGAACAGCAATGCATTGGGATATTCCTGCTTGGCCCCTGCCCACTGGCGTAGGAACGGCGTCAGCTCCGATTTGGTCTTCTCCGGGGAAACCGCCGAGAGTTTAAACTCCGGCGCAGGTTGGCTGTCGGGCGGGGGACTTACAGCCTCCAAGAGCGGAGTCGCTGAGTGGAATGAGCCGTCCTGGGGCGCGGACGAGACCTCGTTCAAAGCGAGAGAGAGAGGCGCCGCAGACTCGTATTCGTTCCTGATCATGTTGGCTCCAGACTATCGCGACGGCAAGGGCTAGCGGTAGTCCGGTGAGCGGCGTGGCCTGATTCGGCCCTGCAACCCGTCCTACCTTATCCCGGCAGAAACGCATCCAACGGCGCAGCCGTACCTACCGCCCCGGCCTCGCGAAAACTCCAAAGGCCAACCGAGCCATCCCCTCCGCGAACCGGGTTTCCGGCAAGGGAGCCAATTTCCAACCTTGGAGGGTTGTTCCCCATGAACAAGTTCGAATGCTGCATTGCTGGCGTGCTTTTCGTTGCCGCGGTATTGTGGTTTCCCATGTTCGGCCGCGCTCAATCCGTTTTCAATGGCGCGTGGCGCATTGACCCCACGCAGTCGAAGCTCTCCCCTAAACCGAACAACTTCTACATCGCAGGAGGCTGGTATCACTGCACCAGTTGCATCCCAATAATCGACATTCAGGCCGATGGTCAAGACCATGCTGTGCAGGGCCAGCCCTATCACACCTTGAGTGTCCGCATCGTCGATCCCCATACCATTGACTTGGTCGCCAAGAAGAACGGCAACCTGTTGTACGACCAGATCCGGACCGTCTCCGCCAACGGTAGGGAGCTGACCGTGAAGACGACCGTACATCCCGTCAACAGCTCTAGGCCGGTCACCTCTCAGATCCTGTGTGCGCGCGTCGGTGTCCCGCCTTCCGCCGTGCAGGCAACCTCCGGCCAATGGCGGATCGAAAAACTGAATGAAAGCACAAACGGGCTCACCTTTACCGATAAAGTGAGCGGCGGCAAGCTCACCATGACCGACCCGACCGGAGAGAGCTATACGGCGAAGCTGGACGGAACCAGCGCTCCGGTGCAAGGGGCGAACGACTTTGACAGCGTTTCAGTGAAGATCGTTGATCCCCACACCATTGAGGAAACAGACATGCGCAATGGCGCGATAGTGGGTGTGACGCGGATGACCGTAAACGGGAACACGATGCGGATTGAGGGAACCAACAAGCTGACTGGCCGCACCGACAACTTGATCGCGCACAAGGACTAGAGGGAAAAACCGCCGAAATCCCGCCTCTGTTTGGCTCGGCGCCACCGAATTGCTGCGTTTCGATTCACCGTCCGCGGGCGTCGCAGCAAACTGCAAACCATTGATTACCAAGCGCTTCAGCTCTCTTGGCCCCGATACGCCTCCTCTCAAAAAGCTGCCCAAATTCCGGTGAGAACACCGTCTTTCCCTCGCCCTGACGCGCATTCCCCCAGTCGCAATACACCATTTCAGCGCCAGTTCTGTGAACGATTTACCATGAAGTCAATAGCCTGCACGCCCCCCGGCGTGACTGAATCGACCAATTCCCTGCCCTATTTGGTGATTTGGATCACAGTCCATTGGCCTCTGACGTCTTAAGGTGAACATCGAGATGTACCTCCTCTGGCTCCGAGTTGCGGCCATTCTTTACGCAGCGGCAGCGATCGCCGTCTTCCCGGCGGTTCTGTATTCCAACGACCGGTGGCGCCGGTATTGCGTGCACTTGGGTGGCATGGGCCTGTTTTTTCACTTTGTCTCGGTGGTCGAAATGCTCGTGCGGGCGCACCGCTGGATGCCCGTCGGGGGCCGGGAGATCGGCTCGCTGCTAGGTTTCGCAGTGGTCGGATTATTTTTCCTGGTTTGGTGGCTATACGACGCCATCTCTTTCGGTCTCTTTGCCTTACCGGCGACCCTTTTGCTGATTTTGGTTCCCGCGCTCGGGCCCGGCCGCTACATTTTCCCCTCGGAAGGTGTGCGCATGAGCTGGCTGGTGGCGCACATTATTGCCCTGCTGCTCGCTTACGCGGCTCTTTGCTTCAGCCTGTTGGCCAGCATGCTTTATCTGGTGCAGGAAAAAAGGATCAAATCCAAGCCCAAGCCGGGGGAACGATCCTGGTGGGCGCTGATCGATTGGCTGCCGCCACTCGGGACCCTGGAGCGGATTGCCGACGCCACGCTGGAGTTCGGCTTTCCTTGCATGACTGTGGGACTTGCGCTTGGGGCAGTGCTGGTGCAGGAGACGGCAATTGGAATCGCCTATCTTCTCGATCCGAAGATTGTTGCTTCGTTCGTGTGCTGGGTGATTTATGTGGTGTTGCTTCTGATGCGCCGCGGCGCCGGACTGCGTGGACGCAAGGCTGCTTACGTCTCAGGAGCTGTTCTGGTGGTTCTGATGGCCGTCTGGGTCGCCAACCTCTTTAGCCAACTGAATAGGTTCGGTCCCAGATGACCCTCGCACTCGTTGGCGTAAACCATAAAACAGCGCCCATCGCGCTGCGGGAGAAGATCGCTATCTCCCGCGAGGAGTTGCCGGAGGCGACGCGGGCTCTGTCCGCGATTCCGGGCGTCACCGAGTGCATGATCGTTTCCACCTGCAACCGCGTCGAGCTGCTGGCGGTTGTGCAGGGCCAGGAAATTCCCCTCAGCGGCTTCCTGACCAGCTACTTTGGCGTCAACTCTGCGGTTCTGGACCCTCACCTCTACGAGTACCGCGACAAGGACGCGGTAAGCCATCTCTTCCGCATGGCCGCCAGCCTCGATTCGATGGTGGTGGGCGAGCCGCAGATCCTGGGCCAGGTGAAAGAGGCTTTCGCCGTGGCGCGCGCCGCGGGGACAGTCGCCGGATATCTTGAACATCTGCTGCAAAGCGCCTTTGCCGCCGCCAAAAAAGCACGCTCCGAGACCGGCATCGGCTCGAACTCGGTTTCCGTTGCCTCAGTCGCCGTCGAGATGGCGCGGAAAATCTTCGGCTCGCTGCAGGGGCGCACGGTGTTCCTCGTGGGCGCGGGTAAGATGAGCGAGTTGGCCGCGCGGCACCTGGTGCAGCAAGGCGCTGGCGCGATCCTCGTGTCGAACCGCACCCCGGAGCGGGCCCGCCGCATTGCCGAAGATTTCCGAGGGCGCGTGATTCCCTTCGAGCGGCTTTATGAGGCGGCCGGCGAGGCCGACATCGTGATCAGCTCGACCGGGGCGCCACACCCCATTTTCCGCCCCGAGCATGGGCACGCGTTTCTGCACCGGCGCAAAAACCGGCCTATGTTCTTTATCGACATCGCCGTGCCCCGCGATGTCGATCCGGAGATGAACAAGCTCGATGGCATCTTTGTGTACGACATCGACGACCTGCAACAGGTCGCCGTAGCGCACATGGAAGAGCGCAGCCGGCAGGCCGTGGATGCGGAGACGCTGATTGCCGCCGAAGTGGAGCGCTTCCACCAGCGGCAGCGGACGGTGAACGCCGCGCCGGCTATCGTGGCCCTGCAACGCAAAGCCGAAGAGATTCGGATAGCCGAGTTGCAGCGTATTCACGCGCGCCTGGGCTCATTGACACCCGAGCAGGCCGCGGCCGTCGAGGCCCTGACACGCGGCCTGGTCAACAAATTCCTGCATCCGCCGATGCAGGCGCTCAAGCAGGCCGCGCGCGATGGAGATTCGATGCGGCTGGACGCGCTCTGCGAGGCGTGGTCGGTTTCCGCGGCGCCCGACCCGCCGCAACCGGCCGAACGGCCGGAGCCCAAGCGGCAAGAACTCGCGGAAGCCGACCGTGAACGGCCGCCGCGCGCGTCCGTCGGGGCTCGCCAATGAAATTGCGCATCGGCAGCCGGGGCTCGCAATTGGCCCTATGGCAGGCCAACCATATCGCCGCTTTATTGCGCGGCGAGGGACACATCGTCGAAATCGAAATCATCAAGACCACCGGCGACCGGCTGCAGGAAGTAACCTTCGCGCAAGTCGGTTCAAAAGGCATGTTCACCAAGGAGATTGAGGAGGCATTGGCAGACGAGCGCGTCGATCTCGCCGTGCACTCGCTCAAGGATCTGCCCACTGAGCTTCCCGAGCCGTTTACGCTGGCCGCCACGCCGCCGCGCGTCGATCCACGCGATGTATTTGTCTCCATCAAACACCCGAATCTGGCGGCGCTGCCCGACGGCGCGCGCGTGGGAACAAGCAGCCAGCGCCGCCGCGCGCAGTTGAAAGCCCTGCGGCCCGACATCGAGGCGGTCGAATTTCGCGGCAACGTGGATACCCGTTTGCGCAAGCTGGCCGCGGGACAGGTGGAGGCGATTCTGCTCGCCGCCGCCGGCCTTGACCGGCTGGGCAGGACCGATTGGGTGCGGGAACGGCTCGACCCGAAGCATTTTTGTCCCGCGGCCGGCCAAGGCGCTCTGGGCATTGAAACCCGACGAAACGATCAGGCGACGCTCGATGCGATCGCGTTTCTCGACCATCCCGACACGCGCTTCGCGGTGACGGCCGAGCGAGCCGCATTGGCCGCGCTAGGTGGCGGCTGCCAGGTGCCGATCGGCATTCATTGCCGCCCCTCGATGACGGAGACGGATCCGGCCGGCGCGTGCCATGAATTTTTTGGCGTGGTGGCTTCGCCCGAAACCGGCGCGGTGCTGCGCATCTACGATCGCTCGCCGGCCGGGAAGGCCGACCCGGTGGCTTTCGGCCGCCATGCGGCCGCCCTGCTTTTGGAAGCCGGCGCTGGTCCACTGCTGGCCGCGGGCAGCGGGTTTGTGGGCGGGGCGGCGTGATGAGGTTGCCGCTGAGCGGCCGGCGAGTGTTGGTGACCCGCGCCGCGCACCAGGCGGGCACGCTTAGCGATGGTTTGCGCGCCTTGGGCGCCGAACCGGTGGAAGTTCCGGTGCTGGAGTTTCAACCGCCAGCCGATCCGGCCCCGCTCGATCGCGCTCTGCGTGGGCTCGGCGCATACGATTGGCTCATTTTCACCAGCGCCAACACGGTGCGCGCCTTGGTGGAGCGGTCCGCCGCGCTGGGAATCTCGTTCGCCATGACCACCACGCCACAGGTGGCGGCCGTGGGAGAATCCACAGCGTCCGCGGCGCGGAATGCCGGCTTCGCGGTGGCGCTGGTTCCGCAGAATTACGTGGCCGAGTCACTCGCTCAATCGCTCGCCGGCCAAACAGCGGGCAAGCGCGTTCTGCTGGCGCGGGCGGAAATTGCCCGCGACGTGATTCCCGACGCGCTGCGGGCAGCCGGCGCTGACGTCGAAGTCGTCGACGCCTACCGCAACGCGCTACCCGACGCCGCGCCGGGGCTGCTGAAAGCGGCTTTGCAGGCCGGAATCGACGCGGCGACGTTCACCAGCTCGTCGAGCGTAACCCATCTCGCTGGAGCGGCAAGCCACGCCGGGATCGCATTCCCGTTGCCGGGCGTACCGGCCATTTCCATCGGACCCATCACCAGCGCGACACTCCGCGAATTGGGCTGGAAGCCAGCGGCTGAAGCCGATCCCCACGACGTTCCCGGATTGATTACCGCAGTTCTTTCGACTTTATCCTGACGATCCCAGGCCGTACCCCAACTGCCCGCCTGACCCGCCGACTTGCCGACTCGCTTCGTTTCACGATTCCCAGGTTTTATCCTTCGACCGGCAGAGCGTCTCCAGATGGCACTTGTCGCATTTGGGATTCCGCGCCACGCAGACCTGGCGGCCATGATGGATCACCTGGTGCGCAAAGCGGATCCAGTGGTCCCGCGGGAGAACGCGCATCAGCTCCCTTTCGACTTCCTGCGGCGTGTCCCCCTTGGCCAGTTCGAGGCGGCGCGCGATGCGGAAGACATGGGTGTCGACGACCACCCCTTCCGCCTTTCCAAAGGAAACCCCGAGAACGACGTTGGCCGTTTTGCGTGCCGCGCCGGGAACGGTGATCAATTCGGCGAGCGTCTCCGGAACCTGGCCGTTGAAGTCTTCAGTGATTTTTTTGGCCGCCCCCTGGATCGACTTGGCTTTGTTGTGAAAAAAGCCTGTGGTGCGTATCAGGTCTTCGATCTCGGGCAGCCCCGCCTTGACCATGGCCGCGGGCGTGGGAAAACGGCGGAAAAGCTCCGGCGTGACCATGTTGACGCGCGCATCGGTGCACTGCGCGGAGAGGATGGTGGCCACCAGCAGCTCCCAGGGGGTGCGGTGATGGAGGGCGCACTCCGCGTTGGGATAGGCTTCGTCGAGAGCCTTGAGAATGGCGGCAACGCGCTCGGGGGCGAGCGGACCGCGTAGTTGTCTGGCCTGTCCCGGGCTTCTCTTGACGGTTTTGCGAGCGGCAGGCGACTTGCGGGTGGGCATGACTAGGAGTGTAATCTGAGAAGCTCGAAGCAAGGTTCAAGAGAGAAGCCGGGCGCGCTTGCCTTGAGACTTGAGGAGCCTGACGGCTTGCCTGTCGAAGCTGACGAATTCCTCGGCGCCGAGCCAGTCGCCCTCATGAGCGATAACGCCGTCGGCAAAGTCGCCACCCGCTTCGAGCAATTCCAAACCGGCCTCGACGGCCGGGAGATCCATCTGAACGTTGTCGCCGCTCATCAAGAGGCGCATAGCGAGAGCAATCTCCTCAGCAGATCGTTTATAAAGCCGTCGCATCACCCATACGAATTCGCAGAGCGCTGGTGTGGACACTAGAACAAATTCGGCGCCTTGTAAGGTTTTCGAGGCTATCGGCGATTGGCGCGGGTCATCTTGCAGCGCGTCACGGAGCAACACGTTTGTGTCGACCGCAATTCTCACCGTATTCCGGCCCAGCCGTCTGCAATGGCTTCATTGATCTGCTCAATGGTGAATCGGGGAGTGCCCTTCTTCGCAAGCGATCCACTGAAAGCGGCGATCGAGCCCTTTCCAGTGGCAGGCCGAAGCACCAGCCGGCCGCCGGGGAGCTTCTCGACCTCGACTTTCTGGCCCGGCGTGACGTTCAGATGCCGCAGCAGCTCCTGTTTAAGAGTGATCTGGCCTTTGGCCGTGACGGTAAGAGTGGCCATGGCGGCGCCTTTCCTCTTTCATGGTAAGGCAGATTCTCCTTACCGTCCAATGCCATTGAGTTTGTGAGCACCCAGCCGAATTGCGAGCTGCGATGATCTCAACCTCATTTGGGCTGCAAAGCCCAAATCACGTATCCCGCTACAAAGCACGCCAGGCAGGAAAAGCCGAGAGCTTGAATTAGGGAGTAGCGAAGTGGCCGGTACGATTGGACGTTTTGTGCGTATTGCTCGTAAAAGAACAATAAGAGCGCGCTGAAGACCAGCCCGAAGAGGACCGCGAATGCGAGAACAACCTTAGGGATAAATGCCGTATTTGCCGGTGCCCGGCTTGATCCGAATGCGATCGAGGCCGCGGCCACTGTTATCAGAAGCTTGACCACCCCAATGTATTTCTTGAGGTACGGCTCGAACGTGCCCTGTCTTGCCGACAAGGGAAGCTCACGTCCATCGCTCGTACGTAATGTATCGCCCTCGCCTTGGTGGTTTAGGAAATCTTGTGCGTCGAAATAGAACCAGCTCTTACATCTGGTCAAGAGGTAGAAGACGACAAGGAGCAGCAAAAAGAGAAGGACGCAAGCAAGGACGGCCACGAACACCCATGACAATCGGATGCCCCACGCCTCGAAAGTCATGTCTTTCACCTCGTCAAGACAGTTTGCACCAAAGTAGCCATATTAGTGCAGGAGCTTTCCGCTAAGCCACCCACCCAGCCCCTCCACCGGCAGCCGCACCCCAATAAAAAACTGCCCGAACAGCGCGTAGACGGCGCTGACTTCGTCGAAGCGCATCTCGTAGATCAGCTTCTTGAAGGCGATCGGGTCGTCGGCGAAGAGATCGACGCCCCACTCCCAATCGTCCATGCCAATGGAGCCGGAGATGATCTGGCGCACCTGGTCGCCGTAGCGGCGGCCGATCATGCCGTGCTCATGCATCATGCGCTGGCGTTCAGCGTACGGCACGGTGTACCAGTTCACGCCCTCGCCGCGCTTGCGGTCCATGGGATAGAAGCAGAGGTATTTCGTGTCGGGGATGGCGGGATAGAGGCGCGGGGCCATGGCTTCGGCGCTGCGTTTCATCGATGCGGCCATTTCCGCGTTCCATTCCGGCGAGTGCGGCGCGAAGCCTTTGGCTGCGGCGGCTTCGTAGGTCTTGCGCGTGGACTCGTACAGCCCGAGTTCGACGACCGAGACATACGAGTGTACCGGCGTGACGAAGTCGTGCAAGCGCGTTTGAGCCAAATCGAGTTCGATCTGGTTCAAGGCTTCGAGCGAGTCGCGAAAGTGGACGAGGATGAGGTCGGCTTTATGGCCGAGTTCAGAATAAAGCGCGGAGTGGACGGGGCTGTCGGCATTCTCGCGCTCAAACGTCTTCATCGCCGCCACCGCCTCAGCCACAATCTTCTGACGTTCGCCGGCCGCGCAGGCCCGCCAGGACTTCCAGTCGAAGCGGAAAAACTGATGGAGGACAAATGAGCCTTCGAGCGTTAAGGGAACAGGGGGAAATTCGGCCAACGGAACCACCTCGCGCGTGCTTTGAAATCAAGCCCCATCGTAGCAAAGCGCAGTGCAAGGCGTAGCAAAGCGGGGTGCGCGCATCGAAAGGCATGAACCGATCAATCCCCGCCTCCACGGCCTTATATACTGGATAAGCGGATGAACGAAAAGATTCTGGCCCTCCTCGTGCAATTCATTACCCATGTCATTGACGTTGGGGGGTACGGCGGAATCATTGCGTTGATCACGCTGAATTCAAGCGGCATTGCAATTCCCTCTGAGCTCATCCTGCCGTTCTCCGGGTACCTGGTGTACCTGGGGCGCTTCGATCTTTTCCTGGTGGCCACGGCGGGCGCCGTGGGATGCAATATCGGCTCGGCGATTGCGTACTGGATCGCCGCCAAAGGCGGACGGCCGCTGGTGATGCGCTACGGCAAATGGGTGATGATGAACCAGCACGATGTGGACCGCATGACGTGGTTCTTCGATCGCTACGGTTCCATCACGATTCTGGTGGGGCGCATGTTGCCGCTGGTGCAGTCCTTCGTCGCCTTTCCGGCAGGGATTGCCAGGATGCCGCGGCTGCGCTTTCACATCTATACTACGGTGGGTTCCTTGATCTGGTATTTTTCACTGGCTTGGGCGGGCATGAAGCTCGGCGAAAAATGGCATACGGACCCGCGTTTGGAAGAGGCGTTTCATCGCTTTCATTTGGTCGTCGAGCTGGCCCTGCTGGTCGCGGTGCTGTGGTTCGTATGGACGCACTGGAACCGGAGAAACACTTCGCGAGAATTTACAGAGCGAAGAGCGATCCATCGGAAAACCGCGAAATTCGAGCAGCCGGAGAATGAATAGCGTGTGGCCCAGGGACGTCGTGTGGCCGTTCGTCCTTGTGGGGCGCGCCCGTCGATTTTTTGAGGAGGATTCGGCGGGACGCGCAGACGCGCCCAAGGCGTGGGTAAAGACAAAACCGGTTTAGAAGCAAAGTACAATTTTTTGAATAAGGAAGGATGAGGAAGAGTTATGCCAGGTGCGAAACAAGGCGGTCCCGAGAGCGCCGCAGAGAAAACAGGGGGCGCGCAGGTGGCGCCCGCCACCGGAAAACTGGGAGTGATGGTCGTGGGCATGGGCGCGGTGGCTACGACGTTGATTGCGGGCGTGGAAGCCGTCCGCCGCGGAATGGCCAAACCCATCGGCTCGCTGACCCAGATGGGCGCCATTCGCCTGGGCAAGCGCACCGACAACCGTTCGCCCTTGATCAAGGATTTTGTTCCGCTCGCCGGTTTGAACGATCTGGTGTTCACGGGCTGGGACATTTTCGAGGACAACGTCTACGAATCGGCCGCGCACGCCAAGGTGCTGGATAAAGAAACGCTGGAAAAAATGAAGCCGTACCTGGCATCCATCAAGCCCATGCCGGCGGTCTTCGACCAGTTTTACGTCAAGCGGCTGCACGGCACGCACGTGAAACAAGGCAAGAACAAGCGGGAGCTTGCCGACCAGGTGATCGCGGACATCCGCGCGTTCAAGAAAACGGTTGACCGCGTGGTGATGATCTGGTGCGGATCGACCGAAATCTTCATGGAGCCGTCGGCGGTGCACGCCTCCCTCGAAAATTTCGAGAAGGGGCTGGTGTGCAACGATGTGGGCATCGCGCCCTCGCAGATTTACGCCTATGCGGCGCTGAGTGAAGGCGTGCCGTTCGCCAATGGAGCGCCGAACCTGACCGTCGATACGGCGGCCTTGATCGAGCTCTCGAAACGCAACGCGGCCCCCATCTGCGGCAAGGACTTCAAAACCGGCCAGACGTTTATGAAGACGGTGCTGGCCCCGGCGTTCAAGGCGCGCATGCTGGGCGTTTCGGGGTGGTTTTCGACCAACATCCTGGGCAATCGCGATGGCGAGGTGCTGGACGATCCGCAGTCGTTCAAGACCAAGGAGGAGTCGAAGCTCGGTTCGCTCGAATACATCTTCCAGCCGGAGCTGTATCCGGAGCTCTATCGCGACCTCTACCACAAGATCCGCATCAACTACTATCCGCCGCGGGGCGACGAGAAAGAGGCGTGGGACAACATCGACATCTTCGGCTGGTTGGGCTACCCCATGCAGCTCAAGGTGAATTTCCTGTGCCGCGACTCGATTTTGGCCGCGCCCATCGCTTTGGATTTGGTGCTCTTCCTGGATCTGGCCAAGCGCTCGCCGGAACTCCGCTCCATCGGGATTCAGGAGTGGCTGAGCTTCTATTTGAAGTCTCCGCAGACCGCCGAGGGGCTTTACCCGGAACACGATCTGTTCATCCAGTCCATGAAGCTCAAGAACACGCTCCGGCATATTATGGGCGAGGACTTGATCACCCACCTCGGCTTGGAATATTACGACTGAAGACTGAGGAGTCCAGGCGAAGACCCCGCTTTGCTCGGCAAAGAAAACAGAAAAGCCCCATCGATAGCGGATGGGGCCTTTTCTTTGGAAACCCGACTGTGCGGGTCAGACCAACGCCGGCACGGGTTCCAGCATCGGCCCGGAAACCACCGGAACCGCTTCCGCCGCCGCAGTGGCAGGCTGCGGCTGCGCATGGCTCGTGCGGGTCAGCCGGTGAACGAAGTGATACGGCGGCCAGGGACCGGAGAGCTGAAGATGGCACTCCCGCATCGCGATAATCGTGGACGCAAATTTGTTCTGATAGCGCTCCACGCATTTGCGATCGATGAGATGGGCGATATCCAGGACCATCTTGCCGTTTTCCAGCAGCCGGCAGCTTACCTCTTCGTCCAAAGGAGCAAAAAGCCGGTGCATTTGGAAGCTCACGGTGCGGGCGCGGGTTTGGCGTTCGCGGATGCGGGTCGCGTTTTCCCGCAATGTGGTTAAATATTCCCGGCCCACCCCCTCAGCGCGCGGAAGGCGATCGAGTTCGTGGCTGCAACCGTCGTCTACGAAAATCTTCAAGTGCATCTCGGCTTTGCCACGCAGTTTATCGATGTTGCCGAGGAACTGGCGCTGGTTGGAACGGATCGATTTGCGCAGCGCTTCGTCGTCATGGAAGACGGTCCCGAACCGGAAGGGCAGGACCGTGGAATGCTGGAAGCAGTCGGCGATCACCCGGGCGTGGTCGACTCCCGCTTTCTGGCTCAGGGTTTCCCGGGGATTGTGTTCGCTCACGACGACGGCAAGTTCACTGGCTGGATAGAGAAAAACCTGATTTCCGCTTACTCCGAGGACAGAAACCATAGGGATGGGTTTGCGGTGACGGGCCAATTCAGGAAAGGCTTGCTTTTCTCCGATGCAGTAGGCATACCATGCCATGGCGAGACACTCCGTTTGCGGGCGTTGGTGCTGCTCCGCGCCGCTCGTTGGTGAAGCTCTGTGAACTTGGGAACAACTGCATGCATAGTGGAGGCTAGGGATTATTTGGTGAGGCTTACCTGACTGAAACTATGCGCATAGTAGCCTCACGGAAATACGACTGGCAATATCTGTCGTCACAAAGCGGCCAGAAGTGAGCACTATCCATTAAAATCGGTTTGATGATAAGAAAAGAACAATTCATAATATCGAAACACTGCCTTGGAGCCCAGGAAAGCTGGAGGACAGGCCTCCAAAGTCGACTCAAACCGGCCCGAGGTATAAGAGGACGAGGAGCCGATTCGGGAAGCGCCTGAATGTGGCTTCCACTCCACTTTTGAGAACCGCACCCAAAGCTAAGGGGAAAAATCGGCTCCCCTCGCCCCATCCGAATCGTGTTCGCAGGTCCTATCGAAGACCGCGCTCGAAATGCAGATAAAGGATGACGTTGAGCAGAACGGAGACGGCCAGGAGGACGAGAGCGATGAGCGCGAACCCATTCACCTTGGAGCCAAGTTTTTTCAGGCCCTCCATCAGCTCCTGCTGTTCGAGGGCATTGCGCTCAGTGGCCTCGCGGAGCCTCTCCAGCTGGTCTTCGACGCGCTCGAGCGACGTACTTTGCTCCATCACCTGAGCGCGCAAGTCGCGCTGCCGGGTTTCCAAATCGGACAGCCCGTTTTCGACCGGCGCAAGATTGACAGCGGGCGCGGGTTTTGGAGGATGGGGCGCAAGGATATTGGACACGGCGGTGACGATGTTGCCTTCGAGCAGCGGCAGCAAGCGCTGCGCAAAAGGCGCCGCCGTGCGCAGCGCACTGAATGCGCGTTGTAACGTCGAGGACCCTTCCCCGCCGCCGGGATCGGGCGCGGCCGCGTTGGTCGTGCGTTGACCCTGCTCAGAAATCTCCACAACCTTTTTTGGATCGCTCACGAATCGCCCTCTTCTTACAGGATAAAGTCAAATCCCATGGGCGAGCGGGAGAAATTGCGGCGAGGCGAGAGACGGTCTTTGCCGTCGGCCAGCGCACCCGATTTCGCGTATCCTCATACCCAGGGAGGGGCGTGTGAAACCAGTTCTGAGCCACGCCTTGCGCAGTTTGCAGAGCAATATTCTGGCCGGCATCCTCACCATCGGGCCCCTGTTCGTGACCTGGCTGATCTTCAGTTTTCTCTTAAGCGAGCTGGCCAAGGCCGGCATGCCGGTGGTGCAGTTCTTTGCCGGGATCTTCCCCCTTGCCTGGCTGAGCCAGCCCTGGATGCAGTCGGCGCTTGCAGTTTTGATGACGCTGGCCATGCTGTATGTTTTGGGCCGTCTTACCTCGGTCGTGATTGGGCGGCAAGTATTCAATCTTTTCGAGGCGGTGCTGGAGCGGCTGCCGTTTGTGGCCAAGGTATACACTTCCGTGCGCCAACTGCTCGATTCGATGATGGCGAAGAAGCAGACCAGCCAGCGGGTGGTGCTGGTGGATTTTCCCATTCAGGGTCAGAAGAGCATCGGATTTTTGACCCGAACGATGAAAGACGCCGCAACGGGAGAAACACTGGCCGCAGTGCTCTTGCCGAACGCCATCAACCCCACCTCGGCCTTCCTCCAGGTGCTGCCGATGGAGCGGGTGACGGAAACCAACCTGACCATGGAACAGGCGATGAGCATGCTCATGACCGGCGGGGCGGTGGGACCGGAGACCATTCAGTACTCGGGGCCGGGATCGGCGCGCGAGGAAGCCGTCACGCCGCTCGTTCCCTCGGCTTGACTTTCGATAGCGACTTATCCTTCGCAGCCAGCCATAGGTCATAATCCATCTGCAAGCCGAGCCAGAACTGGGGCGAGTTGCCAAAATAGGCGCTCAGCCGCATCGCCGTGTCGGCAGTAATCGACCGCTTCCCACGCACAATGTCATGTACGCGAGGCGCGGAAATGTGCAAGTCATGCGCCAAACGATAGCTCGAAAGTCCGAGCGGCTCCATGAATTCCGTCTTGAGAATTTCGCCGGGGTGGATCGAATAGGCGAATGGAATCTTTTTCATGCTGGCTCCTGGTGATAATCCGCTATCTCTACGTTGTACGCATTTCCTCCGCTCCAAACGAAACAGAGACGAAATTGGTCGTTAACGCGTACGCTCATCTGGCCCTCGCGCCTGCCCTTCAAAGTCTCGAGACGATTACCCGGAGGTGACGTCAGGTCCGCCAATTGGGCGGCGCGATGCAACATGTGAAGCTTCTTAAGCGCCGAATTTCGAAGATTTGCAGGGATACGACGGCTCTTACCGGTGTCCCAAAGCAACTCGGTATCGGCGTCCGCGAAGCTCTTGATCACTTCCGAATGATAACGCGAACCGTTAAGAACGGCAAGCATTATGGCGCGGCGCTGGCGTCGGCGGCTTGTTTTTCGCTGCCCAGTTCTTCTTCCGCCCGCTCGCTCTCCATGGTGACCTTGCGCAGATTCACGTGGTCGAACTGGGCCCAGGCGAGGCCGATGGGCACGACGCTGAGAAACGAAATCACCAGCAGCATGGCCGCACACGCCGTGGCAGCCTCGGGAGAAACGGCGAAGACACCCGCCAAAACCACGGCAACCAGAGCGATCTGGGAAAACCATCCGATGACCGGAAGTTGCAGGATGCTCGCGCTGCCGCTGGCGACCATCAGCAGGACGCATTTGGAGGGGCTCAGCGCCGCCAGTTCCGGACTGGCGACGAATGCGCGGCACACAAAGAAATAGGTCGACGCGATCAGCAGCCACATGAAGATGGAGAGGCATGCCGTCAGGGCGAAATCGGAAAACGAACGCATCGTATCCAGGCCGGAATGAAAGGCTAGGATCTTGTGGCCAGCGGCCTGTCCCAGCTTTTTCGAAATGACGCCAAATGCCGCCTCGCAGAACCGGGCAACGGCCTTTCCCGCCCAACGGATGGCGACCAGAAACAGCACGCCGATGACGGTCAGGATCAAGCCCCCAAACCGCGCCACCACCAGAGCCATCTCTCCATGATGGACAGCCAGACGGGCGATCATCCCGGAATGAGCGGTGGTGACTTGCATGACTTCCTGAGAAGGAACCCAGATCATGGCCACCGAAAATAACAAGGCCATCGATCCGGCGTCACAGAGGCGCTCGACAATATAGACGGCAAGCTGGGTGCTGAGCGGCAGCCCGGTTTTCCTGGCGACCAGATAGGGGCGCACCGGATCGGCCACCCGGCCGATGAGGGCAATGGCGGTAAAGCCCATCACCTGCGTGCCGAGAAGGGAGAACAGAGGCACGCGCAGATGATGCCGGATGAGCCAGGACCAGCGCACGGAGCGAAACAGATAGGCCGCATAAATGCAGCCGGTGGCGAGGACGAGCCACCGCCAGTCAGCTTGCACTACCTGGATGCGGAAAAGGCCAAAATCGAAGTGAATGCGGTGACGCGCCCACACGACCACACCGGCGAGCGCTGCAAGCACCACCAACCCTGCGATCCATTGATGCCTCTTCAAACTCTCTCCGTGGCGCGGCAAGGGAAATAGCGGCCGCGGATCAGCGCCGGCCCGCCGCGGTTCCATTGCCAGTCTAAACCGGGCCCGGGCGGGCCAGGTCGCGGCGCTATAGCTTCCCGCCGACCTTCAATCGACAACGGAGGCGCTCCCAATTCGGACCCATCAAGAGCGCCGCTCCTTCCCCTGTAGCCCTCGCACTTTCAATCGGCGGCGGCGATTATTCGAGAAAATCGCCCCTTGAGTTCCCGGCTTCTGTGTGCGGCCGAAGGAGACATGCTTTAAAGCCCGGATTGAGATTTGGATGCAGCCCTGCTTGCTCGCGCGCAGACCGCAACTGGTCACTGCAAATTCGCCATCAGGCTGTCGAGAGCGGCTTTCGGCGGGCGGACGAGCGAATCGGGGAGCGTGGCCAGCGGCTCATCTACGACGTTCAGCAGATCGCCGAAGGTGGGCTGCTGCGTGTCGATGTAGAAGACGCCAGTGAGGATCTCGTCGCGCGCGTGAGCCTCCATGAGCGTCCGCACGGCGTTGGCTTTGTCCGTGGGGTCGTAATCCTCGTGCAGCTTGCGCAAGCGCAGGCTGGAGCCGTCGTGCATCTCCACATCGTAGACCTGGCCCGAGCCGTAATCGACTTCGATGTCTTCAAAGCTGGCGATGAATCCGATTTCGTTGATGGGTTCGTCGTTTTCCTGCATGAACTTGTAGCTCTTGGTCGAGCCTTCGTGGTCGTTGAAGGTGACGCAGGGGCTGATCACGTCGAGCATCACCGTGCCCTTATGGGCGATGGCGGCCTTGAGCATCGACAGCAACTGTTTCTTGTCGCCGGAGAAGGAGCGGGCCACGAACGTAGCGCCCAACTGGATGGCCAGCGCGCAGGTGTCGATCGGCGGCAGCTCGTTGATGACGCCGGTCTTGAGCTTGGAGCCGATGTCGGCGGTGGCCGAGAACTGGCCTTTGGTCAATCCGTATACGCCGTTGTCCTCGATGATGTAGATCATGTTGATATTGCGGCGCATCATGTGCACGAATTGGCCGATGCCGATCGAAGCCGTGTCGCCGTCGCCGGAAACACCCAACGCCATCAACGTGCGGTTGGCGAGCACCGCGCCGGTGGTCACCGAGGGCATGCGGCCGTGAACGCTGTTAAAGGCGTGGGCGCGGTTCATGAAATACGCCGGGCTCTTGGACGAGCAGCCGATGCCGCTCATTTTCATCACCCGTTCCGGCTGAACGCCCATTTCGAACATGGCGTCGATGATGCGCTCGGAGATGGCGTTGTGGCCGCAGCCGGCGCAAAGCGTGGACTTGCCGCCGCGATATTCAACCACGGGAAGGCCGATGTAATTGACTTTGGGGTTAGGGGTTGCAGTGGCCATTTTTCCCTCAGGGGCTGTTTCGCCCCGCAATAAAAATTTCGTGTTGTCATCTTGAGCGGAGCCGGTCGCGCTTTATGCGAGCGGCGCAGTCGAAGGATCTGCGGTTCTTCCTCGGCCTTTACAGGCCCTCCTTGGTTGCGAACTCTTCGGTAATGGTGCGCGCATCGATGGGCAATCCGTTGTAGTGGAGCATGCTGCGCAGCTTCACCACCTGTTCGGCGGGCAGATCGAGCTTGAGCAGGCTGGCCAGTTGGGCGTCGCGGTTCTGCTCGACGACGTAGACGCGCTCATGCGAAGACACAAAGTCGTGGATCTCGTGCGCAAACGGATACGCGCGGATGCGCATGTAATCCACGGTTTTGCCGTAGTCGTTTTTCAACTCGTCGAGGCTCTCGCGCAGCGCGAAATCCGTGCTGCCGAAGGCGAGAAAGCCAACGTTCGAGGTTCCGTCGCGGAAGGTGACGGGCGCAGGAACCAGTTTGCGCGCATTCTCGAATTTGCGCGCCAGACGGTCCATCACGGCCTGATATTCGTCGGGTTTTTCGGTATATCCGGCAGCATCGTTATGTCCAGAGCCGCGGGTGAAGTAGGCCGCCTTGGGATGCATGGTTCCGGGCAGCGTGCGCCAGCCGATGCCGTCGCCGTCCACGTCGCGATACCGCGCAAAACCACCCAGCCGTTCGACGTCTTCAGCCGTAAGCACCTTGCCCCGATCAAGGGGCTTGTCGGGATACTCGAAGGGATCGGACATCCAGTTGTTCATGCCCAGGTCGAGGTCGCTGAGGACAAAGACCGGGGTCTGCAACCGTTCGGCGAGATCGAAGGCGCAATAGCCGAAATCGAAACACTCCCGCACCGAGCCGGGCAAGAGCACGATGTGCTTGGTGTCGCCGTGCGAGAGAAACGCCACGGAGAGCAGGTCGGCTTGCTGCGTGCGCGTCGGCATGCCGGTCGAGGGTCCGGTGCGCTGCACGTCGAAGATGACGCCGGGAAGTTCGGCGTAATAACCCAGGCCGGCGAACTCGGCCATCAGCGAGATGCCGGGGCCGGAGGTGGACGTCATGGCGCGCGCCCCAGCCCAACCGGCGCCCAGCACCATCCCGATGGCGGCCAATTCGTCTTCGGCCTGGACGACGGCAAAGGTCGCCTTGCCTTCCGGTGTGACGCGGAAATTTTTGAGCAGATCGGTGGTGGCTTCGATCAGCGATGTGGATGGCGTGATGGGATACCAGGCGACCACCGTGGCGCCGGCAAACACCGCGCCCATCCCGCAGGCGGCGTTGCCGTCGATGACGATTTTGCCCGCGGTCTGATTCATGGCCTGCACGAAGAACGG
>JASHOC010000002.1 GCA_030041305.1 Acidobacteriaceae bacterium
CTCCTCAAGGAGATGAATCAGCCTTTACCAATCGTCCCTGGAAACCTTCTACCACGCGGCGGTTGCGATGCGTGGTCGGGTTTTTCATCCAACGTGGTGCGCGCAAGCTCATGAAATCTTATCGAAACTGCCCCGGGGCGGCAATGCCGGCTACAGGGTTTTGCAGCGTGGATTCGCCCCGAGACATTTCCGATCAAGGCTAACGACTTTACAGCCAGGTGGCTAGCACTGTCGATAAGTTTGGCGATTTGGCGCCAATGGAGAATCACCGATTGTCGTCCTGAGAACTAATGTGCTTTTGAATCTGCTGAGTGGGCAAGGCCGCTTGCGGCCCTGTACAAAAACGAAGTAGACACTCTACCCCCATTGGGGGTAGAGTGTCTACATCTATGAGCGAGAAAGACCCATATAAAAACCGGATTGAGCTGTTGCAGGGAACACTCGACATGCTCATTCTTCAAACGCTGCAATGGGGACCGCAGCATGGATATGGCATTGTCCAGGCTTTACGTTTGCGATCCGGAGAAGTGCTTCAGGTGGAGACAGGATCACTGTATCCGGCCCTCCATCGATTGGAGCGTCAGAGGTGGGTGCAGTCTGAATGGAAGCAGTCAGAGAGCAAGCAAAAGGCCCGTTATTACCGAATCACGGCCAAGGGGAAAGAGCAGTTGGCCTCGGATTTGGGCCGATGGGAGCGGATTGTCGAAGCGATTGGGTCGGTGATGTACGTCAAGCCGGAGGAGAGTGAGTCATGAAGTGGTTCCCGAGCTTCGGTTTTCAGCGGCGCAAGCGCGAATTGCAGGAAGAGATTGATGCGCACCTCCAGATGGCGATTGCAGATCGAGTAGCGCGAGGCGAGACGGCAGAGGCGGCGCGACAAGCGGCGGCGCGGGAATTTGGAAATATTCCTCTAGCGCAAGATGTGACCCGCGACATGTGGGGCCAAGCCTGGCTTGAACAACTTGGCCGGAACGTCCGTTACGCGTTACGGCAACTGCGCAAGAGCCCCGGCTTTACAATCGCCGCGACGACGATGCTGGCAGTAGCCATCTGCGCCAACAGCACCGTATTCAGTTGGATCGACGGCACAATGTTGCGTCCGATTCCTGGCGCGCGGGACACGGGCGATCTTGTTAGCCTGCAACGGGGGGAACGGAACTTCTCTCCGACTCCGCCCTTCTCGTATCTCGACTATCGCGATCTGCGCGAGCAGAACCACACCTTCGCCGGAATACTCGCATATCATCACGATTGGATCACGCTGACCGGCGGCGCACAGCCGGAGCGCGCCTATATTGCGAACGTGTCGGCGAACTATTTCGAAGTGCTCGGCATCAAGCCGTTGCTGGGGCGTTTCTTTCTGGCTGAAGAAGAGACGCGTCCAGATGCCGTTCCCAACGTGGTCCTGGGTTATTCGCTTTGGAAGACACGCTATGCCGCAGACCCGGCAATTGTGGGCAAGTCGATCGAGATCGCCCGGCATCCTGTGACGGTGATCGGCGTGGCGCCGGAGGGGGTTGTCGGAGCAATGCCCGGGATCCGTGAAGATCTCTGGGTAACGCTTGATCCCCTCGGGACGGGTGCGTGGCGGATGACGCATCGCAGTGGTGGTGCGGTCTGGCTGAACGTAATAGGAAGATTGCGGCCCGGCGTGAGCCGTGGCCAGGCAGCCCAGGATCTCGACACGCTGATGCACAACATCGTGGTGGCGTATCCGGACGATCATCTGGGCGAGAACCGGATCACGCTGGATCCCATGTGGCGCTCGCCATTCGGCGCCAACGGATACATGGCGGCGACGCTGCCCATTCTGCTGGCCATCGCCGGTTTGGTGCTGTTTCTGGCCTGCGCGAACGTGGCGACGCTTACGTTAGTGCGGTTTGTATCCCGGCGGCGTGAGCTTGCGATCCGGCAGTCGCTCGGTGCGAATCGTATTCAACTGGTGCGGCAGATGGTGCTGGAGGGCGTAGTGCTTTCCATCGTCGCAGGAGCCGTGGCCCTTCTGTTGACATCGTGGACTTCCAAGACATTCGCATGGTTCTTTCCGCCGAACTCGAATCCCCTCATCTTGAACGGGACCATGGACTATAAGGTGGTGATCGGGATTGCGGTGTCCAGCCTGTTGGCCGGCATGCTGTGCAGCGCGCTCCCCGCCTGGCGATCGTCCCACGCGCCTGCCATTGAGGTACTCAAGGCAGAGTCTGCAAGTATCTCCGGCGGCTCACGCAACCGGAAATTGCTCAGCGGGCTGGTGGTGGCGCAAATCGCGCTTTCACTTCCGCTGCTGTTGTGCTCCGGACTATTTCTGCGAACGCTGCGGAATCTCGCCCACGCGAATCCAGGATTTGAGCAGGACCACATTCTAACTGCGTCCGTGGGGCTGAATATCGCCGGCTACAGCCACGACGAGGAACAGGTGATCCGTCACAAGATACTTGATCGCGTGTCGGCCTTGCCCGGCGTGAAGGTTGCGTCGCTTACGGACTGGATTCCGATGACCCTGGGCCACAAGGGGGAAGATGCGTATCCGGAAGGGTATGTGCCACGCCCGCATGAATCTTTGCAGGTGTACCACGCCGAGGTGGCCCCGCGGTATTTCGAATCCCTTCATATACCAGTTTTGGAAGGACGCGAGTTTACGCCGGATGACGATGAAAAGGCCCCGAGGGTTCTCATCGTGGATCAGACCGCGGCGAGGCGCTACTGGTCAGGGCAGGATCCGCTGGGAAAGAAACTCAGGGTGTGGGGCAGCCCTTTCACGGTAGTCGGCGTTGTGAGGAATTCAACACATACATTCGTGAATGAGTCACCGGAGCCCATGGTGTATATGAGCTTTTTCCAAGTGGGGTACGAGACGATGGTGCAGGTGAAGACCGAGGGAAATCCGCTCGACCTGGCGCCGGCGGTGGAAAACGCCATCTATCAAATCGATACGCGGCTGCCAGTTTTCGATGTGCGTTCCATGCGGGAGAGTACCCAGATGGCGAGCAGTTTCGCCATCATACAGAGCGCCCTGGCGGGAATGTTCGCGCTGATCGGGCTGGTGCTTGCGGCAACCGGGATCTATGGAGTCGTGGCATATCGAACCCAAATGCGGACCCACGAGATCGGAGTGCGAATGGCTCTGGGCGCTTCGCGAGTCGATGTGCTGAGACTCGTGCTGTTGCAGGGATTGTGGCTCACAGGCATTGGGCTGGCGCTGGGATTGGCGTTTGCGTTGGGACTGACACGTTTCATCGCCCGGCTGTTGTACGGAGTCGGTTCCAACGATCCGGTCACCGTCGTTTCCGTCGTCATGCTCCTGGGAGCAATGTCGTTGCTTGCATGCTACCTTCCCGCACATCGAGCGATGCGCCGGAACCCGGTGACTGCGATTCGCGAACTGTAAGCCGCAGCTCGGACTCAGCGCGAATTGGACGGATTCGGGGTATGCGTGGCGCACTTGTTGGCGAGAAACGTGGTCAAGAGTTCCGACAGATACTGAACGCCTCCTCCGAGATTTTCGATCACGGAGAACCGATTCCCAACGCCGTACGTCGCCGCTGTCGCCGGCATCAGTTGCATGAGGCCCTCGGCATTCTTCTTTGAAATCGCCAGGGGATTCCAGGCCGATTCCTGCGCGATGATGGCGTGAACGAGTGCGCGCGGCACGCCGTAGTGGTC
>JASHOC010000206.1 GCA_030041305.1 Acidobacteriaceae bacterium
GCCTCACCGGCGCGGATATGCGCGGCGCGATCTACGCCATTTATGAATTTTCGCAAAGGGTGCTTGGTATTGACCCCATGTATCTGTGGACGGATAAGCAGCCGGAAAAACGCGTCTCGATCACACTCCCCGCTGATTTCGCCCGCGTCTATCCCAAGCCAACATTCCGGTATCGCGGCTTCTTCACCAACGATGAAGACCTGCTCACCGGATGGATTCCCGCGGCCAAAGGCGAGCACACCGGAATCTCTTTGAAGGTGTGGGACAACATCTTTGAGACCATTCTGCGCCTCAAAGGCAACATGGTGGTTCCGGGGACGTGGATTTTTCCCGACGATGCGCAGGTGCATGCGGCGGCGGCGCGCGGGCTGATTGTGAATCAACATCACGCCATCTCGCTGGGATTGAATGTGGCCCGTTGGCCAAAGGACGTTCCGTACAATTTCTCGACGCATCCCGAGATTCTGGAGCGGGCATGGAAGGACGCGGTGGCGGAGTACGCGCCAGGCGAGGAGATTTTGTGGAGCGTGGGTCTGCGCGGCCTTTCGGATTCAAGCTACGCCTCGCTGGACCCGAGCGTGCGCGGCAACGACGCGCTGCTGGGCAAGCGCATCAGTGACGCGATCGCCGCGCAGATGAAGATCGTCCGCGCTCGCTATCCTCACGCGCAGTTTGTCACCGATCTCTGGGCAGAGGGCGCCAGGCTGATGAAGGAGGGATATTTGCGGATTCCACCGGAAGTGACGCTGGTGTGGGCCGACAGCGGCTATGGCGACATGCAGGACGGCGGCGAAGTGGCGCCGGGCGAAGGCATGTACTTCCACGTGGCGATGATGAACGGAAACGCCAACCAGCTTTCCGAGATGGTTCCGGTGAAGACCATACAAGAGGAGTTAGGCCGCTACATCAGAGCTGGCGCGACGTCCTATCTGCTGATGAACACCAGCGACATTCGCCCCGTGGCCATGACAGCGCGAGCGGTGATGGAGATTGCATGGGGCGGCGTGGCGGTGAGCGCCAGAACTGAGGCGGGCAACGAACTGCCCGACGATGCCGACGGCGCCTACTACTGGCGATGGGCGACGGAGGAGTTCGGGCCTCGCTCCGCGAAAGCGCTGGAAGAAATCTATAAGGCGTATTTCGCGGCGCCGGCGCTGCGCAGGCGGATTGGGCCTCCGGGGCTGACTTCGGCCGGCAACACACCTCCTCCGATGACCCCCAGCGTTGCGCTCGTCGATGGCGACCAGCACTACCACACCGAAGCGAGATGGCTGATTCTAGATGAATTGAGCGGGCATCAGGTGATCGCCATTCCCAGCCAATCGCCCAAATGGACGCAGCCGCGCTTTGTGTCTGGGCTGGATGCGCAGATGAGGCAAGCCGCGCTGGATGCCGACATTGAAGACTGCGCCGCTGCCGAGCCGCGCTGGAACGCGGTGTGGAGGAAGGCTGTGGCCGCGGAGAACTTGGTCGATACCGCGCGGCGCAATTATTACCAGGCCGAAGTGCTCACCATGATCGCGATCAATCGCGAGAGCAACCGGATGCTGCTGGAACTTGCACGCGCCATGAAGGACGACCACGCCGGCCAAAGGGCGAAGGCGGAGACCGAAGCCGCCGAAGCGCTCCGCGCTCTCGATGCGGCCGAACAATCGATGTCGGCGGCGGAGTACGGCAAATGGAAGAACTGGTACCGCGGCGACTGGCTGACCGGGGTGTATCGCACGCGGGAACTGGTGGAGGCCTACGCCGCCCATCTCGAGGATCCGCTCGCCAGATTACCAGCGCCCGCGTCATGGACCGGTTGGGAGGGATACTTTCACATCATGGAATATGAAGGCGACCGCTCCGCAGATGTGCAATAAGCGGAAACCAAGCGAATTGCACGCGCCCGCATCCGAGTTGAACGCGGGCACGGCGCCGTGGCGAGCTATATCGAGGCGAAACTATCGGCAGGAAGACTGTTGACGTTTGAAGCCAGCCGCACTTCTTCGACTTGGCGCTGCGAATTCGCGGAAAGATACAAGAAAACGCTTAAATTAGGATGATTCTCGAGATACACGCGGGTTTGATCCACGCCGGCGACAAAGAACGCGGTGGACAAGGCGTCGCCGGCGGTGTTCGATTCCGCGAGGACCACCGTCATGAGCATCTTCTCCACGGGCATGCCGGTGCGCAGATCGAGAAGATGACCATACATTTTCCCGTCGAGCACGAAGCGTTGTTCGCAGGCTCCGGAGATGGAGATCGATAGGTTTTGAAGCCGCAGGATATGTGTTTGCTTGCGGCGCTCGAGCGGGTCGCAGACGGAAACTTCCCAGCCCGCCGCCCCGGGAGGCGCGCCAAGCGCGTAAATACTGCTGGAGCCGCTTGAAATCAAGCTCCGCGTGATTCCCCGCGCGCGCAGAATCGCGACGGCGCGATCGACGGCGTAGCCTTTTCCGATAGCGCCCAAATCGAGTTCCATCCCGAGCTGGTCGAAGGCGATCGCGCGCGCTTCAGGCTCCAGCTTGATGTGGCCATAGCCAATCCGCTGCAAGGTCTCAGCCAATTCAGGTCGCGCGGGAATGCGGCCGCACCCGTGAAAGAATCCCCATAACTTCATCAGCGGACCTACCGTGATGTCGAAGGCGCCGTTTGTATCCCGGCTGTAACTCACGCACTTTTCAAGTAACTCGAACAATTCGGGGCTTACCCCGACAGATTCACGCGCAGCATCACGGTTTATCTTGCATAGCTCGCTGTCCGGCCGATAATGGCTCATCCGGCTGTCCAGGCGATCGATTTCCTGGAATGCGCGGTCCATCGCTTCCTGAAGATACGTGGAGTTCGGTCCATAAGCGACGATGGAAAACATGGTGCCCATGGCAAAGTGAGCGGCTTCAAGCCGGACGAGGGAATCACCGGACGCAACCGCTGTGCGTCGCTCGCCGAGCGGAGCTGAGAAGTCCTCGCAAGCCCGATCAGGGGTGGCGTCGCTCATCGTAATGGAGTATCAGGTAGGTCAATGCGTATGTGGGGGCGAATGCACAGGACAAGCGCCTATGAGGGATATCTGCGTTGTGACTCGGGATCAAAAGGGCGGACAAGTTCGTGGTTCCCCATCCGCACCATCAGTCCAGGTCGCGTGTCCGGCTTGTCCGAAAGCGCTTACCCGTTCTCCACGATTTGTTGACTGAGGTACCGCTCGTAACCTAGCTCCTTCATCTGGTGAACCTGAGCCTCAAGAAAATCGACGTGTTCTTCTTCGTCCTTCAACAGGCGCTCGAATAATTCCCGCGAGGCGTTATCTCCCTCCTGGCGGGCCGTCTCGATGGCGCGGTTATACATACCGACGGCTTCGATTTCCAAATTCATGTCGCTCTCGACCTGCTCTTTCACGTTCTTTCCGATGGCTAGTTCCATGTGCTTGGTCAGATTCGGCGTCCCGTCCAGGAAAAGGATTCTTTCAATGAGCATCTCCGCGTGCTTCATCTCGCCGATCGATTGTTTTTTAATCAGCTCGCCGAGGCGGTCATAGTGCCAGTTTTCGCACATTTCGGCGTGCAGAAAATATTGGTTGATGGCGGTTAGTTCCTCATGCAGCGCTTCATTGAGAGCGTCGATTACCTTGGGATTACCCTTCATATTGGAAAAAGACCTCCGTTCTCACTTTTCGATTTGTCTCATTTTGCGCCCCGGCGCCCTTGTCCCGCAAATCACGCGGCCGACGCTTTCACCTTGCGGAAATCGAATCGGGCCTTGGCAATGGGCGCGCCCGCAATCTCAATCCGGTTCAGGTCGCGCGTGCCGACGCCAAGATGCTCGGCCAGATGAAGCATGTTATCGGCAGTCTCGAACGGATGTGTGCCGCGGTCGGCCATCGGGTCGAATCCCATGAGCGCCATGGCCACGGCGTCCGTGGAGACGCAGTTGGTTCCCGCGATGAGCAAGCTGGGATGCACGGGGATGTGGTGCCCGCCATACTGGTTGGGGATTTCACCGCCGGCCATGGTGTAGATGCCGTCGATGATCGCGAGCTCAATGGGGCGAGCCGCCACGAGATCCGCGACGGCTCGGGGCACGCGATAACCGCCCTCCTTCGGAGAATTAAGATTAGTGGGGTAGCTCCCTTAGTACAGTAACCACTACTGGTTGTGCTTTCCGGTGGGCGCGTTTGCTCGCGATGGCCGGTAGCGGGATGGTTTTGTGACCAGGGCGTTCTCCAGCAGCCGGTAGAACAGCATTCCCCGGCGGCGCGACTTTCTACGATTGAAGCGGAACGCGAACTCATCGAGATACGCGTCCAGATG
>JASHOC010000207.1 GCA_030041305.1 Acidobacteriaceae bacterium
TGCCTATCACCTTGATGAACTCTTGACGCCGCTTGCGGTTCTCTTCCGTGTCCCGCTCTTGGGCGTGGAGTGACTTTTTTTGAGCCGGAAGCCTAGCCGCTTCACTACCCGCCACAGGTGCTGCGTGCTCACCCGCAGGCCAGTCTTGTTCTCCAACTCCGCCTGCAACTCGACCAAGGTCGCGTCGGGGTGGGAACACAATATCCCGGCCAAGTCCTGTTCGTTGAACTGCCGTGCGCTCGCGAAGCGCGAGATCCGGCCCAGCTCGGCCACCACCGTCACCGCCGAGATCTCGGCAATGCCGCGCAACGCCTGCAAGCCGCGCATCACTTCCTGCATCGCCGCCGGAGCCAGCTTCACGGCTTCGCCGATCGCCTCTTCCAATCCCTTCACCCGCTTCGCCATGTGCTCGACTTCGTGCAGCAAATCCAGCCGCGTCCACTTTTGCGCCGCCTGCGCGTAGCGCAACCGCCGCACCCAGGCCATATGCGGCTGGGTCCAAGCCTGGAGTCCTGGCGCCGGCCGTTGTCCCGTACGCAGCAGAAACTTGCTCAACCGATGCCGCGCCAGCAACTGATCCTGCTTGGCCGCCTCCCGCGCCCGCACCAGGTCCCGAAGTGCCTCCGCGCCGGCGTCCGGAACCCACACCGAGGTCAACTCGCCGGCACCGTGGCAGCGCGCCAACTTCACCGCATCCCGCCGATCCGTCTTCACACGGTCTCCCGCCTTGACCGGAACCAGCGTCGGCGCCACCACCGCGCACTCCACCCCCAACTCCGTCAACTGCCAATACAGCACGTAGCCCGTCGGACCGGCCTCGTAGCAGGCTCGCAATGACTCCGCCGCTCCCAACTTCCGGATCAGCTTGCGCACTGACTCGGCGCGGTTGGCGATCACCCCAAGACTGCGCACTTCTCCATCCTGCTCGACGACCGCGACGGCAATCGTCTCGGCATGGACATCCAAACCCAAAAATTGTACCTTCTCTCTCATGGCCGGTTCCTCTCCGCTTGTGGCTCTGGACTGTGTTGCTCTTCGCCTCACAGACTAACCCACGACCTGCGCTCTGGAACCGGTCACTCCATGCTGACTAAACTTGAATTAATTCGTGTGCATAGTGGTTTCATGTTCAGTTTTTCACGCCAAAGTCTTCAATTAGCTTATGAATCAAACAGCTGAGCTTTGAAATTTGAGAGGACCAGGAATGTTGTGCTTCCACGAACCGGCGCCCTGCAACCGCCAGGTTTCGAGCAAGATCTCGATCTTGCAGGAGCCGGCCGATTTGATCTGCCCAGTCCTGGGGCCTGGTGGCCGTCATCACATGGACCCCTGAAATCGCCTCTAGACCTTCGAGCCCAATAGGTGAAGTAACCGCTGGAACTCCAAGGGCCATATACTCCAAGATTTTGTTCTGCACGCCGGCTCCAATCCGAAGGGGGCAAACGCCGACGGAAGCCCCTGTAGCTGCTTCGGCCACATTTGCGACAGTTCCGGTAACAATCACCCCGTGGCTTTCCAGTTTACGCCTAAATTCAGCTGAGATTTGTCCGATAACTCTAAATTGCACTTGGGGAACGCGAGCCCGCACGAGCGGCATCACTTCTTTCACGAAATACATAATTCCATCCATGTTTGGGCGGGTCGAATTCTTGCCGATAAAGATGATTGTTTTCCCATCAGGGTTGAAGCGAAAGGGAAGGGCCTGGCTGTCAACTCCGTTTGAGCAAACCAGCACCTTGGAATGCACTCCGGAAGGAAAGAGAAAATTGCGATCGACATCGGAAACCAGAACACAGAGATCGCATTCTAGGGCGACGTAACGTTCAAAGTCTAAAAGCCTTTTTGCCTCGATGCGGTAGAGCGCCGCTTTGATCGGGTCCACATGTTCCACTGTACGCCGATACGAGAGTGAAATCGCATCGGTCATCTCCAAAACCCTGGGCAATTTGAACTGCGCGATGTAAGGCCCTGTCCGAATCAGGTGTGCAAGTAAGCAATGATGTTGACTGGCCAACTGGTGGACGCGTTTCTCAAAGAGAGCATTGCGATAGTAGCCGACTTGGAATGGCGTTCGAGAAGGGAGCGCCCGGAGGCACCCCGTCACCCGTCGCCACTTCCCGTGAAAGACGCGCTCAATTTGTTTGAAAACCCCGTCGCTTTGGATCGGGGCTTCCATCTCTTCTTCGGATTCGCACATGCTCAACAGCGAAAGCTCGAATTCGGAGGAGAGTTGCTTGCAAATCTGGTAAATGCGAAGTCGATCTCCTCCCGCCGGAGGATAAGGGAAGCGCGGTGTAAGCACGAGGATTCGCCTTGTAGATGGCGCCCAGCCGTTGGGCAAAACTAACATATTCCCACTCCTAGACTTATCCAGAGTTGGCGAATCCTTTGCTTCACTACGTCCGGGTGGAATTTTGCGACCTGCTCCCGGCCTGCCGCCGACATATTTTGGCGGAGATCAAAATCCGTCATCACGGTTGAAAGAGCATCTGCCATATCAGTAACCGATCTGGGATTGGCATAAGAGGCGGCATTCCCTCCCACTTCGGGGAGTGATGTCGATGCGCTGGCCAGCACCGGCGTGCCCGAAGCCATGGCTTCAAGTACAGGAATTCCGAAGCCTTCCATAAGTGATGGAAACCAAAACAGTTCAGCGCCCTGGTACAGTCTGAGCATTTGGGAATCTGGCAGATACTCCAGCAATTCCACACGCTCTTCCACTCCCAACCGGCTAGCCAAAGAACGATAGATTTGGTGGAAGCTACTATCCACTCCACCTACTTTCAAGCGAGCGGCCTTGTCGCCGAACCTCTTTAGGTAGAGGGCATAGCTCTCCATAGCTCGGACTAGATTCTTGCTGGGCGCTTGGCCGCTCACCATGAAGATATATGGATCCCGGTCCCGAGGATTTTTGCTTGGTTGAAACCACTTATCTTCTAAGGTGTTGGGAATAACCCAGATTTTGTCTTCGGAAACACCGCAGCGAGTGGCGAGTTGCTCTTTTGAGAAGTTTGAAACAGTTACGATCGCGTTTGCACGACCCAGTATCCGCGGTGTGATTGCGCGTCGATATGCGCGTCCGAGGTTTTGATAGAGTGACGGCGAGAATGGCAAATCCTCAAGGAAAATCAGGTCATGCACGACTAGTAACAACGTGACCGCTTTCGGGAGCCGTAACGGTCCCGTGTTGTAGGGGGCCACAAACAGATCCGTCCGAAATCGCCGAACCAAGGAGGGAATCGATATTTGTTCCCAGAGGGGAAAGAAACGGAAACCCCTGGCGATAAGGTTCAGCGAAGGGTCGCCTTCGCCGCTAGCACAGAATCCGAGGAATTCCCGTTCATGACCGGCGATCAGCTGCCGCAGGAAGCGACCCATGCCTCTGTAGTTTCCCATCGCGAGGCGGGCATCATACCCGACCCGAAGGCAGTTTCTTTCCTCTTTGCTCATTGGGAGATCGGAAGCCGTCGCATCATCGCTGCAGAGCCCGAGCGAGGCACGATCCTGAAGCAATGCAGTTCGCGAACAGCAAAACAGCTGAAAACAAAAAGGAATGATTGTGCGGTGTTGTTCCGAAGAATCATGAAAATCGCATAGGATAACACCACGCCAAAAAAGGAAATCGCGCCTTTGTCGATTTTCCTGATGATGATCCCAAGCAGCAAACTGATAATCAACACCCCCGGGTAGCCAAAATTGTAAAGCCAGTCACCGAAAATTGTGGGTGCCAGATAGAATCCGTGTTCCGCCTCATAAGGAAGATACTTTTCCATGATTCGCGCCGAGGTGAGAAGAGGTTTGTCCGGATAGATCGCTCTCGGAATCGGCATCGTGACCAGCGGACCGACCAGTGAGCCCCCTCCCGAGATTCCGTGCTCGTGTATGTTATCGACGATAAAGTGGACGCACTGCGAAACGGACAATTCGCCGGCGATCGCTTCGAGGGTCGATAGTCGTCCCTCCCCTCCTCCCAGCTGACTCTGCCGAAGCCCGCCGATGAACACTGAGCCGAACAGCGCCAGTGCAGCGAGAACGAGAACGTGCCAGAACCTAATCGTTCTGCGGAAGATGTAAGTGAGACAGATGCCGCCGGCGACCATGTCGGAGCGGCCGAGGCTCAACAGCGGCATTCCGAGCAGCGTAAACCCTAATAAGTAACGGGACACCTTTCCGGATGGCGCATAGATGCCGACACCCGCGACGCAAAGAATCGTCCCGAAATATCCCACTGCAGTCGGAAGGACACTCGACGACCCCGAACTGTAGTTCTGGATTGTCTCAGCCATGTAGGCGCCGGAGTAAAAGCCCCTCAGACCGTAGTTGGAAATCAGATAAAAAAGCGCACATCCCTTTAGAATCAGGCCCAGGATCAGAACGCGAGGAATACGGGATTTAGAAGTGACCACCTGGGGATCCGCTTCGATTGGATGACTTTGGAAAAGATCAATGGTCCGGCCCAGCAAAAACCCCATCAAGACGATGAGAAAAAGAGTCGCGCCCTCCTGCATGTACTCAACCGGGTAGGCAATGACAAGAACCAGATAGATGTAAAGAAGGAAGATGAGCGTCAACAGGTTGGAACCGCTCCAGATAAATGCCGTGGCCGACAGCACGGCCAGCACACAGGCGCTGATGAGAGCGGAATGCACCGCCGGAATCACTCCAATCAGCCCAAGCGCTGTAATGCCGGTGATGATGGCTCCGCAGACAGGAAGTTGGGAGATCCGAAGCAACCGAGGTAGTGGGGAAATGCTCACGAGTCCGACCTCAGTTCGGTTTGCCGGTTAAGGAAGAGCCCGCGGCCTAGACCACGCATCAGAGCTCTGCAACCGTATGCCTCGCCGGCGAACAGGCGCCGGACAGCCTTTGCCACAACCACCATTGCCGCCGGCAAGACCGCCCAGGGAAAGTACCGCCTGACAATTAGTATACGGTTGCAACTCGAGTAGAAATCGGCAAGTTGGCTGCTTCGGGCTTTAAGACTATTGCTTCCTGTCGCGGCCCCTTCCCTGTGATAGACGACCGCCCCGGCAGCATAGGCCAGGCTGAAACGAGAACGCGCCCGGAGAGCCCAGTCGAGCTCTTCGAAGAACAAGAAGTATTGCTCGGACATCAGTCCGATCTCTTCCAGCAGGCGCCGCCGCACGAGCATGGAAGCGCCCACAATGTAGCTCAGCCTGCTCTCGACCTCATTTGCGTCAATGTCGACGTTGCTGAGACGCGTACCGCCAGTCAGGTGGCGCCCCCGCGCCAGCCACGGATTGAAGACGGAGCCGCCTAGCGCTTGAATGACTTCAGGATCCTCGAGGTACAGTAGGGTAGACCCGCAAATACCGGCTTGGGGCTTTTCCTGCATGCGCCTGACCAGTTCTTCCAACGTGGTGCTCTCAACCAGGGTGTCGTTGTTCAGGATCCAGACGTAGTCAAGATCCGAATGCAATGCGAGACGAAGTCCCGCGTTAACTCCGCCCGCGAACCCGCGATTGGCTCCAGTCTGCAAAAGGATAAGAGGTTCTCCATTGCCCAGTACCTCACCTTGCCCATTGAGATCCGTGTGGACCACTCGGATGGGCTTGTTCACCGCGGGGGAGATGAGGCGATCTAGGGAAGGAGTCGGACACCTTGCATGCAGGCGCCCTTCCGCCCACTCGGCAATCCTCTCTAGCGACTTATCCGTCGATGCGTTATCGCAAACGATGACCCTGAAGTGGGGATAGCCGCTGCGAAACACGCTTTCCAGGCAGGCAATCGTGTCCCTCCAGCCGTTCCAGTTCAGGATGATGATGAAAACCTTCTCCATTTGCGTCGCAAAGGAATGTGTCCCTCGGTAGCCTCTTCCGGTTGGCAATCTGACACGCTTAGCCATTCTGTTTCGCCGTACCTGTCTCATGCGCCGGAAGATGTTCCGTTCGGCTGAGGCCCACTTCCATTGTCGCAGACGCTCACTCTTTCTGGAACAAAGTCGCTTCCGGAAAAATCATTGCGGCGAAATCCTTGTTTTTCGGCCCGCGGTATTTATCAGCTCTGGGTCACTCGTAGCAGGGGAAATCGTCGTGCTATACTGATTTCTTGCGTACGGCGAGATGGGCCTGCAGCCGCTCCTCGCGAGGACTTCTCAGTGGACGCGTAGCTCAATTGACACAGCATTTACCTCTTACTCGACAGGTTCCAAATTTGGCTCCTCCAGAGTCCGCCACATCCTATCCCAGCATATCCGTCGCAATGTGCACTTACAACGGTGAGCGCTATTTGCGGGAGCAGCTGGAGAGCATCGCCGCGCAGAGTTTGCGTCCGACAGAGATTGTAATCTGTGACGATGGTTCGGACGACTCGACACTGTCAATCGCTGGTGAGTTCGCGCGTGCGGTCGATTTCGACGTGAAAATCGTGCGCAACGACGTGAACCTGGGCGTTGCGAAGAACTTCGAAAAGGCGATTGGGCAATGCGGCGGAGAATTGATCGCGCTCGCCGATCAAGATGATCTATGGTATCCGAACAAGCTGGAGCGGCTCTCCGCTCGCATGGCTGAGAATCTGTCGGCGGGCGGTGTATTCTCTGACGCGGATTTGATCGACGAAAGCTCGCAGCCGACGGGCGAGTGCCTGTGGAAGATCTTTCACTTCGGATCGCACGAACAGCGGCTTGTAGATCGAGGCGAGGCCGCGCGCCTTTTGTGCGTGCTGAATTTCGTGACCGGATCCACCATGATATTTCGGGCCTCACTCCGCCCATCTCTGCTTCCCGTGGGTGCGGCATGGATTCACGACGGCTGGTTCGCCTGGATGCTGGTGCTGTACTCGCGGCTGGATTATTTGCCTGAGCGCCTCATGGCCTACCGCGTCCACTCCGCGCAAAAATGCGGCGTGGGGGCGCGCGGCTTTCGCCAGCGCTTAGCGAACCTGCGCCGGAGTTGGTCCGAACTCCACGCGGATAAGGCCGAACGATTCGAGGCATTGGAGGCTCGATGCGCGGAGCGGGGTGGATGCAGCGAGCAGACGATGAAAGAGGTCCGCCAAGTCGTCGAGTTCTCCCGAATGCGCGCGAATTTGCCCCGATCAGCGGTTTCTCGAGCCACTCACGTGCTGCCGAAGATCCTGTGGTATCGCCGGTACAGTCGTTGGATGCCCGCTATGGTTCGAGACATCGTGCGCGGATAGCCCCTGATCTCTCGATAATGCATTTCATCGATCATTTCGTTAAATTGTGAACACGACATAGCGCGGGTGTAACCGCCGAGCAGCCCTATCGGGCAAAAGGGACTCCATGGAAATAGATAAGGTCAACCCGACGTCTGAAGTTGCTGACAGGAGCCTCCCAGCCCCAACCGCCGACGATGCAAATCACTGGCGTCCTGAGGATCTTGAGGAAATGCGCGCCTGCCCAATCTGCTGCTCTTCAGAGCGATCGCTTCTGCATCAGGGGGTGGTTGATAGAGTTTTTTTTTCTTCGGCAGACTCCTGGAATCTGTGGACGTGCCGGAATTGCGAATGTGCCTACCTGTCACCCCGACCAAACCAATCGAGCATTAGTCGAGCGTACTCGAGCTATTACACCCACCTTGTCAGTGCACCGGATACTGCAGGCCCGTTGAAACTTGCCTACCGGTATCTGCGCCACGTTTATGAACTGGGGCGGCGCGGAGAGGCGAAGTCGGAGCCTGTGGCACGAAGACTTGCAGCCTATTGCATGAGTCTCGTGCTGCACAGACGGTGGGAATTGCGAGCACGCATCTATCCGAAACGGACCGGCGAACGACTTCTCGACGTTGGTTGTGGTTCGGGCGACTATCTCGAAATTGCAGCTTCGGTTGGCTGGAAAGCGGAAGGAATCGATCCCGATCCACGCGCAGTGGGCGTGGCGAAGGCGAGGGGGCTTGAAGTCAGACTCTCGGACCTTGCATCGGAAGCGCAACGTTCGCCGAGCACTTACGATGCCATAATGATGCTACACGTTATCGAACATTTTCATGATCCAATCGCCGCTTTGAAGGAATGCCATTCCCTCCTGCGTCCAGGCGGGCGGATCTGGATCGCGACACCTCGGTTGGAAAGCCCGGGACATAAGCACTTCGGGGAGAATTGGCGCGGACTTGAGGTCCCTCGCCACCTCGTATTGTTCAACGAGAGGAGTCTCTGCCACGCGCTGAAGGCTGCAGGGTTCCATCGCCCCGTTGCGGAGCGGGTGGGAACGCATGCGATGTTCTATTGGGTCCAAAGCGACGCAATCAGCAAAAGGAAAAACCCGTACCTGGGTTCTCTCTCCTTGCCCACTCGGATGAAGTTATCTGCCTGGTATGAGGATCTTAGCGCGTCGCTCAGCGCGCAGGCTGGTGAGCAGATTTATATGCATGCTGAGCGCGGATAGACGTTGGGACGATTGGAGGCTATGTGGAATCGGCCTAGGCGGTGTTGCCGGCCATCTGCCATGGCAGATAAAGGAGTGAACTCAAGCCGTAGAAGCAGTGGCAAGGCTACTTGCAATACGGAGAAAAGTCCCGCCGGGATCATGATCGAGTAAGTGAGTTGCTGAACGCCAGTGTAGATATCGCGGTTCGCTACTGAATCCGGGATTTTCGCTGCGTAATCGGATCAGGTCAATCGCCCACTGAGGCGTCCAGCCATTTGAACCGCCATCCCGCGGTCCTCATTCGTCATGCTCACAAACCATGCGGTCAGTATCGTTGTGCCTGCCCAGGCAATCCAGGACGGCAACCTCATGGCCGGGACCTCTGCGCGCCACCATTCGGGCAGCAGCAGGAGAGAGGGAATCGCTATTGCCGCCGGACGAAGCATTCCCTGCAGAAATAGCCTGAGCCGCGGAACTGCGAGGTTTCTCGTGTGCTGCATACTGACCCCAAAATGCATTGTGACCGCGGCGAGAGCGCCGACAAGAGTGCCGGAGGCGACACCGGCGGCTCCGAAATGCCTCGCAAGCCAAATGCTGGCAAACAGATTGACTACCGCTTCTGTGATGGCAGCGGCCGTTGCAAAGGAATGCTTCGCAGTAGCCACGATCATGATGGAATATGGACCACAGAATTGCCGGATGATATTCGCCAGTACGAGAATACGAAGATACTGGACGCTATGCGCTGCGTAATTGGGTCCCACCCAGATGGACAGGAGTGGATAGCCCGCGACAATGACGGCAAGTCCGCTGGCGAAAAGAATCACCGTGCCAAACCGTGTTGCCCTCAACAGAACATCGCCCATCTGTTCTGCGCTCCTTGTGGTGCTCAGAGCAGAGGCCGCCGGCAGAAGCGGCCCCAGCAGCGCTCCGAAAATCGTGAGCACAAAAGCCGTCGGCGAAATCGCAATCGAATAGAACGCCACCTGCCCGAATGAATAATGGCCGACAATAGTCAAATCAATTCCACTCACGACAAGCATGCATGCTGACCAGATCGTCAACACGCTGCAATAGCCAATCAACCTTCTGAGCATCTGCCGATCGATCACGCAAAATGCAACGTGAACATGACTCGCCAGCTTTTTCCAGGAGACAACCTGAATGGCCGCGCCAAACAAATTGGCGCCTGCCACCGATGCTCCCATCGCGGCCAAGCTCGCATGGAAATACACGGATACACAAATTGCGATGCCGTAAAGCAGCTTCCCGACGATGCTCGTGATCATCGGTATCTCGTAACGCTGTAGGCCCATGAAGATGGCGGAAAAAGTTGACGCCACGAGCGTCACAGAGAGGGAGGAACCGACAAGGACAACGCTGATACGCACTTCACAGTACAAATTTGCGGGCATCCTGCGAAAGAACTCCGGCACTGCCCAAGCCAAGCCTGCGCTCAGAAGGATCCCCGCTATCCCTGCCACCGTCATGATCGCGACCGCTGTGCTGGCGCACCGGTCGCACCCGGTGCTATCGCCTGCGGCTTCATATTCTGCAATGTATTTGGCCACAGCCGTCTGGACCCCGAAATCCAGATAGCTGACGTAAGCACCTAATTGCAGGATCAGCACCCATGCGCCATAGATTTCCACTGGCAGCCGGCGTGTCAGGTATGCGGGAAGAAAGATTGCAATCAGGGATGTGAACGCCAGGCGGACAACATTCGCGGCCGAATTCCTGGCAATGCCGCCCCTGGTAACCCGTGATTTTCCTCTTCCAGATAGGAGCGTCCCGAGTTGCATCAAGCTGATTGTTTCACATGTCGCCAGCTAGCCTCCCTGGGTCTTGCCGAAGGTTTTTCTTGAGAGGTTACCCATGGGGATCCACTTCGGTCGAAGCTCTCCGCCACCTGGATCTGAGAGGCACAAAATGGGCCAGGCGTCAACTCCGTTGAACGAAAACGCAATCTGAGGTGCCTACTCGCGCGGCTGCAGAGGATTTTCCCCTTCAGAATCAATGGCTTGCCCGAAGCACTGCTTGGCCGTTGAGCTATGATGGCGAACCATGCACTCTGGCCCGGACGGAAACGTCCCCTGTAAAATCTTGTTTGGGAGCGCAATCAGCCAGATCTCCGCAGTTATAAATGGCGCTTTGCGCCACTCAAGACCATAAGGATTCGGCTGATCCGTAAGTCGTTGATTTTGCGCTCCACGGGCCGAATCTTTAGAACAGGATTCAATGGCAACCCAGATCTCTCCTACAGAGCAACAGGCGTCCGCCGCCCTTCCTCGCGGTTCTCGAGCGGGAGAGCAAAGTCACGACGCGGCGGATGACTTTACTCTGCTCGATCTTCTAAGCACTCTTGCGGAGCGCAAACGCTCCATTTTTGCGATCACTATGGCCTTCGCGGTTGGGTCAATCATCGTCTCGTTTTTGCTCCCGGTGCGCTACACCGCCACAGTGACACTTCTTACCCCGCAGCAGAATACTTCACTTGCCACGGAATTGACCTCCCAGATGGGAAGCCTTGGGGCGATGGCCGCTCTGGCGGGAGGAGGACTGAATCTCAAGAACCCCAACGACATGTACGTCGGGATGCTCAAGAGCCGCACTGTTGAAGACGGAATGGTGCAGAGCTTCGGGCTCATGAAGGAATATCACACTCGCAGACTTTCCGATGCGCGTAAGGTTTTCGAGCGCAATTCGACAGTGGATGGAAGCACCAAGGACGGTCTGATCCATATTTCCGTTGAAGATCGGAATCCAGTTCGAGCTGCACAGCTGGCGAACGGTTACGTGGATCAATTCCGCACATTATCTGCTCACCTGGCCATCACAGAGGCTTCACGAAGAAGGCTGTTCTTCGAGCAGCAGCTCGAACAGGCTAAAGATAATCTGGCCAATGCCGAAGAGGCCTTCGAGGCGACCGAACAAAAAACCGGCTTGATTCAGCTCGACAGCCAGGCACGAGCCCTTATTGAAACGGCAATTTCACTGAGGGCGCAGATTACAGCAAAAGAGGTTCAGCTCCAGGGAATGCAAACCTACGCCACGGGGCAGAACGCTCAGTACGTTCAAGCCCAGGAGGAATTGGACGCTCTGCGAGCGCAGCTGGCGAAACTGGGTGGCTCCGAGGACACATCCAATGCCAGTCTGCTTGTCCCGAAAGGCAAGGTTCCGGAGGCCGGGCTCGAGTATGTTCGCAAACTGCGAGATATAAAGTATTACGAAACGATCTTTGACATCCTCGCGAGGCAGTTTGAAGTTGCAAAGCTGGATGAGGCGAAAGAAGGTTCGATAATCCAAGTCGTTGATAACCCAATTGTGCCGGATAAAAGGTCGTTTCCACATCGTTCGATTATCGTGATCGTCTGCACGGCGTGCGGATTCTGCATTGGAATCTTGCTAATTTTTCTCAAGGCCGTGATGGAGCGCTTGAATGAAGATCCGGAGACTTCTTTGAAACTGGCCCGACTGCGCCATTCGCTATCTTTAAGAAAAAGTGTCGGGGAGTGAACCACGACTACGATGCGGGATAACTCGCAAGTCACTGCTGTCCAAAACAGCCGGACAAGTTTGGGGAGCTGAAGGGGGCGGGAGGTGGCTGATCCCCTGCACGGCGCGCCGCCGATTGGCTGCACTTTGGTGGCATTGATCCGGCTGTGGGTTGCGAGACGTAGGCGCGGTCATTATTCTTCTTGCGTGGCCGACACTTTAGTTGAATGCGTTCCTAATTTCTCAGAGGGCCGCGATGCGGCGAAAGTCGATGCAATCGTAGAGGCGATGAAGGTTCCCGGCGTATATCTCCTCGATCGAGAGATGGATGCCGACCACAATCGATGCGTCATTACCTTGGTTGGTGAACGGGAGACGATCGCGGAAGCGGCAATTCGCGGGGTGGGCAAGGCCGCCGAGCTGATCGATCTGACACGGCACCAGGGTGCGCACCCTCGCATGGGCGCGGCTGACGTGGTTCCGTTTATTCCCATTGACGGTATCACCCTCGAAGATTGCGTGACCATGGCCCGGCACACCGGCGCGGAGATATGGAGGCGGTTCGAAATTCCTGTGTACTTGTATGAAGCCGCCGCGACCAGTCCGGAGCGGCAAAACCTCGAGAATATCCGGCGCGGACAATTCGAGGGGATTCGCGACGAGATCGCGATGAACCCAGCGCGGAAGCCCGACTTCGGCGAGCTACGTGTGCACCCGACGGCGGGAGCGACGGTGGTGGGGGCGCGCAAGTTTCTGATTGCCTACAACATCTACCTCAACACGCCCAACGTGGACGTGGCGAAGAAGATTGCCAAGGCAGTGCGGTTTTCTTCGGGCGGGCTGCGTTATGTGAAGGGCGCCGGATTCTTGGTGCGCGGGCAGGCCCAGGTTTCGATGAACCTGACAGATTTCGAGCAGACAGCAGTCCACCGAGTGTTTGAATTTGTGAAGCGCGAGGCGGCGCGCTACGGGGTGGCCCCGGTTTCGAGCGAGATCGTGGGGCTGATTCCGAAGTTGGCGCTGGAGCAGGCGGCGGAGTGGTTTCTGCAGGTGGAGGACTTCGATTCGTCGCTCATTTTGGAGAATCGCCTGGCGGCGGTGATGGGCGGGAAGATGGCGATCGGCGGATTGCGCGCAGGTGTCGAGCCGTTCGTCGAGCAACTGGCTGCGCCCACGGCCACCCCCGGTGGAGGCAGCGCCGCGGCGGCAAGCGGGGCGATGGCGGCGGGCTTGGCGCACATGGTGGCGGCCATGTCGCGCGGCAAGAAAGCGTTTACGCAGTACGAGAGCCAGCTCAGCGAAGCGATTGCGTGCCTGGCCACACTGCGCGAAGAACTGAAAGCAGCCATCGACGCCGACGCTGAGTCGTACAATGCCGTGATGAAGACTTACAAGGCGGCCAAAGATTCGCCTGCCAACGGCGACGCAATCAATGCGGCGCTCCGGCAGGCGACAGGTGTGCCGCTGGGCGTGGCGGAAGCGGCGGCCGAAGTGGAGCAATGGGCTGTGCGCTTGCGTCCGATCACGAATCCCAATATGAGCTCCGACCTGACCACCGCCATCGCCCTGGCGAAAGCCGCGCGCGAAGGCGCGCTGGCAAATGTAGCCATTAACCTTGATTCAATCAAGTCAGCTTCGGGGAACGATGCCGCATTCGTGAGCGAGACGCAGGCGCGTTTGGAAGTCCTGAAAGTGCGGGGCTGAAGCTATTGCGGGGCAGGGCCGCGCACCACCTGCACTAGGTTCGCTGTGTTAACCTCCTTGGCGAAGGCGTTCTTAATGTCGTCGGCCGTGAGCTTTAGATAGATTTTTGCCGCACGCACAGGCTCGTCCAGAGGCAGGCCGATGGTGGCGCGCGCCAATAGTCCGTTGGCAAGCGCCTCTTCGCTCGCGCTACGGAGCGGAATTTGGCGCAGGAGCAAAGCTTTTGCCAGGTGCAGTTCGCTTTCCGAAACGTCCTGGGTGCGCATTTGCTCGAGATCGCGAATGATCAAGGCGCGCGCTTTCGAGACGTTTTGCGGATCGCAGCCATATTCAACCGAAAAACTGGCCCGGGTCTTTGATGCGTCGAGAGCGACGCTGACGGTGTACACATACCCATTCACTTCACGCAAGTCGTGATAGAGGCGGGTGGCGTAAAAGCCGCCGCCTAGAACGTGGTTGCCGAGCTCCAGCGGGTAGTAATCGGGGTCGAAGCGGTTGAGATTAACTTGCTCGGCCAGAGACACCAAATCCTGCACGCGTTCCGGGTCCGGAACTGTAACCGCTGAGGATTTGTTTACGGGAACCGGCGGCAGAGTGGTGTTGGGCTTAGGGCCGGAAGCCTTCCAGTCGCCAAACCATTTTTCGATTATGGTTCTGGCTTCGTCGGCGGTGACGTCGCCGATGACGGTGATGGTCGTGAGGTCGGGACGGATCGTGGCGTCGTGGTACTGTTTAACATCGGCCAGAGTCACCCTGGATACGGTGTCCGGAGTGGCTTCGCGCAAAACCGGGTCACCCGGTGGAACGAGCGCCATATCGAGCGCCCGCTCGGTGCGATAGCCCGGGCTGTGGAGCTGGCCGGCGATAAACTGCGCGACCTGCTGCTGCGTGATGGTGAAGGCGTGCTCGGGCAGCGCGGGATGAAGTTCGTTGTCGGCCAGTAGCTCGACGCCGCGCGAAAAGTACTCCTTGAGCACGGTCAGCGAGAAGTCATATCCGGCGCTCTCGTTGGCGGCAATGTCGTCGAGCGCCTTCTGGAAAGCGAGACGATCGAGTGTGGTGGTGCCGTAGGAATAGAGACCATCAAGGACTTCCGACAGGCCTTCCTGGCCGGCAGGGGTTTGCAGATCGGCGTTGTTTTTGACCGAACCGACCACTGTAACCGTGGGGGTGGTCATGTCGGTGCGGACGATCAGCCGGATGCCGTTCGGGAGAGTGGTGTCGGAGACGGAGATGAAGATTTCAGGTACCGGGATCTTCGCCAGCGGAGCCGCCGCCCATTCCGGCAGCTGCACGGGCTTGGTGGGCGCCGCGGTCACCGTTTCGGCTCCCCCAAAGCCTTTTTGCGCCACCGGGCCGCCGCTGGCCTCCGGCTTGAGCGTCGCCGTGACGGTGCTTACATTCAGCAAATACTGTTTGGCCACCCGATTGACGTCGGCCAGAGTGACTTTGCGGATGGCGTCGATATCTTCCTCGGGTGAAGTGCGGCCCTCCGCGGCGAGCGCCGCTGACCATACATCGGCGAGGCCGGGAATCGAATTGCGCTGGAACTCGGATTGCGCGATCTCGCTACGCTTGGCTGCAGCCACGAGGTCTTCGGGGACGCCGTTAGTGGCGTAGCGATTGAGAATCTGCCGCATTTCTTCGATGCCACTGGAAGGATCGCCGACTGCGGGCAGGACCACGACGCCATAACCAACGCTGGCCTTCCGGTAAGTCTCGGCGAGACCGAATGCCGCGTCGAGCGCTTTGCCCGCGGGAACCATTCCATAAAGGTCCGCGCGCTGGCTGGCCAAAACGTCGGAAAGGATCTGTGTGGCTGCGTAATCGGGCGAATCGGTTCCGGGCATCCGATAAGCGATGAAGCCCAATACATAGGGCAAATTGCTGGGAATGGTGAGAGTCTGGCTCTTGAAAGGCTGGAGATTGACCGCGGGCAAGGGGGGCAGCGGATGACTGGGAATGCCGCCGAAGTGCTGTTTAATCCTGGCCAACGTAGCGGCCGGATCGACATCGCCGACCACGATGAGGATCATATCGGAGGGCGAGTACCACTTCTCATAAAACGCCTTGAGCATGGCGCCGGTAGTGGCGTCGAAAGAACTCCGTGTGCCGAGCGGATCGTGCGCATAGGGTGTGCCGGCGAACATGGCGCCGTTCATCTGGTCGATGAATTTGTAGGTGGGATTGGAAAGGTCGCGCTGCACTTCCTGCTCGATGGCGCCGCGTTCCTGGTCCCACTGCGATTGCGAATCGTCGATGCCGCGAAGGCAGGCAGCCTGGGCCTGAAGGGCCACATCGAGGTCCGCGGAGGGGACGGTGGCGAAGTATTGCGTGATGTTCTGTTGGGTGTCGGCGTTATTTTCGCCGCCCAGAAGCGCATAGATGGCGGCGGTTTGGTCGGCGGTCATGCCGGCGCAACCGCGAAAGGCCATGTGTTCCTGCGCATGCGCCATTCCGGGAAAGCCGAGAGGGGTTTCATTGCCGCCGACGAGGAAGTTCGCCTGCACCGTGACCACCGGGGCAAGCGCATTGCGGATAATGACGACCCGCATTCCGTTGGCCAGGGTGGCGCGCTCCACGCCCGCGGCCGGTTGGCCTGAGCTTTTTTGCCCCGCAAGCGCCGTTGCCAAGGCCAGCGCCAAAAATGGCAGAATCCGATGATTCGTCAATGGAAAATCCTCCGTTTTTGACCATGGGCCCAATCGAGAGAAGCAACTTCAGCGCGCATTGGGGAATTATGCAGCAATCGAGCGGCGCAATGCGATTATTTCAGCCCCGCGGCGGGTTCCGCCAGCCTATGGAAGTCCGGCGCGCCGAATTCCGCACATACTCCCGCCATCCTTTTCGAGTTCGATGGATGGGAAACGCGGCCGGTTGGTCGGGACGGCGAGAGCGGGGTAAATTAAGGGGCAGAGTTTTGTTCCCGGGCGACTGCAGGAGCGCTTATCGGCTTGGAAACGTGGCCCGCGGCATGCGGAACGGAAGGGCGTGAAGTGATGCGAACGAATGTGGCGGCGAGTATGCGCAGGTCTGAGCTGAGAGTGGCCTTGCACATATAGCAGGCATCGATGCGCGCTTTGAGCGGTTTGATGCGCTGCGCATAGAACTGGTCGAGTTCGTCTGCGCCGATTGCGGAGAGGATTTTTTCTTCGCGGCAAAAGGCGAGTGTCGCCGGGCCAGTGAGGCCGGGACGATAGGGCATATTGAGAAGCGCGGCATAGGCGGGAAGCTTGGGGCGGGGACCGACAAGGCTCATGTCGCCGCGCAGCACGTTCGAAAGCTGCGGCAGCTCATCGAGTTTGAACATGCGCAGAAAGCGACCCAAGCAAGTGACGCGCGGATCGCCGTCCTGGGTCAGGCCGAGGCCGGCCTCGAGGTCATCCGAGGGCGCCATGGTGCGGAATTTGTACATGGGGAAGAGGCGACCCAGGCGGCCGACGCGGCGCTGAGCAAGAAGCACAGGGCCATTTGAGGTGAGCCGCAGGCAGAAGCCGATCAGCAGCATGGGCGCCGCGGAAACGAGCAGCGCCACGAAGGCAACGGCAACATCGAGCATGCGCCGGCCGCGGGAAAGGGCCCATTTGCTGGCCGGGGGATTCGCCAGACAGGCGTCAACTCCGCCAGCGCAACCATACCAGCAGGGAGGGACGGGCGCCGGGAAATGGAATTCGGGTACCACGGAAGCACGACGATCTTGCGACAAACAGCGGCCCGCCTTTCCTGCATTTACAGGTCCGGATCGAGATCATGGGAGTTTTTCTCACTATAGGCTCGACGGCAAACCCAAGTCAAAGCCGGTCAGGTTTTCAAGCCACGGCGTCGTTGTACCCTCCGCCATGCCTCCTGCGGCAGTGTCGGAGATGCGCGCAGTCTAATCTGTCGGACATCCGCCCGGTTTATACCCCACCCAGGCACCCACCCCCCCTCCCCCCTTTCTGTAAGCAAATATGCTGTTTTCAGCGGGTTACGGGAGGGAAATCGAGGTAAATATAGGAAGTGGGGTAGCTCCCTTAGTACAGTAACCACTACTGGTTGTGCTTTCCGGTGGGCGCGTTTGCTCGCGATGGCCGGTAGCGGGATGGTTTTGTGACCAGGGCGTTCTCCAGCAGCCGGTAGAACAGCATTCCCCGGCGGCGCGACTTTCTACGATTGAAGCGGAACGCGAACTCATCGAGATACGCGTCCAGAT
>JASHOC010000208.1 GCA_030041305.1 Acidobacteriaceae bacterium
TCCGGCGCGATTGCAAATTTGCGCAAAGCCGCTGCATTGGATCCCACGTTGCCGGGCATTCACTATGAACTGGGAGAAGCACTTCAGGAAGCCAACGACGTGAAACTTCGGGCGGAAGCGGAGTCGCAATTCAAGCTGGAGCTCGAAGAGAATCCCCGCGACGCCAATTCTGCGGTCGCTTTGGGCAATCTGGCAAAGGAGCACGGCGATGCTCAGGCAGCGATCAAGTACTATTCCCAGGCATTCGCAATCGATCCCCAACTGCCCGACGCGGCCATCGCGCTCGCTGACTTGGATGCTGACAAGGGAAACTATGCCGCCGCGGCATTGAAGCTAGAACGGGTCCTGAAGGCAGACCCTTCGAACATTCTGGCTCATTACCGTCTCTTCACTATCTATCGAAGTCTAAAACGTCCAGACGACGCCAAGCGTGAACTTGAGGCCTTCGAGCACTATACGCAACTGAAAGATAAAATGCGGGCAATCTACCAGGAAATGCGCCAGCATGTCCCCGGCGAAGAGAAGCAAAAGGTGGTCAAGTGAGGTGAGCATCTTGTGGTCAATGGAAATTGGAAATCTTCATTAACGTTTTAAGGCGAACGGCTTTGAACACTTTGAAAATGAAAGACAAAGGGGTTTGAGTGATGGCGATGACGAATCTGACGCGGCGAGGATTCATTTATGGAGCGGCAAGCTCAGCCACCGTTGCCGCGGGAATTGCACATCCCCAAAGAGCGGGTATTCACAAGCCGCCTCGGCAAAGCGTGACGGACCGCGGTCGACTTTTCTGGACCTTCTCCGCAACCCGGACAAAGTAGTTGCTTACGCCGGCTTGGCTGCCCCTTTTCCTCTTCGGCAGAATGGGGCTGAGTGGACGGCAAGAGACGTGCACGTTGCAACGGATGCCTCTGCCAACGAACATAGACATCCGCGTTGCATCCCCGATCACTCACTTGACGCATATCAGTTTGCGTTGGAATCAGAATGACCATCGAGGCTTGCTCATTTTGGGCGACCAATGGGAGCGAAGCTATGGCGATCTTGGTTGGCGCTCGTTGGTTCCTGAGCGTGTTCTGCCATGGTATTTTCTCGCATCCGACAGGCGCAAACTTCATGGCTACGGCGTGAAGACTGGCGCGCGCGCTATGTGTTTCTGGCTCGTCGATTCAGGGGGCGTCTCCCTGTGGCTAAATGTGGCCAATGGCGGGGACGGCGTCGCACTTGGGGAGAGGCGCCTTGTGGCGGCTACAGTTGTGACCAGAAGGGGGGCGATACGGAAGCGCCGCTTTCCGCGGCGCGCGCCTTTTGCCGCCGCATGTGCGAGAAGCCGAGACGCTGGATCTGGCATCCGCAGAGCGACGACCTTTGGGCAAGTACCGGGAAGACTGTGGCGTGCGTTGCTCGTAAGATCTCGCAGTTCGATTGTTGGCGTGACAGGGCTCAGAAGCAACGAAATCTATGGGAAATCGAGGGGCAACGATGAGATGCGCAAGACGGACATTGATCAGCAGAAGAAGGTTGCTTCGCAGCGGATTGTTAATGGCGTCGGGTTGTGTTTGTGCGCCCTGGTCCTCAAATGCCGCACCGGACAAACCGGGAGCTTCAGGCGCTCATAGGGTTGCTCGGACTTGGATCATTGGTAACGAATTGATCGAAAGGATCATAACTTTTCATACCAAGATTGGGTTGTTCACAGAGCGACTGTACGATCGCTCAATAGACACAGATTTTATCCACCAGGGAACGGCGCGCTGGGGGGCTCGCCAGGAATTCTCCTTCCTGTGCAACAGAATCAACTGCGCGGGGACCAGTCCGGCGTTCGACCTATTAGCCGCCAGCGAAACCGCTCTTCCCAACGGAAAGTCGCTGACCATCACATTGGGCCACAAAGAGCTCCCTCTCGAAGTTTCCGTGATTTACTGCGTTTATAACGGCCATCCGGCGATCCGCAAGCATCTTGTGCTGCACAATACCGGCACTTCTACGCTCCACCTTTCCCACATGACTATCGAGTCCGTCGCAATTTCGCTCGGGCCGGAGAACGAAGTCACTCTCCTCACCCAGTACGGGACGATCCCCCGTGAGATCTTCTACACCGGGCGAGTTGAAGATGGGGCGCTGCTGGTGGCCAATGGCCGCACCGGCAACGGGATCGCGGTCATCAGCGAGGTCCCCGGATGGATGAAGCGCACCGAGATCGGCGGCTGGGACGACCCGGAAAGCGTTAGCGTCGGCGTCCTTTACGACACCGATCTGATGCCCTTCGAGCGCACTCTTGCCAGTGGCGAGACATTCATCACGGCCTCCGTGTCGCTGGTGGCCTTTCGCAATGGCGACGGCTTCAACGATCCGCATTGGCGCTTGCCGTCGTACACGGCGCAGGTCCTTATGCGGCGCGTGGACGCACAGGGCGCGCCGTGGATCTACAACACCTGGGAACCGTTTCAGCGCGAGATCAATCGCGACACCGCGCTTGAGTTAATTGACACCGCCGTTGAGATGGGCATGGATATCTTTACGATCGACGACGGGTGGCAACAGGAATACGGCGAGAACACCGTAAACCTGACCAGGTTTCCCGGCGGCTTGAAGCCCATTCTGGATGCCTTAGAAGCCAAAGGCATGAGGCTGGGCTTATGGATCCCGTTGGCGGCCATCGGCAAGTCGACCGCGGTCTATCGCGACCATCCGGAATGGCCGTGTCTCGATCTGGAAGGAATGCTCAAGACCACCGGGACCATGTGGGGCGAGAAGGTGGTTATGTGCATGGCGTCCGCGTATCGAGAAGCTGCCGCCGCCCGCGTCATCGATGCCATCGAGCGGTTCCGCCTGGCCTACGTCAAGCTCGACCTGACGACTATCTTCAACGCCTACGGCGAAGCTCCTGGCTGCTGGGCCAGGAGTCACTATCATGGCAACTGGGCTGAATCGCTCAATATGATCTATGAAGGAATCTCTTATGTGACCGGCAGGGTTTATCAAAAGCATCCGGAGGTTCTTCTCGACCTCACTTTCGAGCTATGGGGCCAGAAGCACATCATTGACGCCGGCCTGCTGGCAGCCGGCGATCTTGACTGGATGAGCAATGTGGACGACTCCGAGCCGGATTCGGCAGGCCTCATACAGGCCCGCCAGTTGCTCTACCAGCGGGCCGCCTCGATGCCTGTCGAGAGCATGTTGATCGGCAATATGCACGCGGAACTACCGACAATTCAGGAGACTTTTGCAACAGCCATCGGTTCGGCGCCCCTGCTATTAGGCGATCTGCGCAAACTCTCGGCCGCCGACCGCCGGTGGTACCGCGAGAAGATAAGCTGGTTCAAGAAGTTGAGAAGGAGTACGAAGATCAGTGAGAGCTTCTTCCCGCTCGACAGTTGGCTCCAGACATCGCCCGCGTCTTGGGACGGCTTCGGGCGTTTTGCCTCCAGCGGCAACGGACTTATTGCGCTATTCCGCAATAAGTCCCATGTGGACCACGCTGTGGTGAGGTTGCCAATGCTGCCCGCGGGCAGGTACAGAATACGTTCGATCCTTAGCGGAAGAGTTCTCGGCGTCTTCCATCGCTCCCAGTGGGTTTCCGGTGTGCCGATTCGATTTGCGAATGCGGAGCCGGTGGAGATTCTTGAGGTGACTTCAGTCCGTGGATGAGTCCATGCCTATCGATCATCGGATTGTCCGCCGGCTGGAGAGGAGAAGATTAACACAGACCAACCGTCATAACTACGAAAGCGAGCTGAAAATGAAAATGTTTCGTTATCGTACGCAAAAGTTTCTAAACGCCCTATTGTGGACGCGTAGGGGTGGTGTCGCTTACGGCAAGCAGGCAGGTTGGGCTCTCTGGCTAGGCGCATCGATATGCCTGCCAGCAGCACTTCTGGCTGCCCCACAGGCTGTGGATTTTTCCCAATCTGCCGCTTCGATTGAGGCGTATGACTACGTTGAGATCGCTGCAAGAATTCAGGGGCCCGACTCGCCCAATCCGTTCACCGATGCTTCCCTCTCGGGATCCTTTCAAGCTGAAGACGGCAGCAAGACCTGGAAGATCGATGGCTTCTGCGACAGTAGTGACGGGAGCGTCTTCCGCATTCGGTTCATGTCGACCCAGCCGGGCGACTACGCCTATACGGTGGCTTACCGCCAGGGTGGCTTTCGAAAGGAATCGACAGGCAGCTTTCACGTCACGGATGGTCATAGGCGAGGCATTCTGGCAGTCGATCCAGCATATCCGTGGCACTTCATCTGGGCTGGCACTGGCGAACACTACTTCTTCAACGGAACGACGGCATTTTGGCTGGCAGGCTGGCAGGACGATCATGTCATCCCATTCAGCATCGACCGGCTGCACCGCCTCAAGGTGAACCGGCTGCGCGTTACGCTCGCGGGCCGGGAGGCTTTGTCATTCTTCGGCGAGCCGGTCATGACAGGGCCGAACTGGACAGTTTTCACTGCGGCGTGGCCAGCACAAAATGCGGATGATCCACTTCATCCGGGTTTCGACTATACCCGGTTCAACGTCCCCTATTGGCAGAAATTTGAGCAGATGCTTCGGTATGCCCGCGATAGCGACATGATCATCTCTGTCGTTCTTGACATGAACGACAGCCGGGTCCACCCGGCAGCCGGAAGCGAGGATGAACGGCGTTTCATCGGCTATGCCGCGAATCGCCTTTCTGCCTTTTCCAACATTACCTGGGACCTGGGCGACGATCTTGATCTCTATCGAGATGAGAAATGGACGCATAATACGGGTATGTTGCTGCAGCGGCTCGATCCTTACAAACACCTTGAGACGAGCCATCCTGCCGCAAGCAACGCTCACCAGGACCGAGCCGCATCATGGTTCGGATTCACCTCGTATCAGGACTGGTCTCGCAATCAGCATGCCTTGATGCTCGAGTCGCGAAGATTGCAGGAGAAGACGGGACGCATCATCCCACAGACCAACGAGGAATACGGCTACGAAGACAGTTATCCACTCTGGGCCGCCCTTGGCTCGGATTCGAGCGATGCATTAAGGCGTACTGCCTGGGAGATTGTGATGGCCGGTGGCTATCAGACAACGGGAGAATCAGCTCGAAGAGGAACCAACATCTGGCCCGACACCGGAGGCGGCTGGATGAATGGACGTGGCGATGACACCATGACAATTCTCTTGGGATATGGGCACATGGTGGACTTCTTCACGAGCTTCGATTGGTGGAAGACAAATCCCGATGATGAGCTGGTCAGCGCAGGCACTTATTGCCTTGCAGATCCGGGAAAGACTTATGCTGTGTACCTTCCTCATGGCGGCGACGTCGCTGTCCGCATCGAGAGAGGAAATTATCGGGCTTATTGGTTCAGCGCGACTACAGGCGAAAAAATCAAGTTACCTGATGTGCACGATACTCCCTGGACGTCTCCTCCATCTCCGGGCGGATATGACTGGGCAATTCTTCTTCAGGCCGAGTGAGTCAGCGGGTAATTCATAGTGTGCTTGTTTCAGGAAGTTGGAAGAGTTCCGGCCAGAGGCGATCGAACCTTTGGAGAGCGGGAAGACGAAGGAGTGCCGCTCATGAATACCATCACTAAAATCTCTCTTGTGCTCTTATGGTCCTGTTCTCTAGGATGGGCGCAGGGCCCCGCTCCGGCGAGCTTTCGCTCTTTGCAGGTGGATGCCGGCAACATCGTCGGTGTGATCCACGACCTCCAGGGCCTGAACGGCCAGCCAACTCCCGTGTTGGCAGGCCTACCGAACCTGGTCAGGCAATACAGAGAGCTGCGGACCAGTCTTGTCCGTACGCACGACATGATGGGCCCCAGCGACATTGATGCGACTTTCAAATACGACAACCTTTGGTTGGCGTGGCTCATTCCCGACCCGGCAACGCGCAAGGGCGTGGTCGAAACCGGAAACAAGGATATCGTCTTCTTGGACTGCAGGGCTGATCCGGAAAAACCCGAGAGCTACAACTTCGGACCGACTGACGCGGCGATGGCGGCAATTCACGCCAGCGGCGCCAAGGTTTACTATCGCATCGGCCGCAGTTGGGGCGCTGAAACAGATCCACCCGTAGACTTTGACAAGTACGCGAGTGTGGTGAAGCACGTCGCCATGCACTACAACCAGGGTTGGGCCAACGGCTTTCACTATGGCATCAGGTACTGGGAGTTTTGGAATGAGCCCGGCAACATCTTTTGGACCGGCACGCCGAAGCAGTTCTACCAGCCTTATGAAAAGACAGCGCGTGCGCTCAAATCGGTCGATCAGGGACTTAAGGTCGGCGGCCCGGCCATCGCCGACCCAACGCAGGTTTCCGCGTATCGGGAGGGATTGCTCGATGACTGTACCGCGCACAAGGTTCCCTTCGATTTTTACTCGTGGCATTACTACGCCAACGCATCGGCCGATCCCTACGATTTCGTGCGCCTCGCCATCAACATCCGCAAATTGCTCGACACGCGCGGGTATACAAAGGCGGAGAGCATCCTCTCAGAATCAGCACGACGCAGAACCTTGACCTGGTTGAAGAGAAGCCAATGTCCGGAGGCTCGCTGAAGATCGTAAGTGCCATGCCTCCAGACACAGTGGAACTGATCGTTCTAAAGCAGAAGTAACACGGACGCAATCGGTACAACCATTTCTTTTATCCGCGTGGCGCTGGATTTGGAATACGGCTCATGAAAACAACCGAGTTAGCTCTCTTTCCCATCCTTAATAATTGGTAAAGTGCGGCTGGACTTTTTATGAAAGAAGAGGGTTTGGCGATGAGGAAGGCTGAATTCTGCAAGCTTTATGCCGGAAGTATTTCGTTTTTGGCGGGCGCGGCGATTCTCCTGCTGGCAAAGGTCGGAGTGATCAACCTCGGACGGCCCTCCTCTGGCCGGCAGCGAGATTAGGGTATGCGCTAACTTTATCGTTTCCACCACTTGTTCGTTCATTTATAGCGGAGCCTAGAGCCTGTTATTAACTTTGTTCGTTTGTTTTATTTTGGATGAGGGATAGCAGTCAATCGAATCCATGCTGGCAGCGTGGAGAAGCGACGACGAAGCGGCTATCCCAGTGATGTGAGCGATGAGGAATGGGCGTTTGTCGCACCCTACCTCACGTTGTGTAAAGAAGATGCCGAGCAGCGGGATTATCCGCTGCGGACGGTGTTCAACGCAGTGCGTTACGTGGTGCGCAGCGGCATTGCATGGCGCATGATGCCTAACGGTCTGCCGCCGTGGAACGTGGTCTATCGGCAGATGCGGCGCTGGATGGATGCGGGTTGTTTCGAGATGCTGGTCGAAGACCTGCGTATGCTGCTGCGCGAGTTTGCCGGGCGTGCGGCGCAGCCGACAGCCATGGTTCTCGATAGTCGCACCTTGCCATCGACGCCGGAATCGGGGGCGCGGGCCGGCTACGACGGGGCCAAGCGGCGCAATGGTTCGAAGGTGCACGCGGCTGTTGATACGCTGGGCCACCTGCTGGCCCTGCATGTGACTGCGGCCAACGAGCAGGATCGGGAACAGGTGGGCGAGTTGACTGTATGCGTCTGGCCAAGTACAGGGTTGACAACGGGCAGAAGTCGGGGATAGGTTACTTTGCGTGTCTGGCGGGGTAGGCGGTGGGGGTGAGCGCGGCAACGCGCTGGATGGGCAGATTGGCGATTCCGGGCAGGACGTTGGCTAAGTATGGGCGCACTGGAACCTTCAGTCTCCGGCAGCTTTCGATGACGGAGAGAATGGCGGCCACGCGCGGCCCGGCCTGCGGGCTGCCGATATGGATCCAGTTCTTGCGGCCGATAGCAACCGGGC
>JASHOC010000209.1 GCA_030041305.1 Acidobacteriaceae bacterium
ACAACTTCGGTCCACTGCGGCCGAACCGCGCAAACCAACCCTTCGCCGGTCTCCACCAGCAGGGTCATCCCATAGCGGTTGCACCGCTCGCCGACGCAGGCGAGTTGCTGACCGCTGAGCGGATGAAAGGGATGCGTCACGCGCACAAGACGTGTTGCTGTAATTGAAATCTGTGCATTCTTGGGTGAGTTACAAGCTGATGAAGCACAACCCGTCACATTCGAAGTGGGCCGATCGCGACCGCTTTGTGCTGTCAAACGGCCACGTGTCGATGCTGCTCTATGGCACGCTGTTTTTGTCGGGCTACCAGGTGACGCTTGACGACCTGAAGAGTTTTCGAACCTTCGGATCGAAGACGCCAGGACATCCTGAATATGGATGAACAGACGGTGTGGAAGTGACGACGGGGCCGCTGGGACAGGGTTTCGGCATGGCCGTAGGACTGGCTATCGCAGAGAAGCATCTGGCTGCGACATATAACAGACCGGGCTTCAAGGTGGTCGATCACCATACTTACATTCTTTGCGGCGACGGCGATTTGATGGAAGGGCTGTCGCACGAGGCGGCATCACTGGCTGGAACGCTGAAGCTGGGCAAGCTGATCGTGCTCTACGATGATAACTTGATCTCCCTCGACGGCCCCACCGAGTGGGGTTTTACCGAGGACCGGTATAAGCGGTTCGAGGCCTACAACTGGCACGTGCAGCGCGTGAGCGACGAAAACGACCTGGACGCAATTGAGGCGGCCATTGAAGTGGCGAAGGCTGTTGACGACAAGCCTTCGCTGATTGCAGTGCGCACCGTAATCGGGTACGGAAGCCCGAGGGCCGGAACCAATAAAGTGCACGGCGAGGCGATGGGCCCGGCAGACGCAGCGGCCACGAAAAAGTTCTTCGGATTTGCCGAAGACCAGAGCTTTGTAGTACCGGACGGTGCGCTAGCCAACTGGCGCGAGGCCGTTGCGCATGGTACAGCACAGGAAGCAGAGTGGAATGAACTGTTCGCCGGCTACAAGGCGACGTTTCCCGAGTTGGCGGCGGAGTTTGAGCGGACCCAAGCTGGCAAGTTGAAGCCGGGATGGGAAAAATCGATCCCCAGCTTCGCCATTGAAAAGCCGATTGCGACGCGCAACGCAGGCCAGCAGGTGATGGCGGCGATCTTCAACGAGGTGCCCGAGCTATTTGGCGGCGCGGCGGATTTGACTGCGTCAACCAAGACGATATTCAAAAACTCTCCGCATTTTGCCGACGACCCGACGGGGCGCAATGTGTTTTTCGGCGTACGCGAGCTGGGAATGTGCGCGGCGGTGAACGGCATGGCAGTGCACGGAGGGTTGCGGCCGTTCGGATCGACGTTCTTCGTGTTTTCTGACTATGCGAAGCCAGCGCTGAGGATTGCGGCAATTATGAAGGCCAACTCGCTCTTTGTGTTCACGCACGATTCGATCGGGCTGGGCGAGGACGGGCCGACGCATGAGCCTGTGGAACACCTGACGGCGCTGCGCGCGGTGCCGCATATGACGGATTTTCGCCCAGCGGACGCCAATGAGACGGCGGCGGCGTGGCGCTGGAGCGCGGCGGGCCAACGTTCTTTGCGCTGACGCGGCAGGAATTGCCTGTGATTGACCTTTCGAAGCATGACATTTACGGCGGCGTGTGCAAGGGGGCCTACGTGCTCGAAGACGTGGCAGATCCAAAGCTGATTCTGATCGCGACGGGCTCCGAGGTTTTGGTTGCATTCAGCGCAGCGAAACTGCTCGCCACGGACGGCATCAAAACCCGCGTGGTAATTATGCCTAGCTGGCGCGTCTTTGACGAGCAGTCCGGCGGATACAAGGCAAGCGTGCTGCTGGCGAATGTTCCCAAGCTGGCTGTTGAAGCGGGCGCGTCGCCGAGCTGGTGGTAGTACGTGGGTGCGGGCGGCGACATCGTTGGTCTCGATCGATTTGGTGCATCGGCACCGGGCAAGATCGAAATGACCGAGCTTGGCTTCACACGGGAGAACATCGCGGCGGGCGAAGAAGATCGTAAAACGGTGAACAGGCAACAAGCAGTCGCGATCGGTGCTCCAGGTGAAACCTCGATGGTAGGGCGCAAGCTTAATCAGGCTCGAATGTGTTCAGTGACGACTCATCACTCATGACTTGACGGGAGACCAGCATGGCCGTCACTACAGAAATCGCGCCGAATATCTATCGCATCTCGATCTTTGCTCAACGGGGGAATTTGCAGTTCAACCATTTTCTGGTCAAAGACGACGAGCCGCTGCTGTTCCACACCGGGCTGCGCGGGATGCACCCAGAAATTCGCGAGGCCGTTTCAAAGCTCATCGAAGTTTCCGAGTTGCGCCACATCGGTTTCAGCCATTTCGAGTCAGACGAGTGCGGCTCGCTCAATGAGTGGCTGGTTGCCGCGCCCAATTCCGACGTGATCTGTAGCCAACTCGGCGCGCGCGTAAACGTCAACGACTTCATCGGCCGAGAGTCACGCGCCCTTACTGACGGCGGGACCTTTGCGACCGGGAGGTACTGTTTTCGCTATTGCCAGACTCCGCATCTGCCCCACGGCTGGGACGCTGGGGTGCTTTTCGAAGAAACGCACAAAACCCTTCTCTGTTCAGACCTGTTCCATCAGGCCGGCGACGTCGAGCCGCTCACCTCTGCAGATGTCGTTGACCGCTCGCGTGAGGCGTTGAAGGAATATCAGGCAGGCATTCTGGCGGCATATGTGCCCTACGCACCGCTCACCGCGCAGAACTTGAAAAAGCTCGCCGACCTCAAGCCGAAAACACTCGCAATCATGCTTGGCTCCAGCTTTACCTGCGACTGCGTCCGGGCACTTGACGACCTCGATATCGCGTTACGCGGGATCTTCGGCCGGCAAAATTAGAGGCCGAATTCTCCGATAGGGGGTTCATTTTGGGCAGATTGAACGAGGCAACTACCGAGCTGCGGAAACAACGAGAACTCCGCGCTACGCAATTCGTTCGGAAAGGAACACCTTGTGAAGCTGGTGATCAGTTCTGATCATGCGGGATTTCCTCTTAAGGGATACGTGCGCGCGAACCTCGCCGCGGCAGGCCACGAAGTGGTCGACCTGGGAACCTACAAGGTTGAACCCGAGGACGACAATCCCGATTTTGCCGAAAAGGTGGGTGAAGCGATTAACGCCGGCGTGGCGCAACGCGGTGTTCTCATCTGCGGATCGGGAGTGGGGGTCTGCGTGGCTGCCAATAAGATTCCTGGGATTCGCGCTGGGATTTGTCACGACACGTATTCGGCACACCAGGGCGTGGAGCACGACAACATGAATGTGCTTGTGCTCGGCGCGCGAATTGTCGGCACATCGCTGGCGTACGAGTTGGCGCACGCGTTCATCGGAGCCAGTTTCCAAGGAATGGAAACGAGATTTCAGCGGCGGCTCAAGAAGGTGCTGGCGATTGAAGCGAGGCATTTGCGCGAAGGTACGTCGGTGAACCAGGCATGAACGCGCGCGGATTTGCCTGCGCGAAAAGGCGTACAGTTTCGATTTGCGCCGAAAGAAGTGTTAGTCAATTCTGAACCAGTCGAGTTAGGAGAAATAGCGGCCTCGTGAGTTGCCCGGCCTTCGAAGCGGATGAGTGTGGCCGAATTCACTCGATTGCATCCGTTATAAAGGGACCGCGCTGAGCACAGAAATGGGACATCGATGTTTCCCTTTGACGTAATCCTCTTTGACGTGGGCGGAGTGCTGCTGACCGACGGCTGGGACCACAAAGAACGCGC
>JASHOC010000210.1 GCA_030041305.1 Acidobacteriaceae bacterium
GCGGAAGTAGGCGCGGAACAGATAGAGCGCCGTACCCGTCAGCACGACCAGGAAGGCAAAAAACAGCTCCCTGCCGAAGGCGGGCCGCGCGAAAAGGATATATATGAATCCCACACAGGCGACCAGCGCCGGCCAAGGATAAAGCCACATGCGGAAGGGCCGCTCCATCTCCGGCCGGGTGCGGCGCAATACGATGACGCCCACCTGCTGGAGCAGGAATTGAAGCAGGATGCGGATGACCACCAGCGCCGCCAGCAGATCCACGAGTTGAAACATGCAGAACGCCGTGGCCACCGCGCCCAGCACCAGCAGCGACACGTTGGGAAAGCGATGCTTTGGATGAACCCGCGCGAAGACGCGAAAATAATTACCGTCCAGCGCCGCCGCATAGGGAACGCGCGAATAGGCTAAAAGCAGCGAGTACACGGAGGCGAACGCGGTCCATACCACCAGCAGCGCAATCACGCGGCCGGCAAGATTCCCATAGACGTGCTGCATCATGGCCGCCACCACGGACAGGCGGGCGTTGGCTCCCGCCGCGCTCGCCATCTCCCGCCATGGCATCACGCCCAGCACGCTGACGTTCATGGCCAGATAGAGCGCGGCCACCAGACCCACCGACCACAGCACCGCGCGGGGAATGGTCCATCCCGGCCGGCGCACCTCGCCGCCCAGAAAACAAATGCTGTATGCGCCCCAATAATCATAGGTGGCGATCAAGGTGGCCGCGCCCAGCCCTTCAAAAAACGAGGGCGAAGGGTAAAACGCACCCGGTGGAAAGGTGAAAGCCATGTTGGGGTGGAAGTGGGTCAGGCCGGTGACAATCACCGCGCCCAAGGTTCCCATGACCCCCAGCCAGAACACCTTCGAAAGTCGCCCTACTGCCTGGATATTCCGAAAGAGCAGCGCCACCGCGGTGAGGCAACAAAGCATGGCCGCCACGGTGGCCGGACCGAACACAAGGGCTAAATGAAAATTTCCCACCGGCCCCGCCGGAATGGGCAGCTCGTAGCGGAACCAGGTTCCACGCAGAACCGGAAACAAATATCCGGCATACTGCGCCAGCCCGACGCATCCTGAAGCGATCGAAAGCGGCGCGCTGAAGGTCAACTGCCAGATGAAGAGAAAGGAAAGGAACCGTCCCAGGCGTTCCTGTCCATAGATCACCTTGAGATAAAAATACGATCCGCCGGCTTCCGGCATGGCTGCGCCCAGTTCCGCCCACACCAGCCCGTCGCACGCGGCCAAAATCGCTCCCAGAATCCATCCCAGGATGGCCTGCGGGCCATGCATGGCCAACACGATGAGTGGCAAGGTGATGAACGGGCCCACGCCGATCATGTTGGTCATATTCAGCGCGATGGCGCTGCCAAGCCCGATGCCGCGAACCAGCGCCGGCTGCCGCGGGGTGGTCGTCGTGCCGGGATCATTCCTGATTTCGGCCATGAACTATCGATTTAAGCATGAATGATCGCGCGCCATCCAGAGTCCGTCATTCAGACAAATGCGAACGGGCGCGGCACTCACCGCAGGCTTCCGGCCCTTTGCGGGGCATTCGACTCTACTCGGAAATGCCCTGGATTTTGGAGGGGAAGCGAATCGGCGTACCATTCTCGTAGATGGAACGGCGCTGACGGCGATGGGAGCGCTTTTACGGGAATTTTCTCCGGGATGGAACGTCACGCCGGTTAGCGCTGAAGTGGCAACAGACGCGGAGCGGAGCCAAGGGGCGATGCACTGCGGGTGTCCATCCCCGGTGAGCGATTCCGGAGCCGGTCCCGGATCCTACTGCCGGAGAGGCGCGAGGCCGGACCGTGGCTGCGTCCTATTTTTCGCGAAAGCTGCGGTTCCCGCCACGGATGAACTTCTGATGAATACGCGTCGTTGGCCTTAAGATAAGGAAAGCAATGAATCTGCCCAATTCCATCACGATGAGCCGGATCATCATGATTCCGCTGCTTTTATGGATTCTTTCGCCCCATTTTCCGTGGGGGGGGCAAAGCGGCGCGCAGGAGATTTCGGCCTCCATCCTATTCGTTCTGGCCTCCATTACCGACGGCCTGGACGGTTACCTGGCGCGGAAACGCGGGCAGATCACCACCATGGGCATGTTGCTCGATCCGCTGGCCGACAAGATCATGGTTACGGCCGCGCTCATCGCGCTGGTGGCGTATAACCCGCAGGTGGTGAAGGTCTGGATCGCCGTGGTGATTATCGCCCGCGAGTTCCTCATCAACGGCCTACGTTCCATAGCCGCCTCCGAAGGATTTACGATCACCGCCAGCGAACTGGGCAAGCTCAAGACCGTGGTGCAGATCGTCGCCGTTGTTTCCGCCATCCTGGCGCATCGTTGGGATCACTGGCTCATCGGCGTGGTGGTGATTCCGGTCAAGTGGTACGCGATCGCCGCGATTTACTTCACGGTGGTGGTTTCCTCCATTTCCGCAATCGACTACTTTGTCGGCTTCTGGAAAAAGATCGATCGCGTGTCAAGGACGCGGCGGGATTCCGCGGTGCTCTCGCGCGGACGAAGCGCGAGCATTGGGTAAGCCGAATCCTGCCGACAAGGGGCCGCGAGCATGGAATTTTCTCTTGAGCAGCGGCCGCGTGGATGCGCCGGAGCAGATAATCTACGCTCACCACTTGCTGGAGGCTGGCAGGTGATAGACGATGCCGAAACTGGGACCGACGGTGTCGAGGCCGGGATTGCTCCCGCTTGAATAGGCGTTGGAGATGTGCTGGTAAGCGTAGTCCAGGCGCAGATCGGTAGTCGCGGTGAGTTTAGCCTGGAAACCAATCTCCGAGTGCACGGTGAAGTTCTCATACGTAGCATTCGTGCCCAGCGCCTTCTGAGTGGACACGGCCTCGCCAAGCTTGACGATCCAGAGCGGCCGGACGGCTCTGCCGTCGAGCCACATCCAACGAAAGCCCAACGGGCAAATATCGATTCCCGGGACGATCTTGCGCCCCGGACCCAGGGCATCTCCCCAAATGTCGGTGTGGATGGGCTGGTTAATGAGGAAGATCGGCAACACTTCTGCGACATACGTGAGCCGCGCATGGGCAAGCTTCGCCGGTCCATTCCAGAAGCGGCCGGCGCGGGTTACGTAGTTGCCCGTGCTATGCCTGTCGTACTCGATTCCTCCGTAATCATCCATGGAGGACAGCTCGCCGCCGGCAAATTTGAAATCGATGTTGGCTATGTATGTTTCGAAGAAGAGCTCGCTCGATTCGGGCATGGGGTGCTCGAGTGATTGAGGCCGCACCAGCCGGAATTGTTGTGCGCCGACGCCCATTGCACAAAGGCCAAGCAGCAGGCCAAGGCATAGGAGACTCGAAAAGCAGCGGCGGGAGCCCAGGGCATGAAACAAAACGGAGACGGGTAATCGCATCCGGGAGCGGCCCTTTCTGTTGGAATTGGCCAATTAGCTACCCGGGGGAGTTTTTGTTTGCGATCAGTTTACCGAGGTTTTTTTAGGCTTACAACAAATTTTTTCCTTCGCCGTCAAGGCCACGACTTCGGCGCCTGCGGCGAGAGCGGGGGCCCGGAGCGTGATTCTGAACGAGCCCGCCGGGCGAATCAAGCAGAGGTATGCGCGTTGCGGGCGGGACAAGGGTGCGCGAATATGCGCCGGAGGCGCTAAAAAGTGCTTGCTTTCGTTTGCGGCTATTGGCCGATCTCGTAACGCACTTCAGCCAACGCCGTCTGGTAGGTGTAGCGCGCGTTCGCATTATCGATTTGCGCCTGGGTCTGCGCGAGCTGCGCCTGGGTTAATTCCACAATGCTGCTTAATCCAATTTTGTAACGCGCCTGCGCCAGGTCGAGGGCGAAGTTGGCCTGGTTGAGTTCATCCTGGGTGACGCCGATGCGTTGAAACGCCGTTTGCGCGTTGAGGACGGCCGTGCGCACGTCGCGCGCAATGGTGTCGCGCAGATTGCGCACCTGTTCCCCGGCCGCGCTGGCGCGGTACCGCGCTTCTTTGGTCTCCGCGTTGTAAAGGAAGCCATTGAAGACGGGAATGCTCATGTTGACGCCCGCGCCCGCATACCAGGAGGACTGGATCAGGTTGTCGCGCACCGGCGCTCCGCCTCCTGCGGCCATGGCGGAGACGGTGGGGAACCATTGGTCGCGCTCGGCCGTGGCGTACTGCCGGGCGGAGAGATAACGGTCATTGAGGGAGGCGAGGTCCGGCCGCTGCTGAAACGCTTGCTGCACCATGGCCTCGGGATCGGCGGGTGCGGGCGGAGGATTGCCGTTGGTCTCGTCCACCAGCGTGTATTGCTGATCCTGCTCCGAACCCATCACGTTGTTGAGCTCCGCCATCGCCACCTGCTCATTGTTTTTGGCGTCGAGCAGAAGCAAATTCGCCTGCGAAATCTGCACATTGGCGAAGCTGAGGTCGAGGTCGGATTTTACTTTCGCCTTGGTGAGCGCGTTCACCTGGTCGCCGGTGGCCTGGCGTTGGGCGACGGTGATCTGGGCGACCCTGAGGACGGCCTGGGCGGAAAGCGCCTGGTAAAACGCCTGATCGACGGTCAGAGTCATGTCGAGGACGGTGGCGCGCTCGCTTTCGAGTTGAGCGCGTGCGTCCGACCGGGCGCTCTGGACGAGGTTGTGCGTGCGGCCGAAGTCGGTGATCAACTGGCTTACCGTCAGGCCGGCGGCGGCTTTGTTGAGTATTCTGGAGCTGGTGATAGAGCCCCCTCCGGTGATGCGGCTGTCATGATGCGCATCGACCGCCTCCAGATCGCTGGTCGCCATGGGCATCTCGACCGACTCCGTCTCGCGCGTCACCTGGCCTTGGGCCAACGCCAGCAAACGCGCCACGCTGATGTTGGGATTATTCCGGATGGCCGTCTGTTCGGCCTGTTCGATGGTGAGACGCGGTCCGCCCATCGGAACCCCTCCCGGAACCGCGGCGGTCAGTTGTCCCGGAGCTGGCGTCGCCGGGGGATTGGCCGACGGCATGGGAGCGGCGGAGCCAGCGGCTTGGCCGAGAACGATCAAATGCGATGCCGGAGCCTCCGGGAGCTTAGGGTATTGCGAATAGCCCACTGCGGGGGCCGCGGACGCGGCGCCGACGGCAAGGACGATCAGGAGGGTCTGGGGCGCGCGCGTGATGGGCTGATGACTACTCATGATGGACGTCCCCCGCGATGGCGACCTTGGTCTGGCGCCGCCCGTGGATGATCATGTACACGGCGGGAACCAGGAACACGGTTACGGCGACGGAAAGAGCCAGTCCGCCGATAATCGCCCGCGCCAAAGGTGCATACTGCTCGCTTCCCGCTTCCAGGCCGAGGGCCATGGGAATCATGCCCAGCAGCGTAGCCAGCGAGGTCATCAAAATGGGCCGCAAGCGAATGCGGCAGGCATGAACCACCGCCTCCAGCAGGGACTGGCCCTCGCCGTGCAAAATGCCCGCGAATTCCACGATGAGAATGCTGTTGGAAACCACGATGCCGGTCATCATGATGACGCCCATCAGCGACATAATATTGAGCGTGCTGCCGGTGGCCAGCAGAATCAGGAGCACGCCGACCAACCCCGGTGGAATCGCCATGAGAATGATGAAGGGATCGATAAAGGAGCGGAACTGCGCCATCAGAATGAGGTAAACCAACAGAATGGCGATGATGAGTCCGGCTCCAAAATCGTGGAATGCGGTGTTCATTTCCATCACCGCTCCGCGCACGTCGATGACCGTGTTCCGGTCGTGGCTGGTCCGCGCCAGGAGGCGGTCGATCCTTGCGCCCACAGACTGCAGCGCCTCAGTCCGGGTGGCGACATAAATGTCGATGACGCGGCGGATCTGGTAATGGTCCACTTCGGTCGGCGTGTTGATCTTTTGAATGTCGGCCACTTCGCCCAGCGGCACGTAGCCCGTCTTATGGTCGCCGGTGAATAGCGCCGCCGACGCCGGAGGGTCGGCCATTTCGCCTTCGTCCGACGGCGAGTATCCCGCCGGCTCTAGGCCGCGCAAGGGGATATTTTCCAGGTCCTCCATCGACATGTTATTGATCCACCGGTTTGCATACTGCACCGTCACCATATAGTTGTTGCCGCTTTTCGGGTCAATCCAGTAACTGGGCGCGATCATGCCGTCCGAAGTCAGGGCCGTGATCACGTTGTCCACCACTTGCTTGGCCGAGAGACCGATCAGGCTGGCGCGCTCGCGATCAATGTTCAGTTCGAGGCCGGGATAATCGATGCTTTGGGGTATGTACACGCTGCTCACGTTGGGAATGGCGCGGATTTTGGCGGCAACCTGCTGCGCCAGCGCATAGGCGCTGTCCATATCATTCGATTTGATCTGCACGTCGATGGGCGCGGGCAAGCCCTGGTTGATGACGCCGTCAATGAGACCTCCGGCTTGGAAATACGTGGAGAGCTCCGGCATCTCGCGGGAAAGTTTGGCTTGGACCATACGCATGTATTGGTAGCTGCCGATACTGTGATCTTCCTTGAGACTGGTTTCGACAAACGCCGTGTCCATTGACGCGTTGGTCGTGTAAATCGCGGAAAGGTCCGGATACACGCCGATATTCGAGACGATCATGTCGAGATCCTTGGGTTTCACCACGCTGCGGATCACGTCCTCGACTTGGGCGATGTAGTTATTGCTCACCTCAAGCCGCGTGCCGCTGGGCATGCGCACATTGATGATGAACTGGCCCGGATCGGTGCGCGGGAAGTAGGCGCGGCCGAGGAACGGAAACAGGCCCGCGGTGATCAAGGCCATGCCGCCCAGCATCACCGCGGTCGCGAAGGCCGGTCTTTTCAGGACGCGAAAAGCCAGCCGTTCGTAAGCTTCGAGGAAACCATGAAAATGCCGGTTAAAACGGTCGATGAACCTCTGGAAGAGAGACGGTTTCCTGGTCGAGACCTCCGTATCACCTTCTGCAGTTCGATGGTGCACGCGGATAAATTTGGCGCAAAACAGCGGCACGACCGTCATGGCGAAGAAATAGGAAGCAAAGATGGAGAGCGCCACGCCCAGAGCCAGCGGCGTAAAGATGTATTTGCTGACGCCGGTGAAAGCGGTGACCGGAAAGAAGACAATGGCGGTGGTGAAGGTGGCCGCCAGCACGGCGAGCGAAACCTCCGTGCCGCCCTGTTCGGCGGCCTGCACGGGCGGCGCGCCATTCTCCATGAAGCGGAAAATGTTCTCGAGCACGATCACGCCGTTGTCAATGAGGCGCGAGAACACCAGCGCCAGTCCGCCCAGGATCATGGTGTTGATCGACCCGCCCATGGAGTCGGTGACCATGAGACACACCAGCATCGAGAGGGGCACGGCCAGCAGCACCGCCACCGTGGCGCGCGGGCTGCCCAGAAAGATCAGGATCATGATCGCGGTCAAGATCAGTCCGATCACTGCTTCCCGCGTCACGTTGGTGATGGCGAGCTTAACGAAAACCGACTGGTCGAAGACCACGGCGGTCTTCAGAGACGCGGGAACATCGACCAGGTGCTGGATGGCCTCCTTGATGCCATCGACGATGGTGATGGTGTTGCTGTTGCCGCCTTGCTTGAAAATGGGCACATACACCGACCGTTGCCCGTCGATGCGCACGATGTTGTATTGCAAGGCGCCGGAATCTTCCGCCTTGCCGACATCCGCCACCAGCACCGACGAGTTGCCCACCGATTTCAAGGGCATGGCGTTCATCGACTGGGCGTTGGGAAATTGGCTGTTGGCGTAAATGTTGTAGTCTTTGGAACCGATGCGCACGTCGCCCGCGGGCAGAATCAGGTTGGAGCTGTCGACGGCGTTGACCACGTCGTTCAGGCTCAGGTCGCGCGCCTCCATTTTGAGCGGATCCACATAGATCTGGATCTGGCGGTAAGTTCCTCCATAAGGCTGCGGCACCGACGCCCCTTGCACGTTCGAGATCTGGTTGCGCACCTCGAACTGCGC
>JASHOC010000211.1 GCA_030041305.1 Acidobacteriaceae bacterium
GTCGCAGTCAACGCGCACGCAAGAAATGGGAGCTGCTCACTCCGATCTTCGACAGGTGGATACCACGACCCCGTATCCTGCACCCATACCCTCAGACTCGCTTCTACGCCATCCATCCTTCATAAGAGCCGCATGCGTAGACGCGCTCGTGCGGATCTGTGCGGGGGGCGGTCAGCGATGATCGTCCCTACCGCGACAAGTGGATCGCCGGATGCTGCCCGCTTAATCGGAGTAACCCGGAATTGCACGCAACATTCTCGCGAGTGCGGCGCACGCCACCGCAGGGATCAGTACTCAGGACGATCTGAATCGCGGATCGAAGTTAGAACACATTACCCGGATAGGAGCCGGGTGGATAGTCGCTGTGCAAGCACCAGAAAGCTCCTGATCTGTTTGAAAACAGGCCACTCGCTCTCAGTCAATTCCGTCGCAGCCACCGTGGGAGGCCAGTCGACCTTCACCCTTGACTACATGGTGACGGCCGAACCGAATACGCGCAGGAAGTTCCCGCCGCCGATCTTTCCGATCTCATCAGGGCTAAATCCAGTCTTCAACATCGCATCCACTACGGCGTAATAGAACCCGACTGTTTGATTGGCCCACGCCTCATTCGTACGACCACCGATCCGCGGAGGCGGGTGACCGGGGCGGAAGCCGTTCGGTGGGTAAGGCGTGGTTAGCTTAGTGTCCGTGCCGATGCACACATGATCGACACCGGCGACATCCACGATCGCCCGGATATTCTGCGCGTACTCCAAGGCCGTATCGCTCAGATGCGTCCAGACACCGACCACCCCGCCGTTATCGGAGATCGTCCTGGCCTCCCCCTTGCTGATCAGTCTTGGGCGCATCATCTGGGCCATGCGCGGATCGGTTCCCAACTGCGTATCGAGGCCGGTATGGGAGAAGACGACCGGCCGGGTGCTGAGCTTGAGCGCCATCTTCGTGGTTTGCAGACTGCAGTGGGTCAAATCGATGAGGATTCCGAGCCGATTGCACTCCTTGATTACGGATGCCCCGAAGGCGGTCAATCCGCCAAAGCGCGGAGGGTTGGTGTACACATCGCCCAACGGTACGGACGCATCGCTGTCGTGAAGCAGCCCGAAGAGCCTTAATCCCCGATGGTAGGCTTCTTCCACCCGCTCAACATGGCCTTGCAGGAAATGGGCGCCTTCGATTGCCTGGATGATCGTGGGCTGGCGATTTTTGTGGGCGGTGCGCACGTCGGCCGGAGTGAGTGAACGCTTCATGCCGTTGAGCCTTAACTGCCGATCCATCTCCGCCAGCCCATTGTGGAAGCGTTCGTAAGCATCGCCTGGCTGATAGTCCGTCGCAAAGGTCATGCAGATGGCCGAGAGGCCCGAACGTTTCATCTCGCCTCTCAGATCAATGTCGGGGCCGGGCATTTCAGCGGCCGTGAGCGGAACGTCGATGTGATTATGGGTGTCAACCCCGATGGTCCTGGCGACGATCTCGGCCACGCGCGGGTCGGCCGCATCAGCCGCCCAAGTTGATCGAGAGCGCAGCATTATCCCGGCGCCTGCTGCCATCGCAGCAGTCGAGAGAAACCGCCGTCTCGAACAGCCTGTCTGAAACTGGTTCATGAATACTCCTCGCGCGTGTACCTTATTTCGTTAGTTTTTCGAGATTCCGGATTGATCCATTCGCTCGGCTTTTGAATCAGCTGCGATCGTACCGATTGAACCAATCGATGGTGCGTTGCCAAGCTAGATCGGCCGCGGTTTTGTTATAGCGCTCGGGCGTTGCGTCGCAATTAAAGCCGTGCACCGCGTTCGGGTAGACATAGCCCTCGTGCGGAACCCCTGCCGCAGTCAGCTCCTTGTCGTACGCCGGCCATGTCGGCGCCAGGCGCCTGTCGAGCGCGCCCTGGTGCACCAGAATCGCCGCCTTGATCTTCGGGATGTCCTCTGCCGGCGGGGGCGCGCCGTAAAAGGGCGCCGCTGCGGCCAGATCGGGTCCCAAGCGGACGGCCAACTGATTGCAGACCGAACCCCCGTAACAGAAGCCGGTGACGCCGATCTTTCCCGTGCAGTCGGAGCGCGCCCTCAGCCACAATGCCGCGGCCACCATATCTTCGAACATCTTGCTCTTGTCGATCTTGTTGAACATCAGGCCGCCCTTGTAGTCGTCTCCCGGATAGCCGCCCAGAGAGGTGAGTCCGTCGGGCGCAAAGGCCATGAAGTTGGCCAACGCAAGCCGCCGCGCGATGTCCTCGATGTGCGGATTCAGACCGCGGTTCTCGTGGACCACAAGGATGCCGGGCAACTTCGCGGGCGTCGCCTCGCGCGTGTCGGCGCTGAACGGCCGCACCAGATAACCTTTGATCATTCCGTTGCCCTGCGGAGAGGACACGTATTCGCATGAGGCTCTGATACGGTTGTCAGTGGGTGCGACCTGCTGCCCGAAGGCGTAATTCGGCATCAAGGCATCGATCACCGTTGCCGCCGCCAGACCGCCGATGGCGAGCCGCTGGATACCCTCGATAAAGGCGCGGCGGCTAATCTCGCCGTGAATGAAATCGTTGTAAAGCTCGATCGCTTCGTTCGGCAGTTTGGGTTTTTCGGGTTCCATCGGTTGACCTCAGTGCAGCGATGATTTCTGTTGATGCTATCTCAAATACGCCATGCAGAAATGGCCATAGCTCAGGCATGACCTGCTGTGACCTTAGCAAAAATGCGGCAGAAATTGCCGCCGCCAATCTTGCCGATCTCAGCGGGAGCAAAGCCGCGATTCAGCATCTCGCCGGCAACGGCACGAAAAAATCCACCATTCTCGCCAGGCCAGATCTGGTTGGTGTACGGAAGAGCATAGGATGCCGTGAGATCTGAATCGGTACCGATGCCGACATGGTCGACACCCACAGCATCCACCATGCTCCTGATGGACGCGACGTATTCGCCCGTCGTGGCGGAGAGGCGCCACCATACACCGACAACCCCGCCCGCAGCCGCTACGGCTCGGGCCACATCCTTATCAATCAGACGCCGCTGCATATCCGCTGAAACGGTTCCCGGGCCACCTTCAGACAAACCGGTATGGGAAACGATCAGCGGCTCGGTGGCCACCTTCAATGCCGCCCTCACGGTCTCGTCGGTTCCGTGCGCCAGATCCACCACCATCCCTAACCGGTTGCATTCCTTAATCACCTGCGCACCGAATGCGGTCAATCCTCCCAAATGAGGGGCGGCTGTGTACACGTCACCGAGTGGCGCAACCAGGTCATCCCGTTCGTGCAATAGTTGCAGATGTCGTAAACCTCTCTTGTATGCTTCTTCCACTCGCTCCAGGCGCCCCTCAAGAAACTGCGCTCCTTCGGTGGACTGGATGATGATCGGCCGCCGCTGGGTGTGCGCGGTCTCGAGATCCTTCATATTGAGAGCCCGGCGCATGCCATTGCTGGCCAGCAGACGGTCTTCAAACGCGAGGCCCTGAAGAAAGTGCTGGTAATAGTCGCCCGGCTTCTTGCTCACCAGGCTATCGACTGGCCAAGTCTGGCAAATGGCCGAAAATCGCGAGCGCTTCATCTCGCCGATCAAACCGGTCCCCGGAGCCGGCCGCACATCCGCCGAACCGTTCACAAACCGGACCTGCACGTGGTTGTGCATGTCGATGGCGATGGTTTTGGATACGATCTCTTCGACACGTGGGTCAACGTCGGCGGATCGGAGCCGATCCGGAGCGAGCAAAATTGCGCCGCCCACTCCGGCCACAGCGGTCAGGAACTGCCGTCTCGATGGATTCCATCGATCAAGTCCCATCCGGAATCTCCTTCAGGGCTTCTGCTGGTCGTATTGATCGACCAGATCGGTAAGGGTGTTGGCGATGGCGTCTTCCGCGCAGCCTTCTTTTAGACGCGAGCTCAGAACCTGAAAGGTTTCATGTCCGTAAGAGGCGTCATCCGGAATATAGCCCGAGGGCGCAGCACCGTTGGCCAGGGTCACAACCACCGTATTCGCCATGGGCGATTGCCGCTTCAGCCGTTGCCCGATCAGAGTGTAGATCTCCGCATCGACGTGAGTCAGCGCGACATCGCCGATTCCAATCACGCCCAGACGAAGCGGGACGGGAGGAGCATCTTCGTACGTGCCGGCCATGCCTTCACGGCCTTCATCGGTGCGCTTCCTGCCCGGGCAGCTCACATCCACCTGCTTGCCCCAGACACGCACATCGCCCTCCACGGGCTTGGCGTTGGCGATGGTGCGAATCACCACTTCCCCCAGCATCTGCCCTTCGACCTGCATCCAGTTTTCCAGCCGGTCTCGTACTTCAGGGTCCATCGGCTTGCCCGGAACCTTACCGTCGCGAAGAGGCGCTTCGATTGCTTCACGCACCATGTCGTTGCCGGTAATCGGCACGCCCGATCGCGATGCCATGCCGTCCGTTGAGAGATGCAGGAAGAGCGGATTCTGGTCTCCGGAAGCGCCCTGCGAGAAGATAACGACGGCCCGGTCGTCATAATTCTTTTCCAAGTATCGGCACATGGCGCCGGGAAAATCGGCACTAGTGAAATTCGCAAGATAGCCGTTGATGGGATGCATCGCATAATTCACGTAGATCGCGATCGGCCGGCCTTCAGGGGTTTCGAAGGCGAGAACGGCGACAGTTTTGTCGGAGGGCGCGAGAGGATCGGGCGCCTGCGTCCACTTGTGAGTGACGGGGTTAATGGCATCGCGATTCACGTTCAGATAAGCCTCGCCGGCGCCAAAGGCCATCTGGACAGGCTGCAGTTTGCCCTTCGCCTCTTGAACCGCCTGCACCATGGCGTCGACGACGCGCTGGTCGTTGGGACTGAGGTGATTTCCTCCACCCGGGCTGTACGGAACGCCAGGGCTGTGCGTGTGCGTAGCCGACATCAGGATGTTGGCCACAGGGCAGTCGAGCTCCACGGCCATCTTCTGGGAGGCCGCTTCCCACACGCCGTCCGGCAAGTTGCTTTGGTCAGCGGCCAGCAGCGCGGCACGGGTCTTGCCGTTATCGATCACGATCGCTCGCACGTAAAGATGCTCATGATCGTATTTACCCGTCGGCCCTTGCGTCCCGGGCGCCAGTGGCGGAGTGATTTCAACGCGCGCACCACCTGCCTGGAGTTGCGCGAAAGCCCCGTTTGCGAGCAAAGCAGTTAGAAACAACGCCAGCGTACACCGAGTCAGGATTGAGCTTTTCGCAATCAGAGATCTCATAATCACCTTCAGTCTTCACACTTCAGAGCCTGCGGTCCGCGCCGGTGAGTGGCGATGAACGGCTTAAGGCCGCACCGCCCAAGCAAGGCCATCCGGCTCACCTCCGACATCGATGTGGCCGATGACGTTCATGGTTTTCAAATCCACGATGGCAATGTAATTGTCGGGAGTACAAGCGACGAAAGCGCGATCACCGACCGGGTCCATCAATATGCCCGCCGCGCCATGGCCGATTGGAACCCGCTTGATTTCCTTTCGCGAAGCGGAATCATAGATGAAGAGATCGCCAAGAGTCAGGCTGGTTATGACGACCCGACTGCCATCGGGAGTGAACTTGAGCCGATTGGAGCGAATGATTCCTGCATCCAGGGTGGCCGCGACCCGTTTGCCTGCGATATCGATAACTGACAACGTGCCGTCTTGGGCATTTGCCGTCCACAGTTCGCGACCGTCCGGGGAGACGTCGAATCCCTCATCCCCCTTGCCCACGGGAATGATGGTTTCGTTCCAGTCCATGCGCGGTTTTTCACCGGGACCCGGTGCAGGTCCCATGGGCGACACAATCTGGTCGAGGATGGTCACTGTCCCGGAACTGACATTTGTGGTGTAGATCTGCTTTTCGTCGGTGGTGACGTGAATCATGTGAGTCCGATTTTGGCCCGTGCCCATGATCCAGTCGATCTTGGCCGTCGCCGGATCGTAGCGCGCTATGCTCTTTGCCCCTTCCGCGGTGAACCACAGCTTGCCGCCGACAAAGGCCAGACCATGAGGGCCGTTCAAAACGCCGGTATCGATGTCCGGCAGTGCCTTCTGTGCGAGCAGATCGATCACGGAAAGCGCGTGATAGCGGCCGCCGCCGTAGATTGACACATAGGCGGTGCGGCCATCGGCTGAGGCAATCACCTCGTGGGGATCCGGCCCCACCGGAGCGCGTGCGATTACCCGCAGACTGACGGGATCCACGATGGCCAGCATGCGGTCGCGTTTTGAGAGCGCCAGGAGCGATCGCCGCGGGGTAGGCTGTGCAACCCCATGACTGGCGGCAAACAAGAAGACCGCTAACGCGCCACACATAAAAATGAGGGCTCGCCTGAATCGCATCATATTGATCCTCCGCACCTGCAGACGTGAATCGATTAAGCAGCAGCGGCGCTTCTCGAGTGCGCCGCTGCTCTTATGCCGTTACACCGGCATCTTGCGCTTGGTGTATTCGCGGCCGATCTGCGTCGTCCTTTCCGCCCCGCCCATGATCATTGCGCCGTCCTTGATCTGCGCGATTACATAGCTGGGGTTGTTCGGGTCCGGGCTCGAGGAGTTCAGGAACCTGACATTGTTCTTCTTGCACTCCGCCAGAACCTTGGCGCGAACCTCATTCAAAACCGCCTGCTGCTCGGGAGTCAGGTGACGGCCGCGGCCGGCAATGTTCTCGTCGTAGGCGGCCAGCCCGAACAGCGATTGGGTGTTGTCCGTCGGTCCCCACTCCGCAAACGCCAATCCAGGCGTGGCCAGGGTTTGCTTCATGTTGTCGTCCGCAAAGCGATCGTCGATTTTGCAGCCGATCATGATCTCGCCGCGAGGATTCAGGGGCCACACGTCGGCAATATGCATGTACTTGTTTGGACTCACGCCCCGAATCTGCGGCGCTACGCCGGGCGGCTGACCACGCATGCCCATGCCCTGTCGCGCAACCTTCGGCGTGTTGGGATAGTCGCAGGTAAAACGCGCTGCCATCTGACAGTAGACTTCGATCGCCTGAGGATCACGCGCATGGCAAATGTGCACGCCGTGCGCGCCCAGATCGAGGAAGTTGCTCACGATCCAGCCGTTGTTGATGGCATATGTCTCGTTCAGGCCGGTGCAGGGCGGCTCCACAAACACCGCCGGAGTGGCATGGCCACTCCTCGTCGGCCCACCATCCTTCAATCCGCGCATGAAGTCCGCAAAACGCGTGAAGTCGAGCGGACCGTGCTCCAGGCCGTAGTTGATGCAATCCGCGTAGGTCTTGGCTACTTTCTTGCCCTGCTCATAGGCGTCCATCCCCGGGCGCAGCCCGGAGCTGGTGTAGTAAATGGGCTGGCCGTCCTCCCAGAGCTCGATAACCTTGTTCACGCGCCGTGGTTTGTAATTCATATCGACAGAGGAAGGTTGCCATCCGGAGTTGGCTGTGGGATCGCCCATCCCGAAACCTTCTTCGCCCCCTCCACCTCCACCGCGCTCCTGCGCCGGAGCGGAACCCGATGCTGCTAGAAATCCCATTCCGATTCCCGCGCCCACACCGGCCGCGAGCAGTTCCCGTCTATTCATTGCCATACAAATCTCCTTTATTGGCTTTTCCTGGATCGTGCGCTGAAACCTCTAATACTGCTACACGTTGACGCCCGGCGCTGGCGGAAAGACCCGGACAAAGAACAATAGAGCCTGTTTAGCTCCGGCGATCCACTGCGGCAACAGGCTCCCGCAGGCGCGATTCTTTGGATGAACCGTCGCGGCTCAGTAAATGATCCAAACTGAACTTGCATCCGCCGGTGAGGAAGATTGCCGCTATCGCAGCGAGATAGATCACGATAAGTTCACCATGCTCGCCCGTCCGGCCGAAGAATTGGAAATGATGCACAAAAACCCATGCGACCGCGATATTGCAGAAAACATACAAAGCCGCCCATCGCGTCGCCAGACCAAGCGCGACCAGGAGACTGCAGATGGAATCGGAAATCAGAGCGGCGACAAGGCTCCCAGTGGCCCCGATGTGAATAGGGTTGGGAAAGTGCGCTGACATTGCCGAAAAATGCGCCAATTTTTCAACCCCGTGTTTAAGAAAGAGAGATGTGCCAACTACTATACGCAGCACGAATACGGCCAGATCGGTGGCCGGGGGGAAGAGACTTACTCCCAAAGTTCCTTTCATCCTTGCTTTACCTCCTTTTCCGGCGTTCGTGTTGTTTTGCTTGGCGAGCATCGGGTTAGAGCCGGCTGGCCAGGCCTGGCTATAAAACTGACTGCGCGGCCGCCGCCGCTTTCCAAGGCCACATGCGTCAGAGCAGGGAGTCGATCGAATGTGGCGCCCGACCGGAAGAGACCGGCGCCGAGGCGCGGCCGTCCTGAAGGTCAATTGTCAATTCGACTCTATCTACTTGAAAGACGTAAGCGCGCCGCACAGAGACTCGCCGGTTCGATCATTTTTAGTCCTCTTATCGATAACCACAAGGAATCATCCTGACTCCATTTTCATTCGCCGGTCACTTCCTTGTTTTGGAGTATCGCCCGGCCTAGCGTAAAGCGATCACATGCAGTGCCGAGCGCAAATGGCGAAAAGAGGGCGACTTATCTCCGCGACGCCAAACCAGCCGCGTCTCCAGTGGAAGGGAAGTGTTCCGCAGCGCTCTGAACTGGACTCCCTGCATTCGCATCGATTTCGCAGACTCCGGAACCAGGGCGATCCCCAAATTGGTCGATGCCAGGCTGATCGCCGTTTGTACTCCCCTGATCTCCTGAAACCGCGCTGGTGTGCCGCCGTGTTGAGCAAAATTAGCAAGGATTAGGTCGCGAATTCCGGCAATGTCCTCGTGTTCCGGCAGGAATACGACGTCGTTGAGGAATTCATTCAGGCCGGCTGCGCGCGCGCCGGCAAGGGGATGACGGACTGAATGCACAAGGGCAAATCGCTCGCGGGTCACCACGACGCTTTGAAACTCGGGCGGATGCGCAAGCGTCTGCACGAGGGCGAAATCGATTCCCCTCTGACTTAACTCCGACAACTGTCGCGAAGCAGACATTTCTCGAAGCCGAAACTCGCCGTCCGGCAGCACATCCCGGAAATGTTTAATCACTCGAGGCAGCGCGGCGAAAACTGCAGGGGAAACGAACCCGATAGTAACAGAACCAGCAAGTCCGGCCTGTACCTGCCTTGCTTCCGCAATGGCTGCGGAAGACTCGAGCAACAGGTTCCTCACCCGGTCCAGAAACGCCTCTCCGGCAGAGGTCAGGCGAATCTGCGGACGCTGCCGCTGAAACAACCGGACGCCCATCTCCGTTTCCAGTTGTTGTATCTGCTTGCTGAGCGCCGGTTGAGAAATGTGCAGTTGTTTCGCAGCCACTCGAAAACTGAGCTTCTCAGAAGTTGCGACAAAGCTTCTTAAGTGTCGAAGTTCCATGTCTGCCATCATAACCAGCGCGAATCGTCAGGTCGCCGGCTCGGAACTGGAACCGCATCCGATTCGAGACCAAGATCGAGCAGTGGTACCGGCATTTCAGTGCAACTTGTATCTCCGTTCCCGGCTTTGCGTCGGGTCGGAACTCGTCGCGGAACAGGTCCGGGAGGGCCGCAAAGTAGCCATGCTCGGCAACGGTATCAATGATGCATCCGGCCTGGCGGGAGCCGCGGTTGGAGTCGCCATGGGCGCGGGCGCCAATGTCGCTCGTGAGAGCGTGAACGTCGTGCTGATCGGCAGGGATCTCGAGAGGTTCGCCGAGACGGTGCGGATCGCTCGCAATTGCCGGCGGTTCATTCTCGAAAACTTATATGGCACGCTGAGCTGAGCGTCGACACCGTCGGTATCGGTTTGGCCCTCCTGAATCCACTTCTCGCAGCGTTTATCCATTTCCCTTCGGAACTCACTCTCATCCTGAACTCCACACGCCTCCTTGCCCCGATTCAGAAGACGAAAGGACACAGCCCCGGGGAGACTCCATGCTTCCTCCGGCGTCAAGTTGACGAGAAACGGCCTAACCACCAAACTAGCTCAAGGCAACCCGAAAGTCTCAACAACGTAAGCGTGTCTTTCTGGCCGTCTGGCGGTGAAGGCTGAGTTCAGCGAAGCTCGTTTGTGGTGCAGTGTGGAACTGCGTCCGCGAAGGAGCGCGTATGGAGTCGGCGATTCAGCCAGTAGCTGAGATCAAGGAAAAACGTCGATATCGGACGGTGGAGGAGAGGCGTCGGATAGTTGAAGAGACGCTGGCAGATGGTGTTTCTGTCGCCGTTGTGGCGCGGCGGCATGGTGTAAACGCCAACCAGGTTTTTTACTGGCGCAAGCTCTATCGCTCTGGATTGCTGAAACAGTCCGCTGCCGAGAGACAGCCTAGCGCCTCGCGGTTGCTGCCTGTGACGGTAGTGGACGAGCCGGAGTTCGCAGAAGAGCCGCGTGTCTCTGCTACGGCGCCACCGAGTGGAGTGATTCATATCGAGTTTCCGGGCCGGGCGCTGGTCAGCATGGAAGGACATGTCGATGCCGCGTTGGCGCGGGCGGTGCTGGAGAGTCTGCACGGATGATTCCGGCCAACACTCACATCTGGATTGTAGCCGGAGTGACGGATTTGCGACGCGGTTTCACGGGACTGAGCGCGATGGTGCAAACGGCGTTGGACAAGAGTCCGTTGGCCGGTGATGTGTATGTTTTTCGCGGGCGCAGAGGCGACCTGATCAAGATTCTCTGGCACGACGGCGACGGATTATGTCTGCTCGCGAAAAAACTTGACCGCGGCAAGTTCACATGGCCGAAGACCGAGAGCGGCACGGTATCGTTGACGCGGGCGCAGCTTTCGATGTTATGCGAGGGGATTGACTGGAGGCGCCCGGTGCGCAGCGCGCCGTTGACCATGGCGGTGTAAGTGGCACTATGGAGTTATATATCTAAGTTAGATAAGTTATTGTGATTTTCACGCGTACTTAGTCGTAAGTTATGGCATAGTTAGATTATGCTCGATGCGCCCGCGACGCCGCCCGATGTAGACGTGCTGGATCGAGCGGCTGTGAAGGCGCTGGTGGCGGGCCTGTATGCCGAGATCGAGCATCTGAAGCTGGTCGTTGCCAAGCTGCAACGCATGCATTTCGGGCGCAAGTCGGAGAAGCTCCATCGCCAGATCGAACAACTCGAACTTCAGTTGGAAGGGCTCGAAGCCGCGGCTCGACAGCCGATGCGACCGGTAGAGAAGCCGCAGCCCAAGGCCTCGCCGCAGCAGCGTAAGAAACGCACACTTCCTGGCCATCTGCGGCGCGAGGTTTACACCCATCCTCCCAAGGAAAAGTGCTGCCCGGAGTGCGGCGGCGCGCTGCGCAAGCTGGGCGAGGATGTTTCCGAGATGTTGGAGTACATTCCAGCGAGCTTCTTCGTGATCCGCCATGTGCGCCCTAAGCTGAGCTGCGCGCGTTGCTCGTGCGTGGTGCAGGCTCCGGCGCCCGAGCGGCCGGTGGATCGCGGCATGGCCGGTCCCGGCTTGCTGGCGCACGTGCTCACAGGAAAATATTGTGATCACCTGCCTCTGTACAGGCAAGCCCAGATCTACGGCCGCGTTGGTGTGGATCTGGATCGTTCCACGTTGGCCAAGTGGGTGGGCGGAGCCAGCGCGCAGATGGAACCCTTGGTCGAAGCGCTGCGCCGCTATGTGATGAACACTTCGAAACTGCACGGCGACGACACGCCGCTGCCCGTGCTGGCGCCCGGCAACGGAAAAACCAGGAAAGCTCGCTTCTGGACCTATGTGCGCGACAACCGCCCGGCTGGTGATAAGTCGCCGCCAGCGGTGTGGTTCACTTATTCGCGCGACCGCAGAGGCGAACATCCACAGCGCCACCTGGCCAAGTTCCGCGGCATCCTGCAGGCAGACGCCTTCGCCGGCTTCAACAAGCTTTACGAGAGCGGCGCCATTCAGGAAGCGCCGTGCATGGCGCACATTCGGCGCAAGTTTTACGACCTGATGGAAGCTCACCAATCGCCCATCGCTGCCGAGGCCGTGGAGCGCATCGCCGCGCTCTACCAGATCGAAGCCGAGATTCGCGGCCGTCCCGCCAAAGAACGCTGCCAGGTTCGCCAGACGCGCGCCAAGCCCCTGATGGAAGAGATGCATAAGTGGCTGAAAACCTCTTTGTCCCTGCTCTCTCCGAAATCCGAGACCGCCGCAGCCATCCGTTATGCACTCGGGTTGTGGGACGCGCTTAAGCGCTATCTCGACGATGGCCGCATCGAGATCGATAACCTGATTGCGGAGCGTGCCCTGCGCCTTGTCGCTCTTGGCCGCCGGAACTATCTCTTCGCCGGTTCTGACCACGGAGGGCAAAGAGCGGCTGTCCTGTATAGTCTCATTCAGACGGCGAAGATGAACGGCCTGGACACGGAAGCTTACCTGCGCCATGTGCTCAGCCGCATCGCCACCCATCCCATCAACCGCATCGAGGAACCGCTGCCGTGGAACGTCGCCGCAAACCTGTCTCCCGCCGCTCAGGCCGCCGCATAGAACCACAGGCCCCTCCTCCGCAAGATCCTGTTCGCCTGCCCCTGCCGCACATCGAAGAACTAATCGAATTCGGGGAAATCACCGTGGGCAACAAGTACCCCGTCGGCGGCGTCGCCGTAGCCAGCGATGAAAACAACGCCCTGGCCATGCTCGTGCGCCGCGATGGAGAAACACTGGCACAACTGCTTAGCCGCTTGGACGAAGCCGTTGCCAAAGCGCTCGACCAGGACATCTACACCGACGAGATCAACTCCAGTTCCTCATCCCTCTCATCCACACAACCAGTCGTGTCCACTTCGAAAATTCGTGGACACAACCAGTCATTCCACCACAACCGACCATCACTTAACAGACGGCCTGGAAGACACGCTTACTCAACAACTGAGTTGCTTGCGTTGCTTTGGGAAGAGTAGGCCCTCGTAAACGGCGTAGGGCGAAGACATGTTTCGTGGAAAGTCTGCTTTGGTTTTCTACGGCGTTTCCTCAGCCAACGGCACGCAGAGCAATCGGCCGTCGCCCAAGCCCTTCAAGGCAGTTGGCTGAGCAGTGTGCGAGCGGGAACCACGACCGGGCGGTGGACAGAGAAGCAGTCGGACGACTCGAATGGCAGGCCCATAACGACCTGGAATGCGTGCGGCGCCTTGATCTGCGCTTGAAAGTAAGCGAGTGAGGACGAAAGTGTTTTCTCGCTGAGCTTGACTTCAACAAGGAACCACGGCTTGCGGTCGCGGACCACCAGAAAATCCACTTCCCGCTTCTGCTTATCCCGCAGATAGCGCAGTTCGAAGTGCCCGAAGCCCAAATCAGTCCAGCTTTCGACCGCCTTGAGGAGATGGCACGCGACGAAATTCTCGGCGCGCGCGCCGTCATCGGCCACGCCGCTCCAGTCGCGCAAAAACCATTTCGGCTCCTTGCGCAACGCCTTGGCTACATTGTTGAACCAGGGCCGGACGGTGAAGCCGTAGTGCATTCTGGTCAGCAGGTCGATCCATCGCCTCATCGTATCGACGGAGACTTGGATCTCTGCAGCCAGATTCGAGTACACGAGCTGCTGGGCGGAACGCTCGACAAGCAACTCTATAAGCGTTTCCATTGTTCCCAGGTCGCGAACCGACGCCACATCCCGCAGATCCTCGCGAGAAAGCTGGGTCTGCCGCAGCGATCGCCAGCGGCGCGTGAAACGCGCCTCGCGCCGCAAGAACGGCTCCGGGAAGCCACCGTGTTCCCACAAGGCATCCCAATCGGCGCCTTTCGCCTCTTTGGGCGGATGGATTTCCTTGGAAGGCAGCTCCGTGCGAATGCACTCGCCGACGCTCCAGGGATGCATTCGATGGAGAAGGTACCGGCCCATGAGGCTGTCGCCGCCGCGGCGATAGAGGTCCATGCGCGAGCTGCCTGTCACCAGCAGGTGCGCCCGATCGCCGTAGGTATCGAAGAATCCCTTCAGCAGGGTCTTCCACTTCAGGTACTTGTGCAATTCGTCGAGCACTGCTATCGGCGGATATGCGCGCAGGCGGTCAAGGCCCAGCATTTCCGCCAGCGCTGCAGGCCCCCGCAAGAGCTGCCGGCGATCGCTGGTATTGTCCCAGTTGAAGTAGGCGTCGCCGACCGACTTCGCGACCCACGTCTTGCCCACTTGCCGCGGGCCGCTCACGAGCGCCATTTGGCGGTGCTGCTCGAAGTGTTCACGCAGAATCGCTGTATAGATTCGTGGCCGGTTCACGAGGACCATTATACGGCATATCGTAAAATGGTCCAGACCATTTTACGATGAAGCGCAGGATCGTTCGTACTATCTGTACTGGCGTTGCTCTGGACGTGTGCTCTCGAAATGCAGGATAGAAATCATGAATTTCCTGTGAATTAACAGACTTCCTTATTGTTTGCCTGTGGATAATAGGGCCGAACTGTTGATAAACTTGGTTCCTCAGATCTCAGTTCGACCCCGATCTAAATCTGCTCGCGATTTGCCAGCATTGCACTGTGCAGCCTTGGTTCGTCCCTTGCCCTCTGGGCTGAAAGTTCACTCCACTCCCTACCCCCGCGGGAGCACGGCATGAACGATCAGGTTGAGCTTCGCCAATTCATCCGCGCCAAAGTGATCGCGGAACTTCGCAGCGTCAACCGTGCGGCAGAGAAGCTGCACATCACCCAGCCGGCGCTGACCACGGACATGAAGAAGTTCCAGCATGCCTTGCGCGTGCGGCTCTTCCTGGTTCTCAGCGGCAATCGAATGCGCCTAACGCGCGCAGGCCGTGCCCTGCCGATTCTCGTTCAAGTGATCGAAGAAACGATCGACCATTGCATCGAGGCGCTGGTCGCTCTTCAAAACGACGACATCTCGGTGCTGCGATTCGGCTGCGGGTCTTTTGTCGATCTCGACCTGTTCCAGGCGGCCTGCGGTATCTACCAGGAGGCAGTCCCTGACAGCACGATCATGCCTATGGAGGCGGACGCCTCTTCCGTCGTAACCAAGGTGGCCACGGGCGAACTCGATGCCGCCATCGTTACGAAACCTGTGAATTATCCCCATCTCTGCGTAGAGGAAATCCGCCGCGATCGTATGGTTATCTGCCTTCGCGCCAACGATCCCTTGGCTGCGAAATCGAGGATCGCTGACGCAGATTTGCAGAATAAGCAGTTGATCCTCTACCACCCCGAACAACACCCCAATGCCTATGCCAGGCAGATGGAACTGCTACAGGATGCCGGCATCAGAATGCGGCTGAATTCGCGCGCATCGAGTCCACACAACATGCAGGCCCTCGTGAGGAGTGGATTCGGCTTGGCGCTGGTGCGCGAGGGCGCAGTACGGGATCAGGAACTCACGACCAGGCCGATTGCTGGTCTCGATTGGACGGTCGATACAGCACTTGTCTACGACGAGCACCGCCACCCGAAGACGATACCCTTGTTCCTGGGCCTGCTCCAGAGTCGCTTTGGCGTGGAGCCACGGCAAAAGCAGATCCTCGATCAGATTCAAGCTGCAACGCCCTCGCGTGGCTTCCCGCCAGATTCTCAAAGAACGAAAGGAGAGGCGCCCATTCAACTCTTCCTCTTTGCGGGGATGGAGAATCCTGGTCACAGGAGAGCTCGGCAGACGGCGGCATAGCTTCCGACAAACCGGCGCCAACGCGGATTTTGGGTATGGTCTTTCGACGTTACGCCGATGCCTGACATTGAACTCGGAAGCCATCGACTTCCGAGCTGCTTCCGAGTTGTTTCAACCGATCCGCAAGCCGCCGCATCCTAGAACAAGAGCGGGGAGGCAAAAAGGTGCTGATGAAACGACGCACAAAGGAGCAGCATATCGACGAACTGTTTCAACGCCTGCTCCAGCTCGGATCACCCTCTGGGCGATATGCGGGCATCCCGCAACATTGCATGTTGGAGTATGAAGATTATAACCAGCTTGTCTGCCGCTGTTGGCTGAGGACCTACCCCCGCGGCGATAGGCTCGTTGCGATTGCAACCGATCTCACGTACCGCCTAAGTTGGGGGGCAAGCATTACGAATGCTATCGAGATTGTGGCACGCGAAATCTGCGAGCGGTTTCAGATTTGGCCGCAGGATCTGGTAATGATTGAACACTACAACTGGCGAGGGACGGAAAATGCCGACGGCTTGGGCGAGAATGCTGAGCACTTCTATTTTGCAGATTTGCTCTGGTGTCGAAGAAACAAAGAATTCGCCAGCCCAAAATGGCTGAGACTGTCCCAAAGCAAAGTTGAGGATTTGATTGGAACTCCACTGAGCGATTGGTATACCGAGGCTGTGACATTGTCCTGAGAAATCCGGCATCCGCCCCGGAGGCACAATTGAATGAATGCGTAGCGGAAATCAAATCAAGCGCCTTCGTGAAAAAGTCTCCGTTGTGAATCCCTCGACCGGCCTCTGGTGGATGGCCGATCGGGATGAGCTTGTCGCGTTCCTGAATCGGCGCGGATGGACGGAAACTAGGATCGGCTCCTACGACGCCCGTATCGAGCCGGATCACTACAGCCCAGATCATCCGACGCCATATGAGGTTCTTAGACGCGAAGTTCGCGAAATACCGGGGAATGCGGATGATGCCGATTTTGAATTCGCTTTGGATGAACGCGAAGATGCCTGGCTGTGGCGTGTCCTGTAGTATTGCTATTTCCGCTGGATACAGTGCTTCGCCGCCACCCAGCGCAAAAGCGTGAAATCCAAAGTGAAGAGCTTTCAAAGGCCACAGTATCCGATGATGCGCCCGGAATGCCGTCAATGAGTGCTAAGCCCTGTTGTCGTCAACTCAGCTTGGGGAGATCCTCGCGACACAGGCGAAGATAATCCCTGATAGCTGGATCGGTTTCGAGACCGATCGCAAGCTGATATGCGTGCCGAGCAGCCTCATGCGAACCGGTTCGGCCCAGCAGGTTGGCGCGAGCGGCCCAGTAAGGCTGATATAAATCCATCCGGCCGTTTGCGCCTGCAACATCGAGTGCCGCCAATCCAGCATCGGGCCCTTGTAATTCCGCCACCGCCAGTGCACGGTTGATCGATGCAACGGGCGAATTGGTCAGCTGAACCAGTGCGTCATACAGATTGATGATCGCATCCCAGGACACTGATCCGGTCCACGCGCCTTCAACATGCGCCGACTGGATCGCCGCTTCCAGTTGGTATCGTCCAATGCACCCGGCTCGGCTCGCGTCGCGCAGTGCGGCTTCGGCTTCCTGGATCATTCCCAAATCCCAGAGGGCCGTGTCCTGACGCCTCAGAGGAACGAACTCTCCTTCGGGAGAGCGCCGCGCCGGCCTTCGCGCCTCCGTGTACAGCATCAGCGCAAGCAGGCCCCAAGCTTCCGGCTCATTCGGAAGGAGTTGCGTCAGCAGCCTGCCCAGAAAGATGCCCTCTCCTGCCAGCTCCCGTCGCGCCGGATCGGTTCCGGTGGCATCTGCCCATCCCTCGGTAAAGGCTGCGTAGATCGAGTCCAGAACCGATTCCAGTCGCTCCGACAGCTCTTCGCGTTCCGGAATGCGGAAGGGGATACTCGCGTCGCGGATCTTCGCCTTGGCCCGCACCAGTCGCTGCGCCATGGCGGCCGGCGAGGTCAGAAAGGCCGAAGCAATCTGTGCAGCTTCCAGCCCCAGCACCACCTGCAGCATCAGTGGCGCGCGGATTCCCGGATCAATGGCTGGATGTGCGCAAGTAAAAAGAAGCGCCAGCCGCCGATCAGGAAATTCGTCGTCCGCGACTGCGATCATGGCGTCGGCCAACTGTTCCGGTTCATCGCTAGACGTTTGACGATTTCGGCGAATCTCGTCGATGAGTTTTCGCCGAGCCGCAGTGAGTAGCCATGCCTCCGGATTATCCGGACAGCCCTGCCGCGGCCACACCGACAACGCCGACGCAAAGGCCTCCGATAGGGCATCTTCCGCAGCTGCCACGTCTCCGAATCGTGCCGCCAGGAACGCGATCAGCTTGCCCCGGCTGCGAAGAGCCACTGCCTCCGCCGCCGCAAAAGCACCATCGTTGTTTGCAGGATTCACCACGTTCATTTTCCTCTGCGTTCCTCCACGGGCGGCCTCATTCTTGCGTCAATCCAGACATATTGAACCGATCCGGCGAACGTCAGGGCGGCTGGTGCCCCACAACACGCAGCGTCATCCGGCAAGACTGGCGGCTCAGCGTTCATTTCTGCTCTTGCGGACCGCAGAGATTTTTTCCACCAGCGTAACCCTGACCGTTTCTCCTGGGGTTTTTCCGATCGCCTGCAGGATTTCTGCCTTTACGGGCAGCTTGTGGTTGCCATCTCCCAATGCCATAAACGAGCTTTGGAATGGGCAGCCGTCAATGGTTCCTTTGACCTTTACCAATCCGCGAGTTCCGAAGAACGCGGCCGATTCAGGCCAGATGACGTAGGTCCAGCCACCCGGTCTTGGGCTTCTGATTAGTGTCGCCGTAAAGGATTTATTCAGCATTGTCACCTCAATCGTGCCATTGAATTTCGTGATTTCTCATCGCACGGATTCGGTTCCGATGGACCGCTTGGACCGCTGTCTCTCCCTACCTCGACAACTGTAAACGCGTCCACTCTTTCCTGCTGATCAACCACGGAGTCAGGGCCATCAGCAGAACCTTCATAAGCCAGTCTCCAGAGTGGATGAGGGCCAGTTCAGGTGGCACATTTTGCCACAGCACAGAGCCAGAAAGCAGCGTGAAGGGAAATCCCGGCCAGAGAATCGCGGCGAGACCGAGCACCGCTCTGAGTCCGTTTGCCTCCTGGCAGGTCAGGAGCCAGCCGATAACGGAGGCCAGCAGCAGGTTGCGCAGCATTTCTGCCGCAACCTTCAAGCCGTCTGGATTCGGAATTGCGGCCACTCCGCTCAGAGCAACGAACTGCCTTCCAAACAAGACAGGGTTGAACCATAGCAAACTGGCCGCGAACGCGCCAACCGAAGCCAGAGCGATGCCTATCGCCTTTGTCCTGGTCATGATGAACTCCTGGGGGGCGGCAAACATACCGGCCTCTGCGCCTTGCCTTTACGTTGCCCAGACCGCTCGTACTTCCACGACCCCGTGCTGCACCGCAGGGCATCTCCCCGCCCAAAGCATTGCCGCGTCCAGATCAGGCACATCGATCAGGTAATATCCGGCTAATTGTTCCTTCGATTCCGCAAAGGGGCCGTCTAGCACTTGCGTCTTTCCGTTGGTACTGCGCAGAGTAGTCGCCGTAGCCGAGGGCCGTAGCCGGTTGGAGTTGATCAGTACGCCGGCAGATCGCAATGCTTCCGTATAGGCCGTGTATGCTGCGCTGCCCTGCTGTTGTTGCTCGGTTGTCATCCCGCCCCAGCGGGACTCATCGACGTAAAGCGCCAGTAAGTATTGCATGTCCATCCTCCGTCACAGATTGTAGGCGTTGAGCGCCTCACCCTCATGACGGATGAATCGTCGGCCAATCGACATGGTGCTTGGAATAATTTTGAACACTCTGCCTGATCCTTTACACAGCAGGTGCCCGGAAATCTCTACCGACCGCTTGATTCATGCTTTATCGCCAAGTCACTCACGGACAGGATTTAGAGTCCCGGAAGTATAGCCGGCAAATATTGTCTTTGAAGTGATTTCGCCCGCCCTGCGAGCCGTTGCTGACCTGTGCAAATCCAAACTGGACCGCTTACCGCAATTTGGCGCTGACGCACGGAAGAGTTACAATGCTTACAATAGAGACAGAGAAAGGGTTCCCAGTGCGAACGGCACGATCAACGGTCATCAGCATGCGCCTCCCAGCCGAGAGCGGGAAGCGACTCAAGCGCATGGCAGTCCGGCATGGTTGGACGGCAAGCGACGCCAGTGCTCGCCTGGTCGAAGAGGGCTTGCGCCGGTCGGAATTCGCTTTTATCGACTTCCGCGGCTCGGCGGCAGGGCGGCAAGCATACGTTCAGGGAAGCTCTCTGGCCGTGTGGGAGGTCATGCTGCTGGTCCGCAACTACAAGAGAGACTCGCAGGCTGTAGCCCGTCATCTGGGCTGGCCGCTGGCGAAAGTGCAGGCGGCGCTCAACTATGCGGAAGCTTTCCCTGCGGAAATCGACGATGCCCTGGCGGAGAACGAAAAGACGGACTTCGCAGCATTGAAACGCATGTTGCCGCTTGCCACCGAATTCAGTGCCCGGAAACGCGTGAAACGCTGACGTGCTGAAACTTCTGCTCGATGAACACGTTTCGCCCGATGTGGCGGCCGGCCTGCGCCGCCGCAGGCGGGAACTCGTCGTTTACGCCATGAGAGACTGGGCGGGCGGCGCCTACCTTGGGCAAGAGGACTCTGTCTGCCTCGCAGAGGCCGCTGTTCAGAGATTGACGCTCGTCACGTACGACCGGCGCACAATTCCTCCCTTACTCAAGCAGTGGGCTGAGGAAGAACGGCATCACGGCGGCGTCATCTTCGTGGACGAAAAGACGATTTCTCCAGCAGACATTGGCAGGCTGATCACGGCGCTCGCAGAGCTTACGAAAGAAGCTCATGACTGGGGCTGGCAAGACCGCATCTGCTTCCTGCACCGTTGAAGCTGGACACGGATCCGGCCGGCAAGGGCAAAAATCGGCATCGCAGAGAGCGCCCTAACTTCTTGCAATTCTGCGAGAAAACGGCTTCCCCAACTCACAAAAAACGATTCTCGTTTATCAGCTTATAAAAACGATCTATTGGACGCGGAAACGTCTCCGCCCTACGCTCACGGCATATCGCGGCCTTTGGGCCGCTGGAGGTGCCGATGAACGTTCCCCCTTCTCCCCCTATCCGGCGCCGAATCGACTTCGCGCAAACCCTCCGCCGGATTCGTGCAACCTGTATTTACTTTGCCGTCGTTCTGCTGCCTACGATGCTGTTCGCGCAGAGCGGCTCACCATTCGACACCGGATTCACCAATCTCCAAACCCTCTTCACGGGAACGGTTGCCAAGGTCGCCAGCTTGATCGCGATTGTCGTCGGCGGATATGAATTCGCGCACGGCGAGCCCGGCGCGAAGAAAACGCTGGCTGGCGTGGCTGCCGGAACTGGTATCGCCGTACTTGCGACCAACATCCTGGCGTGGCTCTGGGGTATTTGAAGCCGCCCGCGGAACCGTTTGCAACCGACATCATTTTACTTTGTGCGCTGGACGGCA
>JASHOC010000212.1 GCA_030041305.1 Acidobacteriaceae bacterium
TGTTCCCTCCACGCTCGCGCTTACGCCGCTCAACGATTTCTCGCCGCGCGTTGGCCTTGCCTACACACTCGGCTCGGCTAGTAGCCTCGAGCATCTGCTCTTCGGAAGCGCGGGAGCATCGAGCGTTCGCGCCGGCTTCGGCCGCTACTTTACCGCCATCGAAGGCGCTACGCTATCATTTGCAACCGGGGATTCGCCCTGGGGCCTCACCTATGTCAGTTCAGAACCGCCGCTTTTCTCCGCGCCTTTTATCGCCGCGCAGACCGGCACTCAATACACGCAGCCATTTCCCGTAGCGGTTCCCCCTTACAGCGCCAGCCCCCAGAATCCATACCACACCGATTGGGCGCAGTACGAACCGGTCAACGGCGTTGACACCTATTACTACAAGAACCGCACGCCATACTCGGAGAACTATTACCTGTCGGTCGAGCGGCAGTTGCACGCCAACATGATCCTCACCTTGAATTACACCGGCAGCGAAGGACACCACCTGATCGCATTACTCCCGGCCAACCCCGGCAATCCGGCGCTCTGCCTGAGTCTGAGCCAGACCAGCGAAGTCGCGCCCGGATCGCCCACATGCGGCCCGTTCGGCGAAAACGAGGTGTACACAGAAAGCAACGGCGCGGTCGTCAACAAGACGCGCGAGCCGTTCGGCAACGCGATCGGCACCACCGCCTATTTTTATAACTACGGAAACTCCGTTTATAACTCGCTGCAGGCTTCTCTGAATTACACCGGGAAGCGTGTCTCTCTGTTGGCCGGATACACCTACGGCAAGTCAATGGACAATGCTTCGAGCTTTCAAGAGCAGCTTTATCCATATGATTACAATCTGCGCCGCTCCATCAGTTCGTTCGACCTGCGCCAAAGCCTTGTTGTCAGCTACCGCTACGAACTTCCCGTCGACCGATTCCTTGCCGCCAACCGCTTTACTGAGGGATGGTCGATCACTGGCATCACGCGGCTCAGCACCGGCGTTCCGGTCACGCTCTTCGACTTCAACGACAACAGCCTGATCGGTTCGGGCAACAACGGTGTGAACGGCATCGGCGCGGATATGCCCAACTTCACGCCGGGCCCGCTTGAGATCAATCACAATCCGCGCAACGGCCAGCCCTATTGCAATGCCTCTCTGTTTCACATTGCGCCGCTCGGGTCGCCAGGCGACGCCAAGCGCCGGTTCTTCTACGGGCCGGGAATCGAAAACTGGGACATGGCGCTGCGGAAGACCGTCTCCTTCCGCGAATCCCGCACTCTCGAACTACGGTTGGAGACCTTTAACACCTTCAACCACGCGCACTTCGACGGTGCGAGTTCCGTAAATGGCAACATCACTACTTCCACCTTTGGGCAGGTGGTAAGCGCAGCTTCGCCGCGCATTGCGCAAATTGCCGCAAAACTCAGTTTCTGAATCGGAGCAGATCGATCACAAGCCAGTAGCCGCGGGTGCGGGATCGTTTCCCGCTGCCAACACACATCATTCCATTCCATCTGCCAGCCAGTCGTGGGAATGTCGTTCAAACGCAAGTCTCACCAACTGGCTTCGAGTGCGAACACCCGTCTTCCCAAAGAGCTGCTGTAAGGCTGCCTTCACGGAACTCTCGGACAGGTGCAGCTCCGCTCCGATTCTCTTGTTGCTCGCGCCCTCAAGAACCCCTTTTAGAACTGCCTTTTCTCGTGCACTTAGCGAAGATTCCAGGTTGTCGTGCTCTGTGCGGCGCACGGCACCGGAGATAACGGGCTTGACGGCTCGGGGGTCCAGCCACATTTCTCCTTTCATGACTCTGCGGATTGCCTCGGCCAGTTGGCCGGGAGGGCTGTGTTTCAGAAATATCCCGGAAGCTCCCTCTTCCATCACATTCAGCATTACGCTGCTGTTCATTCCCGCCGTCACCATCAGAACTCTGGGCTTGCTTCCCCGGCGTTTTGTTTCTGCGAGGAACTGCGAGCCCTGTTCAGTTTCAAGGTCGTAGTCGAGCAAGACCAGGTCGACGTGTTCTCGGTCAAGCACCTCCAGTGCCTCGGTAAGATGTTCGCAGTTACCGGCGATTTGAAAGTCAGATTCCGCGGTCAGAAGGCGAACGAGGCCTTCGCGGAAAAGGCTATGATCGTCAATGACTAAAATTCGGATCTCGTTGCTCATCTTCCTCTCACCGAGGGGTGTCAGTGACGAGCCGGGGGCAGAGTTCACGAAATGATCAAAAACGTACCTGGAAACCCAAGAATCTTGGTTTCATATTGCGCACCCAAATGCGGCCTTGCCTGTCTTCGAGTTTCAGCATCATCTTCGCATCATAAATCGAGATCTCTGCGCCGGTTCGATGCCGGATGCGAAGAATGGAGTTGTAGGTGCCAATGAGCCACATCACCGCGGCGACGTTGAGTAACAGGTCGGCAATGACCGGTCGGCTAACAACCAGTATAGGCCGCCTGAAAGAGGGTGGAGGTCTGCCCATTCGGTCAATCTTTCGATCTATCGCGCCAGACACTCCATTCAGATGAAGCCGCCACGGAAAAATGAGGAATAATAAGGGCGGTATTCAGGCATAATCCGGGACTGAATTTATGGATGTTCTGACCGTATACTCGCGCGCGAACCCAAAGGTGCTGCTGATCATGGCCGTCGTGCTGACTTGCATGATCGCCGCAGTGGACTGGTACACCAGGCCGTTCATTTCAATTGGATTTTTGTACCTGTTCCCAATGATGTTGATCAGCGGCATCTTCAAGAGATGGCAGATAGTTGCTGCGTCCATCGTCTGCACGTTTTTGCAGGAATTCTACAGTAATTTACCTCTCGATACTGCGATCCCGCGCCTCGTCTTCTCTTGGATTGGTTTTGCCGGTACGGGATTGTTTCTCTTCGAACTCCTACGCAACCGACGCATCGTGCTGGCTCATCTCGATGAAGTGGAGAGCCAGGTCCGGCAGCGCCGGGAAGTGGAAGAACAACTCCAAATGCTTGTGGAGAGCAGCCCGGCAGCCATCCTCACGGTTGGTTCATCCGGTGGAATCCTATTATTTAACGAGGCTGCGCAGGAATTATTTGCCTTAGAAGGCGAGACCTTGCGAGGAAAATCCATTGGCGACTGCATCCCGGCTCTTAGTAAAGCATTGGAGTCGGGCCAATCGCGCATTTACCGTACGGCAGTCCAATGCCGGGGATACCGCGCGAATGGGAAACCGTTTCTCGCTGGCACGTGGTTTTCAACCTATCCCGCGCAGTCGGGGGGAAACAGACTTGCAGCCATCGTGGTCGACCTTTCCGAAGAGTTCATCAGCCGAGAGGATTTGAGCCTCGATTACCTTTTGAAGAACGCGCGAATCCTAATGAGCGCCGTCTCGCACGAGATCAGGAATCTTGCGGGGGCGGCGCTTGTGATTCATCAGAATCTGAGCCGAGTCGCAGCGTTGAAGGGGAACCAGGATTTTGAAGCGCTGGGGACTCTGATCCACGGCCTGGAAAAACTCTCCGCAATGGAATTGACCACCGGTACCTCGGACGAAGATCGAAACACAGTCGAACTGGCACTGGTGCTGGATGAATTGAGAGTGCTAACCGAAATGGTTTGCCGCGATTCGGACATTGAGCTTGAATGGACTGCGACCGATCAATCCCGCACCGTGTGGGCGGATCACTACGGGTTGATCCAGGTCTTTCTAAATCTGTTGAAGAACAGCCGCCGCGCCTTAGAATCGGTGCCGGAAAGGCAGATTCGTATCGGCACGGTGCATGAGGAACGATCCGTAATCATTCGTTTTGAGGATTCCGGCCCCGGAATACCTGACCCGCAGGTTCTTTTTCGTCCATTCCAACGTGACGCAGAAGCGAGCGGCCTGGGGCTCTATTTCTCCCGTGCGTTGATGAAGAGTTTTGGAGGAGACCTTTTGTTTGAGCCCACTGAGCACGGCTGCGCCTTTTCGGTCAGCTTACAGGCTTCCTGAAGGATCAGCACTTCCGGCGGTCTCCCGCAGGTCCGTTCGTCTAAGCACGACGTTAACAATTCTCCGGAAGGCCCGTTCGTCAGTGGCATTATTGTTATTGTTTGGTCAACCCAAGCTGAAGCGACAGGTGTCATTGACCAGATTGTGATTAATTCCAGAGTTTTTCAGCACCGATGGAAAAATTCTCGAGGTACCGTCGGAAGAATTTGAAGAAGTTTCAGGCAGTATCTGAAAAATTCGTATTCTGCCCTTCAAATCAAGGAGACGCCCTGGCCAATTGCATGGCCTTGGTTGATTTCGAGTGCGGCAGTTTTGGTCACCTCCGTTCCGAGTTGATGCGCAAGTCGCGAAGCGTCATCAGTGAATATCGTCGCTTCGTGGCTGGCGCGGGAAACGGCGACGTAGCCGAAGCGGGAGCTTCTCCCGCCGGATCACCTTCACGTAATACTCGGCCGGACGAACATCGAGCACTTCCGGCCTTGACCGGCTGCATGCACGGCAGCCCATAGCGGTGCTCGACGGATTGCACAAGTACCTGAAGTGGAAGACCCTGCTGAAAGGTTTCTTTGATACCTACGGCGATCGAGCGCACCTATTGGTGACAGGCAGGTCGCGCATGGACATCTATCGCCGCGGCGGCGACAGCCTGATGGGCCGCTACCTTCTCTATCGGATGCATCCCTGGAGCGTCGGCGAGTGCATTCGCACCGAGCTGCCCGCGAAGGAAATCCATCCGCCCAAAGAAGTGGAGCGCGCCGATTGGGATGCGCTGTGGGAACATGGCGGCTTCCCTGAGCCGTTCCTGCGCCGCGAAGCGCGTTTCACGCGCCGCTGGCGATCGCTGCGTCAGGCCCAGCTTTCGCGCGAGGATCTGCGGGATGTGGCGTCGGTTCGCGATTTGGGAACGATGGAAACACTTATGGAGTTGCTTGTCGAGCGTTCCGCTCAGCAGCTCGTGTACTCGAACCTGGTCGCGGAGATCCAGGTCTCGGTCGATACGATGAGACGATGGATCGACCTGCTGACCAGAATGCACTACAGCTTCACCGTCCGGCCCTGGTTCAACAGCGTAGCCAAGGCGCTGCGGAAGGAACCGAAATGGTTTCTGCGCGACTGGAGCGGTGTGACCGATGATGGCCGCGGGCTGAGAATATCGTCGCGTGCCATCTCCTCAAGGCGGTCGAAACCTGGACTGATCTGGGCTTCGGCCACTTCGAACTGCGCTATCTGCGGGATAAGCAGAGGCGAGAAGTGGATTTTCTGGTGGTGCGCGACCATAAGCCGTGGTTTCTGGTCGAAGTCAAGCTCAACGAAAAGACGCTTTTGTCTTCACTTGCCTACTTTCAAACGCAAATCAAGGCGCCGCATGCATCACAGATTGTCATGAACTTGCCCTTCGAACCGGCCGACTGCTTCTCTGTCCACCGCCCGGTCGTGGTTCCCGCTCGCACGCTGCTCAGCCAACTGCCGTGAGGCACTTGTCGTTCAGGGCGTTGGTCTGGACGTTCCTGGAAGACACTTCAAGAATCCAATGCAAAGACCATCAAGAGAAATCTTGACGCTGCGCGTTTGCAGAGAGTTATCTGACGCTGCGAATGCTGCGCCAAAAATCTGTCCAGGCCCAAAGGAGCGATTCATTGGAATGGAGCCCCTGGAGTGGACCCCAAAATTGAGACAGGCAAATAAGACACATTTCTCAGCGAATGGAGAATTGTGTCATGGGTCTGAATCGACGGAAGTTCACGCGGGAGTTTAAGGAAGCCGCCGTTCGGCGGCTGGAGTTGGGGGCATCGGTGGCCGAGGTGTCCCGTGCCAGTGAAGTGAACGCCAACGTTTTGCACCGCTGGCGGCGCGAGACGGCGGCGATGGGGTTGGCGGCGGCAGGCGAGGCGGTATGAAGGGGGCCATCCGCATCGGCATTGTGGACAGCGGGGTGCATGGGGAGCATCCGCATGTGGGTGGGATTGCGGGCGGCGTCACGGTGGGGGCCGACGGGTATGTTCCGGGCTTTGTCGATTGCCTGGGGCACGGGACGGCGATTGCGGCGCTGATTCACGCGCTGGCGCCGGAGGCCGAACTCTACGCGGTGCGGGCTTTCGACGACAGGCTGGCGACGAGCATCGGGCGGGTGATGCGGGCCATCGACTGGTGCCTGGAGAACCAGATTCAAATTGTGAACCTGAGCCTGGGAACCGTGAACCCGGCGCACCGGGGGGCGTTTGCGGCGGCGGTGGAGCGGTTCCGCGACGCTGGGGCGGCGCTGGTTTCGGCGTACGAGATGGACGGCCAGCCGATGCTGCCGGGATCGATGGCTGGAGCGATCGGCGTGGCGATGGATGCGGATTGCCCGCGGGAGGCGTTCGGCTGCACGATGCGGGAGGGCAAAGCGGTTTTCAGCGCGCCGCCTTATCCGAGGGAGATTCCCGGGGTGCGGCGCGAGCACAATTTGAACGGCGTTAGCTTCGCGGTGGCGCACATCTCGGCGCACCTGGCGCGGCGGCGGGCGCTCTATGGCCCTGGGGCGGACTGGGAGCAGCTTCTCACGCAGTTCCCGTCCGAGGCGACCGTTGGGCTTGACGGCCCGATCGGCACCCGGTTCGGCGCGGCCGACATGGAGAGCGCCGGGCCGACGGCTTACGGCGGTACTCCAATTCCCGTGAAGTTTTGAGAGGCGTGCCAGGTGGCGTTTTCTTGGGAAAAACGCCACTCAACGTTCGAGGTTCTGCTCTACACCAATTGGAGAACCGCTATAGTCAACGGACGGCTACCACCCCCACTCCCCCATTCTGTCAATAAGTTTCCTGTTTTCAGCGAGTTATGCCTTTCGTGATCGAGCTAAAGATAAAGAAACAAAGGACTTATTGCCAGAAATGAGAAAACAAAGCGGTTAACGTCTTTATTTTCGGTTTTTGGCGGGTTTTTTTTTCCATTTTTCATTGGCTCCGATCTTTCATGAAGTCTCTCTGTCCGTTGCCGCCGTCAACTTTCGCTGGGTTTTTTCTTTTCAGCAACTGTTGATTCTAAAAGGCTTGCAAAATCAATCGCCACAAGTGTTTGAAAACAAAGGGCAACTTTTGCAATTGATAGAAAACAAATGGCTTACGGCGGTTCTCCAATTCCCGTGAAGTTTTGAGGGGCGTGCCGGGTGGCGTTTTCTTGGGAAAAACGCCACTCAACGTTCGAGGTTCTGCTCTACACCAATTGGAGAACCGCTATAGAGTTTTCGGTTTCGGTTTGTGGCCGGTGTTTCGCCGGAATGTTGCGTTTCCGTGTTTCATCGGGCGCCTCTGGATTCGCCCAATTCCTGCCTAACCCGGCGTAGCCGGAACCAAAACCTGGCATTTTCCCGAAAGTTGGAGCCTTTGAAAAAATGCCGAAATCCCGCATGAATACTGACCGAAACGTACATCGCCAGAAATATTCTGCGCAAAATGTGCAGGATTCAAATGGATAGGTACTAAAGACTCCGCTCCGGGCCGCACCTGCTACGCGGAGACAGGCATTTCCCGGGAGCCGGAGGGCCGGTTTCCGGGGAGACGTGTGCTTTTCCGGTTTGGATACTTTCTATTATGACGGAATCCGCGAAATTACCGGCAAGTGTCGGCGAAAATTTTTTGGGGCGGGTTAGCGGGTCGGCGAGTCGGCAAGTTGGCGCGTTGGCGAGTCGGCAAGCTGGCGAGTTGGCGGATGGGGGCGTTGGTTCTCAGTTCCCGGGATCGGGGCCGCCGGCCCGCGGGCCGACCTACTCCGAACCCGCAGATGGCGGATTTTGTAACACTGGCCGACTTCACGGGACAGAACTGGCCTCGACGGATACTTCAGCGCTAAAACCGGCGATTGTGACCGCTGGCACGGTGAGATCGAAAAGCGGCGGGTATGATATTGTCGATTTCTCCGCTATCTTCCGGCGGTCGTTGCGTTCGCGCACCGGCCCCATCAGCGAGCTGGAGGGTTGACGGTTCTGCCGGGGCTGCGTTTGCGCCAGGTCAGATTCCGCCTTGCCCAACCACACAGGGCGTGCGCACCACACGAGAGTAGCGGTCGAGGTGCACCGCCATGTTCAACTTTGCACGTTGGGTTGGTCGCCCCAAGTCCCTGCCCCCAAGCACACTCAACAACTTTGGCGCGATGCCGCCAGGTACGTGGCGTAGGAAAGCGATGCGCGCGGTCTGCCTAGAGGCTGCGGCGTGGCTCGCGTTGTGCCTGGCCGCGATCGCTGGCGCGCAGGCGCCGACGGTGCATTACAGCCCCTCCATTGTCACGCTGGGTGGCGGCTTCTCTGGCGCCGCCGGCGTTGCCGCAGACGACGCGGGCAACGTGTATGTGGCGGATACCGGCAACAATGTGGTGAAGGAGATCCCCGTTGGCTGCACATCGTCCAGTTGCGTCATCCCGGTGGGCGGCGGATTCAACGGCCCCAAAGGTGTTGGCGTGGATTTCCTCGGCGACGTCTATGTGGCGGATACCGGCAACAATGCGGTGAAGGAGATGCCCGCCGGCTGCGCATCGTCCAGTTGCGCAATCACGCTGGGCAGTGGCTTCAACAGCCCTACGGGCATTGCGCTGGACGGCAACGGCGATATCTTTTTGGCGGATATGGGCAACAATGCGGTGGAGTTGTTTGCAAGCAACTGCACCGCCGCCGACTTCGCTGCCGGGCGCTGTATGGTGTACCCGCAAGGCGGCGGCTTCAGACAGCCCGCCGGCGTTGCCAGCGGCGGATACGTGGCGGATACGGGCAATAATGCGGTGAAGGCGATTCCCGCCGGGTGCTATTCGTCCAGTTGCGTCACCACTCTGGGCGGCGGCTTCAACGGCCCCCAAGACCTTGCCACGGGCGGCGGCAACGTCTATGTGGCGGATACCGGCAACAACGCGGTGAAGGAGATGCCTGCCGACTGCGCATCGTCCAGTTGCACAACAGCGCTGGGCAGCGGCTTCAACGGTCCCGCCGGCATTGCCGTGGATTGGCGCGGCAACGTCTACGTGGCCGATTCGGGCAACAACGCGGTGAAAGAGATTCAGCTGAGCAGCGTGCGCTTCTCCGCCGAGCCGGTGCGAACCACCAGCAGCGTCACCACACTCACTTTTACATTCGACACCGGGGGGACTATCGGCACACCCGCCGTGGTCCCCGTGGGGGCAAGGGGGCTGGACTTCGCCGACGCCGGAACCGGAAGCTGCACCACCAATGGCTCCGGCTATCAATACAACCCGGGCGATACCTGCACCGTGGATGTGACCTTTACGCCCAGGTTCCCGGGGATGCGGAATGGCGCCGTGGAGCTGGTGGACACCTCGGCCGCGAAAAATGTTCTCGCCACCGTGTTGGTCTATGGCGTCGGCACGGCCCCGCAAGTGGTCTTCAGCCCGGCCACGCAGACGGTGCTGGCGAGCGGTCCCGCCAATGGGAACCCCCAGGGTGTCGCCGTGGACGGCGCCGGCAACGTCTATTTTGCGGATAACTATAACAGTGCGGTGAAGGAAATACCCGCCGGCTGCGCATCGTCCAGTTGCGCAATCACGCTGGGCGGGGGCTTCAACAGCCCTACGGGCATTGCCGTGGACGGCGCCGGCAACGTCTATGTGGCGGATTCCGGCAACGCTGCGTTGAAGGAGATCCCTGCCGGATGCCTATCTTCCAGTTGCGTAGCCACGCTCGGCGGCAGCATCGCGAATACCTCCCAAATGGGCATGTATGGCAACGGCGTCGCCGTGGACGGCAGCGGCAACCTGTATGTGACGACCGGCGCAAATGTCTGGGAGATGCCGGCCAACTGCACTGCGGGGGAAATTTGCTTCACCGGGCTGGGCTTCAATTTTGGGGGCGCTTCGACCATTGCCGTGGACGGCAACGGCAACGTCTATGTCGGGAATATGAACCTTATGATGATAGGCGAACCTTATGGAGTTTGGGGATTGATTGAGATGCCAGCCGACTGCACCGGTACGAATTGTGTGAACGAGCCGGTGAGCGGAGCCTTGATCACCGAATCGGTCCCGGCCGTGGCCTTGGACAGCAGCGGCAACATCTATGCGGGCATCGCCAGCGGGGTAAACGGCAGCAGCAACATCAATGCGACAGTGGAGGCGCCTGCCGGCTGCGCATCGTTCAGTTGCGTGATCACTCTAAGCGATCTCGTTCCCGCCGGACTCGCCGTGGACGATGGCGGCAACGTCTTTATGATTCATATCTATAATAGTTTGACGGGTCCTCCATGGAACCCGATGTGGGAATTGATTGAACTCAACCGGGCGATGGCGCCCACGCTGAGTTTCCCCACCCCCACCCCGGTCGGCGCCACCGACAGCGCCGATGACCCGCAAACGGCTACGGTGCAGAACATCGGCAACGCCGCGCTGACCTTCCCGCTGCCCTCTTCCGGCACGAACCCGAGCGTGAGCGCGAACTTTGCCTGGGATGATGCGGCATCGACCTGCACGCAGACCGGCGCCGGCTCCGGCGCGGCGTTTACGCTGGCCGCGGGGGCAAGCTGCACCGTTGCCATCGATTTTGCGCCCACCGCGGTGGGCGCCATCCAGGGCAGCGTGAGCCTCACTGACAACAGCCTCTACGTGCCCGGCAACACCACCCAGGCCATCCCCCTGAACGGCGAGGGAATCCCGGCCACCCCGGCTATAACAGCATGGCCCACGGCGAGCCCCATTACCTACGGCCAGACCTTGGCTTTATCCGCGCTGACCGGAGGCACGGCCTCGATAGCCGGCGCCTTTGCGTGGACCACGCCTACCACGGCTCCGGGCGCCGGCTCGCAATCCGAGAGCGTCACCTTCACCCCCACAGACTCGACGGATTACAGCGCGGTGACGGGCACGGTGACGGTGACCGTGAACAAGGCCGCGGCAACGGTCACGCTGGGCGCGTTGAACCGGACCTACACCGGTTCGCCGCTCTCGGCGACAGCGACGACGAGCCCGGCCGGCCTCACCGTGGCCTTCACCTATAACGGCAGCTCGACAGCGCCGACTTCGGCGGGCAGCTACACGGTTGTGGCGACGGTCAACGATCCCGACTACCAGGGTTCTGCAACGGGAACAATGGCCGTCGCCAAGGCCACGCCGGGCGTTGCGCTGACGTCATCGCTCAACCCCGCGCTCACACAAAACGCTGTAACGCTCACCGCCACGGTATCGTCCCCAGCGAGTACGCCCAGCGGCTCGGTAACGTTCTTCGATGGCGCGACCGCGCTGGGCAGCGCCGTGGCGCTCAATTCAGACGGGGCGGCGGCGCTTACCATCACTTCGTTGCCCATCGGGAACGATTCGCTCACCGCCGTCTACTCGGGCGATGCGAACTTCGCCGCCGGCGCCAGCAACCCAGTGTCCGAGATTGTCGAGGACTTCAGCCTCTCGATCGCCTCTTCTGGAAGCAACGCGACCAGCGTGACCGTGGTTCCGGGGCAGGCGGGTACATTCCAACTAACGATCAGCCCCGTGGCTCCGGCCACTACGTTTCCGGCGGCAATTAGTTTCTCGGCAACGGGCCTGCCGCCTGGTTCGACATACACCATCACGCCGTCTTCGCTGGCGGCCGGTTCGAGATCGACGACAGTAAGGCTTGTAGTGAACACTGCGGCAGCGACGGCGGCGAAAGAGCAACAGAGCGGCGGTCCTCCGCTGCTGCGCCGGGTAGCTCCGCTGGCGCTGGCCTTGCTTGTGCTCCTCAACGCGAGCCAAATCAGGCGGCAGGGAAGACATTGGCGACGAATGCTCTGCGTGGGCATCCTGGCGATGGGCAGCGCGACAGCCACGCTGCTAAGCGGGTGCGGCGGCGGCTTCTTCGGGCAGGCGCCCGAGAGTTACACAATTACCATCGCCGCTACAGCCGGCAATCTACAACACACCGCAACCGTGACCCTCAACGTGCAGTAGCGCTAAGGAGACAGGCGATGCCAAAACAGCTCAGCACGATGCTCCTTTCCGGAGCGGCATTTTTGGGGATGGTTCTACCAAATGCTGCCCAGGATGCGCCAACCACGAGCCAAGAAATCAAGTATCCCATCGAAGTAACCTTGACTTACAATGCCACGTTGTCAGACTTGATCGGAGGCAGAAACTTTTGGCTTCAGGGCAGCGGCGTGCAGGTCCATGGCCGGTTCTATGGCGGACTTGGGGAACTGGCCGACGTTGGCGGTCAACACACGGCCAACATGAACGGCACGGGTGTTGGGCTCGACATTGTGACTGTCACGTTCGGTCCGCGCTATACCTGGACTCAGAGACGTCACCAATATGCGCTTTACGGCCAAGCATTGGTTGGTGAGGCATTCGGTTTCAACAGCGTCTTTCCTGGAACCACTGGAGCGACGAGCAGCCGGGACAGCCTAGCCGTCAAGATTGGCGCTGGGACGAATGTCGCGCGCTCGCGTCACGTGTCGTGGCGTGTCTTTGAGGCTGACTGGCTGCGCACGCAACTGCCCAATTCCACCAACAACGTACAAAATAACCTTAGCCTCGGCGCCGGCCTGGTTCTACGCTTTCACTGATACGCCTTTTCCTGTTGTCTGACGGCTTACAAAGTCTTGCCGTTCCATCGCCAAAAGCATCCCAAGAAGCTCATATAAAATAAGTTACGGCATGGCTGCCCAATGAGTGACGGGAAGCGGGGATCGCGCGAGGATTTGGGGTTCCGGTGGGGTTCCCGGTTTACCGAGGGCTGCGAAAGGCAACTGCGGATCCTTCACTGCGCTTCGCAGCGTTGAGGATGACAGTGCGGATTCCTGTGATGTCGATCAGGGTTCCTGAGTGAAGGCGATCAGGATTCCTGCGGATTCCGATCAGGGTCGGAGCGAAGCGACGCTGGCGAGATTGATTGTGGAAGAAGTGATCGGGATCGTCAAGTAGTTTTCGGTTCTTTTCCGAGCGAAGCGAGGTTGCGGTTAGGAAGCGGGGATGGGGGTGTGGGGCAAGGGGCTGGCGCTTGAGGCCCCTTGCCCCGCACTGGCGCCTATGGAAACCACACCGGTTGGGGTTATCACAGAGCCCGCTCTATGTCAGGTTTTTCTTGCCTCGTGACTTGCGCTTGGACTCGCCGCGCAGTTCGATGCGATGCGCGTTGTGAACCAGACGGTCGAGGATGCCGTCGGCGATGGTGGCGTCGCCGATCTGCTCGTGCCACTGGACGACGGGAACTTGCGAAGTGAGGATGGCGGAGCGGGTCTGGTAGCGCTCTTCGGCGATTTTTCAGAAGTCGCGCCGCTCGGTTTCCTGCATGGGCGCCATGGCCCAGTCGTCAACGACCAGGACATTGACGCGGCTGAGCCGGGCAAGCAGATTTCGCTGGCTGCCGTCGGCGCGGGCTAGGGCGAGATCGCGGAACAGAGCGGCGGCGCGTTCGTAGAGCACGAGTTAACCGTCACGGCAAGCCTTCTGAGCCAGGGCGCAGGCCAACCAACTTTCGCCTACGCCGGTTGGGCCGACGAGGAAGACGTTCTCGGGCCGCGCCACCCAGCCGGAGTCGGTCGCCAGCGAACGCATCATGCTGCGGTCCAAGCCGCCGGAAGCGCGATAGTCGATGTCTTCGACACAGGCGTCACCGCGCAGCTTGGCGTAGCGCAGGCGGCGTTCAAGCGCCAGGTTCTGCCGCCAGGTCCACAGCCGGTCGACCATGAGGGCGAGTTTTTCCTCGAAGCTCAGTTGAGCGGCGTTTTCGTTCTGCTCGAAGCTGCGCCAGGTTTCGACCATGGGTTCCAGACGCATGGCCAGGAGTTTTTCGATGGTGGGTTGATTCAACATGGCTCGCCTCCTCTCACTCGAAGTACGCCGCGCCGCGGATGTTGTCGTGGCCGGAGAGAGGACGCGGCAAGGGCGGCGGGTTGAGGGGTTGTTGATCGAGACTGCGGTGCAGGATCGAGTCCATGCTCATGTAACTGACCGCTCCCGTAGTCAGCGCCCGTTCTGCGGCGGCTTCTACGCGGGCGACCGGATAGCGCTGGCCCAGACGGATGATGCCCAGGCAGGAGCGATAACCCATCTCCTGATGAGGAAAGGCGGCCAGGATTCTTTCCACCACTTCTCGGGTGCGCGAACCAACCGTCGCCGCCCACTCGACCATGCGGGAAGGCGGCCAGTCCAGATGCGCACGATGCGAGGCGGGCCGATGCTCCGTCGCGGTTACCGCCGTGTACGCCTTATGCGTGCGCACGTGCGATGCGACGCGCTTGCCCTGATGGAAAATCTCGATGGTCGTGGGCGTGGCGTGCACTTCCACGATCTGCCGCGTCAGCTGATAGGGCACGCTGTAGAAGCTGTTGTCGAACTCGATGTGGTAGTCGATGTTGATGGTCCGACCACTCGGAAAGATCGAAGCGTTCCGCGGGCAGCAGGCGCAGCACCGGCCGGTCGAGTTCCAGGAACAGGCTCTGCCGCGAGCCGCCACGCTTCTTAAACGGACGCTGGTTAAGCTTATCCAGCAACTCGCCGATGGCGCGGTTCAGCTCCGCCAGAGAGAAGAACTTGCGGTGACGCAGCGCGGCCAGGATCCACCGCTCGGCGATCTGCACGCCGACCTCCACCTTGGCCTTATCGCGAGGTTTTCTGGGCCGCGCGGGCAGCACACCCACGCCGTAGTGTAGGGCCATTTCCTGGTAGGTCGGGTTCAGGTCGGGCTCGTAGCGGCAGGCTCCGGAAACGCCGGTTCGGGTGATATCGGGGACCACCAGTTGCGGGCAACCGCCCAGGAACTCGAAGCAGCGCACATGGCCGCCGATCCAACTGGCCATGCGCTGATCCATGGCCGCCTCGGCGTAGGTGTAATTGCCCAGCACCGCCACGAACAACTGCGCCCTATGCGCCTCACTCGTGGCCGGATCGTAGACAGGAATGGTATCTCCGGCCCAGTCCACGAACAGCTTGTCACCGGGCCGATGCTCCTGGTGCAGCACCAGGTCGCGCTGCTGCTTCCAGCGCTGGTAGTGATGGCAGAAACGGCTGTACCCGTAGCCATCCGGATGTGCCTGCCGGTACTCCTCCCACAGCAGTTCCAGGTGGTGTGCTTGTGGCGTTGCAACTCCTCATGGATGTGAGCGAAATCAGGTAGGATTTTCGAACCCGGCTTCGCGGCGACGGACTCGGCGGCAAACAGCTTCCGCTCCAGATCGGCCTCCGACATCTCCGCCGGTAACGGCCAGCTCAAACCCGCTGCACGAAACCGCTCCAGGTAATCATGCACCGTGCTCTGGCTCAGGTTGGTGCTGCGGGCGTTCTGGCGCAGCCCCAGCTTCAAATCGAAATGCAACCGAAGGACTTCTCGCGTCTTACGCATGGACACTCGCTTTCCGGGCGCCGTCCCCTCCTCTCGGAGGTCACGCTACGCCGGGTTTTGGTGTCCAGCGTCGCCATGCCCCTTTCCACACTTGATTCCTCTCCATCCCGATCACCGATCCTGTGTACCCCGATCAATGATCGGCTTCAGGCAGGAACGGTGATCGCTTTCACCAGGAACACTGATCGGAATCCGCAGGAATCCCGATCGCCTTCCCTCAGGAATGTTGATCGGCTTCAGCAAGAATCCGCACTCACCCATCGGCTACGCCACATTCGCGGCAAATTGTTGATCGTCTGGGACGGACTGGCGGCACGCCGCAGCGGCGCGGTCTGGGATTTCGTCCGACAGCAGCGTGAGCGGATTTGGATCGAGTTCCTTCCCGGCTACGTCCCGGAACTGAATCCGGTCGAGTACCTATGATCCCACTGGAGGCAGCACGAGCTACCTAATTTCTGTCCGACCACCTTCGGCCAGTTGAGCCAACACGCTCGAGGTGCACTGCGGCGGATGCGCCGTCGCCCGACCCTGGTCTGTGCCTTCTGGCAACAAGCGGAACTATTTCCTTTGTAACTATATTATACAAACCTCAATAGCGGGCGTTCAGGTTGATTTAGAGAGCAATTCTTTGAATTCTGCGGGGAACTTAAAAGGGTAGTTGGCTAAGGCGATCCCCGAGGTAGCTTTCGCGCTGCGATAGGTGTTGCGCCGGAGGCCATCATAGCCAAACCTGCTTTCGACCGCATCTCCTAGTACTACTGTGTTATAGAGTTGATTCCCTTCAACGGCGATAGTTGTGCTTGCGGGGCAAGATGACTGTAGGTTGTGATCATGAGCGCAACCAGCAATGTCTCAAGTGCCCGACAGCAGCGTCTAACGATGTATCTGGACTTTCTGGCCGCAGCCGCCGGGCACGCGGATCGCGCGGTTCCGCTCAGTTTGTATTGCACCGGCTTGTTGCTGCCCGGGGAACGCAAGTCGGTCGAGCCGATGGCCGCGCGTCTTGCTCCTGATAACGTGGGGCGCATGCACCAGTCGTTGCACCATGTGGTTGCCGATGCCCCGTGGAGCGATGAGGCAGTGTTAGAGCGGGTGCGCCACGAGGTGCTGCCGGCGATGACCAAAGCCAGCCCGATTGTGGCCTGGATCGTCGATGATACTGGCTTGCCCAAAAAAGGGACCCATTCGGTAGGCGTGGCCCGTCAGTATTGCGGCCAGACCGGCAAACAGGATAACTGCCAGGTGGCCGTCAGCCTTTCGGTGGCTACCTGGAAGGTCAGTTTGCCCATCGCCTATCGCTTGTATCTGCCCCAGGTGTGGGCTAACAACCGGCGACTCCGAGAACAAGCCAAAATCCCAGCGCAGATGCCGTTCCAGACCAAGCTGGAAATCGCGCTCGGTCAGATGCGTCAGGCTCAGGCTGACGGAATCCCACCGGGAACGGTGCTGGCGGATCCAGCTTACGGCAACGACACCGGCTTCCGTGAGGCTGTGGCCGGGATGAAACTGAGTTATGTGGTGGGCGTTCAAAGTACGACCACGGTGTGGCCGCCGGGAATCGAACCACTGCCGCCCACGGCATGGGAAGGCGGACGTGGCCGGCCCGCGAACCGGCTGCGCCGCGATGCCGAACATGCTCCGGTATCGGCTAAGCAGCTGGCGCTGGCGCTGCCGGCAAAAGCCTGGAAGCCGGTCACCTGGCGGCAAGGCACACGGCATCCCTTGCGCTCTCGTTTTGCCCGCGTGCGCGTCCGGGCTGCACACCGGGACCATAAGCTCCACCAGCCGCGCGAACAGGAATGGCTCCTGATCGAATGGCCTCACGGTGAAGCCGAACCGTCCAAGTACTGGATGTCCAATCTGGGGGACAATATCTCGCTACGCAACCTTGTCGCGCTGGCCAAACAACGCTGGATCATCGAGCGCGACTATCAGGAACTGAAACAGGAACTCGGGCTGGGACATTTTGAAGGCCGCGGCTGGCGCGGATTTCACCATCACGCCACACTCTGTATTGCTGCCTATGGTTTCCTGGTGGCGGAGCGGAGCCGGTTTTCCCCCTCCGCGCACTCCGCTCATCTTGGACTATCTGCCCCCGAACTCCCACCCGACTTCCGGCCTCGCGGCTCGCTTCCGTCCGGAACGCCATAACCCGCACTCCATCGCCACCCTGCGCATACTCCTCGCCCGCTCTCTGCTCCGTCATCTCTGCCGCTGTCCGTTTTGCGGTGCTCTTAGTTTATAACACAGTAGTACTAGG
>JASHOC010000213.1 GCA_030041305.1 Acidobacteriaceae bacterium
GCAGGCAGATCGGCCACCAGACGCAGCGATACGGAAAGCTCGTCCAGTTGGAAATGCGGCTTCAAAAACGCGACAGCACGGTATGCGCCAGGCTTTCCGGGAATCTCGGAAACCTGGATGGCCGCCTCGCGAAGCGGCAGCTTTGCCTTGGCCGCCTGCGAGGCGTTGTCGTCCGCGCAGACGTAGTTCATGATCCACTGGTTGAGGAACGTCTCGCAGTCCTGGCGGGTCATGAAGCTGCCGATCTTGTCGCGCATCATCGCCTTCAGATAATGCGCAAATCGCGACATGGCCAGGATGTAGGGCAACTGCGCCGAAAGGCGCGCATTGGCGTTCGCCGCATCCTTGTCGTATAGTTTTGGCTTGTTCGCCGTCTGCACGCTGAAGAAGGCCGCGTAGTCGGTTCCCTTGCAGTGCACCAGCGGCACCAGGCCCTGATCGGCCAATTCCTTCTCGCGCCGGTCGGTGACCGCCACTTCGGTCGGGCACTTCAGGGCCACGTCGCCTTCGTCGGTGCGGAATGTATGCGCCGGAAGCCCCTCCACCAGACCGCCGCCTTCCACACCCCGGATCGATGCGCACCAACCGTATTTCGCAAACGAGTTCGTCAGACGAGCCGCCAGCCCGAAGGCCGCGTTGCCCCACAGGTACTTGGAGTGATCGCTGCCGTCCACCCCCTCTTCGAAGTCGAACGCCTCGACCTGTTTGGTGTCCTTTCCATAAGGCAGCCGCATCAGGATGTGCGGCAGTGTGAGCGCCACGTAGCGCGAATCGTCCGACTGCCGGAAGCTCTTCCACTTCGCGTACTCGGTGGAATCGAAAATCTTGCCGATGTCGCGCGGCGCGCCCAGTTGCGTGTAACTGCTCAGGTTCAGGAGCTCCGAGTTCGCCGCCGTCAGGAAAGGCGCATGCGCCGCCGACGCCACCTGTGAAATCCGCTCCAGCAGCTCGATGTCTTCCGGCCCGCGCCCGAATTCGAAGTCGCCCACCAGCGAAGCGAATGGCGCTCCACCAAAGACGCCGAACTCCTCTTCATACACCTTCTTGAACAGCGCGCTCTGATCGAACTCCGCCGCTCTTTGCAAATCTTTCAGCAGCTCGCGCTTGGAGACATTGAGCACCTTGATCTTCAGCATGTCGCTGGTTTCCGACTGGTCGATCAGGTACTTGATGCCACGCCAGGTCGACTCCAGCTTCTGGAACGCCGGGTAATGCAGAACTTCATTGAGCTGAATGGAAATAAGCCGGTCAATCTGCGCAATGCGGGCCTGGATGGTGGCCTCCGCGTCGCGCGTCACGGTCATGTGCCCCTCGAGCACCTGGGTCACGAATTCCTTCACCATGTCGCGGCCGCGTTCGAGCGTCGCCGCATCGCGTGTGAAGCGGCCCTGCGCAACGATCTGGTCCAGTAGAGTTTGTTCCGTAGTTTCCGCTGCTTTTTCGCTTACCGCCGCGACTGCCGTATCATTCGCACTCATTCGCCACCTCCGGAGGGTTTACCCAGTTCAGCCCGAAGCTTTTCCTTGGATTCTGTGTTCGAAACCGCCTCCATCAACGCTTCATCGAGCTTGTCATTGCCCTGCAGGCTTCCGCGAAGATCGGAGAGCCGAGTGCGCAGATCGAGCAGCTCCTTGAGCGGACCTACCTGCTTGGCCACGTTCTCGGGGCTGAAATCGTCCATACTTTCAAACTTCAAGTTCACTTTGATTTGCCCTGCGTTCGGATCGTCGCTCAGCTTGTTTTCGACGGCAAACGCAAGGTGCGGCTGCATCCCTTTCAACACCGTGTCGAAGTTGTCCGGATTGATCTCGACGAACTTGCGGTCCTTCAGCGCCGCGAGCGGCTGCTCCGGTTGCCCGGTCAAATCTCCCAGAACGCCCATGACAAAGGGCAGTTCCTTCAGTTCAATGGCGTCGCCGATCTCGACGTCGTAGGTGATATGCACGCGTGGCGAACGGACGCGATCAAGCTTGTGCTGTGTGCTTTCTTTAGCCATTTTCCCCCCCGGAGACCCCATGTGCGCCACATTCGTGCGCACTCCATTCGGAAGAAGCCGCGCTTGGGGCGGGCTTCAACCGGAAAACGCGCTATGATTCCCTTGGTCGACCGTAACATCGGCGCAGAGACGCGCAACTCTAGGGATCGTCTTTGCGCAGGTTGTAGAAGCGGTTTGATTATTTCCCGAGTAGCGTCCTGTGTCAAGCCCCTTCGCAATTCTTTTCACATTACTCCTCACTTCGCGCGCCTTCTCATGCGCACTTTGAGCGAATTTTGTCCTCGCCGTCAGCAGGTCCGCGGCCTGAAGCTCGCACCGAGGTCTTGAAGCCTTTGCGCGTCTTGGATTCACCCTCTTCCAGCGCGCGGCCCGGGTGTATACTCCACCCCTTAGAGACTGTTTTTTTTTCGAGCGTGCGCCGTCGGCGCGAGTACTTCTACCGAGTCCACAGGAGATCGGGGCATGCGACAGTTACAGCCGGTGGTTTGGTCCAAGGGGGTCTTTCTCTCCCCGCAGCATCTGCAGGCCCAGGACCGTTTTTTTGAAGATACGCTGCGCTTCCTCACCGGCGCCCTGTCATTCCGCAACTGGGGTTTTGCCTCCCTGCAGATCGACGCGGCCGGACTCAGCCAAGGCCGGCTCAGCCTCATTGAGGCCGCGGGCATCTTTCCTGACGGTCTCATGTTCGACTTGCCCGCATCGGACGCGCCGCCCGCCTCGCGCACCCTCGATGAGTGCTTCGCCGAAGGCAGAAGCGCTTGCGCGTTTTTTCTCGCCGTTCCCCAGGACCGGCCGGGCGGCGTGAACGTCGCGCTACAGCATTCGGGCGCCAGCACCCGATTTTATGCGGAATTGCAAATGTTGCGCGACGAAAACAGTTCGGGGCTGGAAAAACCCGTCTCCCTGGCCCGCAAGAACCTCCAGATTCTCGCCGAAGGCGAAAACCTCGAGGGGACAGTCCTGCTTCCCGTCGCGCAAATCGAGCGCACCGAATCCGGCGCCTACCGTCACGACCCTAAGTTCGTGCCTCCGCTGGTAAACATCAAGGACAACGAGTTGCTCACCGGCATTCTACGCGGCCAGATTGAAACTCTGGTCTCGCGCAGCAGCCAATTGGCTGGTTCGCGTCGCCAGCGGAATCAGTCGCTGGCCGACTTCAGCGCTTCCGACATCGCCAATTTCTGGCTTCTCTACACCATCAACGTTCACCTTCCCCTGTCCCGCCACATGCTCGAAGCCTCGCACGTTCATCCTGAGGCGCTTTTTCTCCATATGCTCTCCCTGGCCGGAGCGCTCACCACCTTCTCTCCAAAAATCGAGCCGCGCGATTTGCCCACCTATGAGCACGAAAACCTGGGCGCTTGTTTTATGGCTCTCGACGCCACCATCGCGGAACTCTTGGAGACTGTGGTTCCCAGCAATTTTGTGGCCCTGCCTCTCAAGCCGTTGCGCGACTCCATCTACGCCACCGCCATCGACAAGGATCGCTATTTCGAAAACTCGCGCCCGTACCTGGCTGTCTCTTCGGATTTGCGCGAAGCCGATCTCATTGCCCGCCTCCCCGCCCTGGCCAAGGCCTGCTCCGCCACGCATATCGAGCAGCTCATCCGCCAGGCGCTGCCTGGCTTGAAGCTCACCCATTTCCCTATTCCGCCGCGCGCCATTCCGGTCAAGTTGCGCTACCAGTACTTCAGCCTGGACCCGAGCGGCCCGGTGTGGGAAGCGGTGGTCCGCGCGCGCAACTTCGCCGTCTACATGCCCGCCGAAATTACCAATCCCGATATGGAGCTGATCTTCCTGTTCGCGAATCCGGCGTGACGCGTCACTTGTGGTGCAGCACGAAGATGAGAATCAACACCACCGCCATCATCAGGAATGCATTCAGCACCAGGATCAGCGGCAGATACTTCTGCAGCGGGTTGCTCGGAGGCTGGGGCGTCGCGGGCGGAGGCGGCGCGGGCGTGGGCGGGATGGGAAACGCGAAAGCCGCCGGAGTGAACTGCGGCGCCGCCCCGGCCAGCGGTGGCGGAGGCGGCGCCGCCGGCG
>JASHOC010000214.1 GCA_030041305.1 Acidobacteriaceae bacterium
AGGCACCACAGTTTGTCGCACCCCCATTGAGGGAAGGACGCATGACAGGAGCTTCATACGACCTGCGGCGTACCAGTCGTCCCGTGAGGGGGAGAGCATATGGAGATTCAGATCTTGTGCGGGTGCGGTCTGGACGTGCATCAGGCAACTGTTGTCGCTTGTTTGTTGAAGGAGACATCTAGCCGAAAGGCGAAGAAAGAAATGCGTACTTTCGGCACCACAACACGGGAGCTGATAAACCTTCAAGATTGGCTGGTGTCGGCAGGATGTACTCATGTCGCGATGGAAAGCACGGGTGTGTACTGGAAGCCGATCTACGCCATCCTAGAAGGTTCGTTCGAAATTGTGGTAGCCAATGCACAGCACATCAAGAAAGTGCCGGGAAGAAAGACGGATGTGAGGGACGCTGAGTGGATTGCTGATTTGTTGTGCCATGGGCTTCTACGGAAGAGCTTCGTTCCGCCTCCACCCATCCGAGAACTGCGCGACTTGACACGCTATCGTCGCAAGCTGGTTGAAAGCCAGGCGTCAGAGAGGAACCGCCTGCTTAAGGTGCTAGAATCTGCCAACATTAAGCTTTCCAGCGTAGCCACTGATGTATTCGGGTTATCCGGCAGGATGATGATTCGGGCGCTGATCGATGGATCGCTGACGATTGTAACTATTTACGGGCTCGCTACTCCAATGGGCGCCGTCAAACTCGTGCAGGTGGGTTATGCCATGAGCTCTGTAACAGCAATTCCTACCGGGAAACAGGTGAAGTCGGTAAGCTGGCCAGTGCGGATGTACGAAGGCTTCTGCAGCGCGGGTACGTCCCTTCAGTCGCCGTTTCTGCTGGCCGTACGGCTGTACTGGGGATGGCAATTTGCACAGACGGGGCGGAGCACGCTGCATCATTTGGCGCAGATCGCGGAGTTCTTCAGGAGCCTGAGCATTCCCCTCCCCGGCTTGAATGCCCACATTGCCTCGGGCCTGAAATGCGTAGGCGAACTGGCCTTGATCGCGGGGCCGGCTTCCCGGCCGACCGGATTTCTGCTAGCAGGTAACATGTTCGTTGCCTACTGGACCGCCAATCCTGTGGAGCTGGTCTCGGTCTTCTCGGATCCCGGGAAGTTCTACGGGGCGGACCTGTACACTTTCTTTTTGCTTCGCTGCTGGTTCTGATCTTCGGAGCGGGCTTCTTTTTTCTGGATGCCGCGATCGGAAAACGCTGGAGGAAGGTGTTTTGAGCGTAGCTCACGCCAGGCCTATGGAGCGGGACGAGGCGCAGATGATAGCCGCCATTCTGGCGGGCGACAGCGACCTGTATCACAGACTCATCCAGCCCTACGAATTCAGCGTCTACCGCATGGCGCTGTCCTTTGTGAAAAACGAGGCGGAGGCGGAGGATGTAGCGCAGGAGGCCTTTCTCAGAGCATTTCGCGATCTTGGGAATTTTCGCGGGGAGTCGAAGTTCAGCACCTGGCTGGTCAGCATCGCGCTGAACGAAGCGCGAAGACGGCTGCGGCGCCAGAACACGGTCCGGATGGAGTCGCTCGACGAGCCCCCCGAGGAAGGGGGCAAAGTTTCGCCGGCTCTCCTACGGGACTGGCGGGAGATTCCCTCTGAAGCGCTGGAGCGGCGCGAATTGCGAGCGCTCCTTCAGAAGGCGATCGAAGAGCTTTCGCCAATTTACCGTGAGGTTTTCGTTCTGCGCGACATCGAAGAACTCAGCATCGAAGAGACAGCCAGCGCGCTGTCCATCAGTATCTCTTCGGTGAAGGTACGACTCCACCGGGCCCGTATCATGCTGCAAAAGGATCTGGCGCCTAAACTGAAGCTGGCGAGTCCGAAGAAAGGGAGGTGGCTCTCATGGCACTAGAATGCAAGCACGTCTGGGACTACATCTCCGAATTCCTCGACGATTCGCTGCCCGCGGAAATAAAGGAGCAGGTGCAGAAGCACCTGGAGAATTGCGAAATCTGCTCCGCCATTCTCGACTCGACGCGCAACATTCTCATCCTGACCGCCGACGATCGCGTCTTCGAGCTGCCTGCCGGATACAGCGAGCGCCTGCACGCGCGGCTGGCGCGGGAAATTCGCGCCTCGAACAGCCGCCGCCCGGAAAAGCCCAGACAGGATCAGGATTAGACGGCGCCGTGGAGATAGATGTGGAATCCCCATTCCACTGCAACAAGCAGCAAAGTGACAATTGCCAACGCGATCTGCCATGACTCCGAGCGCAGCTGCTTTTGGGTGGCTGGCTTCATTCTCCACTGAGATGAGGGCCGTGCGCGCAGCCTTCGGACGCGCCAGACGGCAAGCAGATTCACGACCGAGCCGGCGATTGCAACCATCTCCATGGGGATGCGAAGCGCCTCGAAATGCAGCGCAGCCAGAAAATTGAGTCCCGCGGTCGCTGCGGCAAGCGAGCCTAAGCCAATGAGCAGCCGCAAACCGCTGATGGCGAAGAATGCGGTACACGCGCTTTGCAGAAGGACAAAAAACAAACTGGCGAGGCCAACCGCAAGACCGCGGCGCTCACCGTGCTTCGACTCCGCCAGATTAGCTTCCTGCTCCTGTTCGGGCATTGCCTCTTCAGTGTATCGAAGTGACTCCGGACGGAGGGACCCGATCGCGTCGAAAACAGATGGAACTGATTGCGCTGAAATGGCCGGGGTGCCCCGGGCAGAACGCCCTGGCGAACGATTAGTAAGCGGCGATGCCGTTAATGCCCGCGGATGCCGGCAGGCCATCCTGCTGCCCAAGGTTGACCAGTCCTCCATCGTCCTGAACCGAGAACATGCCGATGGCGCCGATGGCGGCATTTAGAACCTATCCATTTGAATTCTGCACACTTTGCGCAGAAAATGTTTCGACCTATGCATGATCGTCAATGTTCATGGGCCTTTGATGGCATTGTCGGCAGGGTTCAAACTTTTGATGTTATGCCCTTTTGGGTTCCGGCTACGCCGGGTTAGGGTATACACGTAGCGGCCGTCATAGCTGGCCGCCATGTCGATGTTTGTGCTACCGGTGGGATCTTGGCCAACGACGGCATCACCAATAGGAGTGAGTTCGCCGCTTCGCCCGATGTTGAACCCCGAGAGCGTCGAATCGCCGGGGTTGTCCGTGTAGACAGAGTGACCATTCCGGGCGATCACGTCCCAGCAACTGGCTTGGCCGTTTGTGGGCAGAGCGTTCGAGACGGTGCGGAGAGATCCGTTCACGTCGAGCTGATACGACGAAATCGTATTGGACCCCGCATTGGCCACAATCAGGGCTCCGCCGGGAGCAAACACCGCAGCGAAGGGGCCTGCGCCGGCGCTGTCGTTAACCACCGGATTCGAGAGAGTCCCATTCGGAAAGACGTGAAACACATCGATCTTATTAGTCGCATTCTCGGTGACAATCAGAAACTGGTAGTTGGGGCTGAGAACAACAGTCCTCGGCGCGGTGTCTGACCCGCTGAGATAGTGCGTCGAGTTCGGAATGGCAACCAGATGGCCATTGTTGAGGAGACGGAAACCGCTAACGCTGCCATTGCCCCCTTGATTGAGGACATAAACCAGACTCCCGGCCTGAGTAACTGAAACAGGGAAACCACCTCCGGTGGAGACAGTATCAAGCAGGCTGAGCGTGGCGCCGTTTACGGCGAACGACGAAACGGTTCCGCTGCCCGCGTTCACGGCGAACAGCAGGTGATGGTTTGTGCTCAGCGTGAGCGATCCCTGCGAGTGCAGCGGATCGAGGGCGCCGCCGCTGCCATTGCCGCCGGTGCTGAATGCCCCGGCAAAATCGAGCGAGCCGTCGTCGCGGCGGGTGTATGTTTCGATCTGGTTATTGGAAGCGGCATTCGTCATGGCAAAAACAGCGCCGCTCCCGTCCTGCGCAGCAGAGCGGTGCGGTGCTACGACCAGAACAGTGGCCGCGGCGAGGGACAACACGTAGGGTAACCTCAGACTTCTCATCACGATTCAACTCCGATAGGTGAAGTTGGCCGGGAGCGCCCAGGCTTGCAGCGCACTCCAAAGGCCGGTTTCCGATGAGACCCGTATCGGCAGAAAGGGTTACACAGCGCGTGTTGCAGAGCAACGTCCTGTAGAAATCATGCGGCGCACTGAAGCCACTTCTTCCGGGAAGCCGGCCGCCAGGAAGATGAAACAAATCGCCAACACCGACCAGTTGAGCGAGGCTCCCCAAAAACATCCAGAAGGCCGCGTGCGGTCCGGGATAGTCAGGCACAGCGATCAGGTCACATCTGACGGAATGTATGGGGATCTTGTATGGGGATTCGGTGCGCCGGCTTCCCTGGCATTTCTGTAACTTTTCGCCGCTCGGCGTTTCTAATGTCACAGGAGGGGCTCGATGGATCAGTTCGCAATTTTGGCGGTTTTGCAGGCCAGACCCGGAAAAGAGAACGAGGTAGAGGAGTTTCTCAAATCCGCACGCGCTCTGGCGCTCCAGGAGCCAGGAACACTCAGTTGGTTTGCCGTCAAATTGGGGCCGGCGCGATTCGCCATTTTTGACACGTTCCCCGACGCCGCGGGCCGAGACGCTCATCTGAAGGGCGAGATCGCTCGCGCGCTGTTTGCGAGGGCCGAGGAACTCTTCTCCGCGCCGCCTCAGGTCGAGCAGGGCACGATCCTGGCCAGCAAGACGCTTCGTCCCTGAGGCGGCTCATCGTCGCAGTGGCCACGCATCGAAATGTTGTGGAGAGAGAAACTGGCGAGCAGATGAAGCCCCCTTCCATCATCGTATTTGATGTCAACCAAACGCTGATTGACATGGAATCGCTGGCGCCGCTTTTTGAGAGGCTGTTTGGCGACGGAAAGACGCTGCGGGAATGGTTCAATCAGCTGATCCTCTACTCAAATGCGATGACTCTTACCGGCTATTACGAGACGTTCTTTGCCCTCGGGCGAGGCGTTCTTGAAATGCTGGGCAGCATTTATGACTCCCCTATAACCAAGGCGGATTTGGAGGAGTTGACGGCGAGGCTGCTATTGATGCCGGCCCACTCGGATGTGCCCGAAGGATTGGAGATGCTGAGGGAGGCCGGCTTTCGGCTGGTGACGCTCACAAACTCGCCGCCGGACAAAGACGGTAGTGCGGTAGAGCGTGCCGGGCTTGCAGATTTCTTCGAGCGCCAGTTCAGCGTTGATAGTGTCCGCAGGTTCAAGCCAGCCGCAGAGGTTTACCAGTTGGTTGTTAAATCCCTCGAGCGAGAACCGCCAGATCTTTGTCTGGTTGCGGCACATCCCTGGGATACGCTTGGCGCGCAGAGCGTGGGATTCGCCGCGGGCCTGCTCATGCGGCCGGGGAACGCGCCGTTGCCCATGAAGGGCTGCCACAACCCCAAGTAATCGCTCCGGACCTGCCCGGAATGGCACGACAAATGATCGCGCTGTGGCGATGACGGGGCCCCGCGACCAACACGGCATCGAGATGATCGCACCCGACCGACGCAAGCGAAGTAGAACCCAGGACGGCAGACCGCTGCGACGTTACCTGTGCAGCTGGAAGATCGAGCGGCTGTTCACCTGACTTAAGAACTTCCGCCGCCTAACCTCTCGCTGCGAACATTACGCCACCAACTTCCTGGGCATGGTCCAGCTCGGCCGCCTGTTGATCCTGTTGAGGCATCTGTGAGACTGCTTCCAGGGTAATACCCTGCATAGAATGCGCCAAGAACGGCGCACTGGTTCTCGGGGTGCCGATTGAAGTGCCGGAGGGGAAGAGGCACACAGCTTCCGGCTTGGCATTGGAACGCGAGGACCTAAGGAAAGCTACGAAGTTCGCCATTTTTTCTGTGGACGATCTGCATTCATGCAGCTTCTAACCACCTGGCTTGCACGGGCTCTCACTGAGAAGGTGAGCGCGCAGCGGATGAAGGATGAAGAGAGCAAGCCAGCACAAGATCGGGTGCTTACCCTTGCTGCAGAGCCGAAGTTGTCCGGCGAGAGAAAGCCGATTAACCAAATGAGACAGCAGAAAATGCAATGTATGACATCAAGAATCTTGGCAAACTAAAGCGCCTCGACGAAAACAATGCTGAAGCGATGAAGGCATTTTGGGCCTTCGATAAAGCGACGTTTGCTCCGGGATCCATCGATGTGCTGCACAGGCAGCTTTTGGCTGTATGCGTCGCACTTAAGACACAGTGCCCCTACTGTATCGATTTGCACGTCAAGGCTGCCCGCGCCGCAGGTGCGACAGACAAAATGCTCTCTGAAACGGCGACAATTGCAGCGGCCATGAGAGCGGGAGCGGCGATCACCCACCCAGCCATCTGTTCAAAGACTAACGAAGCAATTCAAATGTTTAGACGCCTCACAATTGTTGCTGCATCTGCGGCGCAAAATACCCTTTGCGCCGCGCCTCCTCCAGTTGTTTGCGCAGATAGATCCATAGCCCAGGGCACCCGCTCTCCACTTCAGGCCCGACGCGTCCTATGACTCGTTCGTAAGAGACTCCATTCTCGAGCCAGCTTCCGCCACTATTGCTGAGATTCAGGAGGACCGGCATACAGCGGTCGATTGCTTTTGCAAAACGGGCTTCTGCAGTCTCCCCAGCATCGAACTCCTTCCATAAACCGAGCAGGAACCCGGAGGTCCTGTCGGGAGCGAGGCCGGTGATTCGTTCGACCGCCCTGAGTTCTGCCGCCTTTTGGTCCCCCCATCCGTCCTGAGCGAATACAAACTTGTCTCCCGCATCGATTTCGCCAACATCGTGAACGAGCAGCATCGCCACCGCTCGGTTCACGTCGATGGCGAGTTCCAGGGTCTGAGCCAGCGAAGAGGCGAACAACGCAATCTGCCAGCTGTGTTCGGCCGTATTCTCGTAACGATCTTCACCGACCGGCCGCACCTTTCGTACGACACCCTTCAGTTTGTCGATCTCGAGCACAAATCGAATAGTGCCGGCAATATCGGCAGCTTTCTGTTCCTGTACCGTCATCTTATTTTCCCACCCTTCAAATTGGGCGGAACTGCCCCCGTCCATTATCCCGCTACGATCCTGTTTGCCGAATCGCGTTCAGCACTATGCTGCGCGTCAGGAACTCGGGCAGCACGTGGGGTGTGCCGCCCGCTGTCCCCGAAAAAACGACGTACGTCGGCACGCCGCTTCGGCCAACTCCACGCAACGCGGCAGTAATCGCAGGGTCGTATCGAGTCCAGTCGGCGCGCAGCAGGACGTAACGCCCGCGAATGAGTTGTTGCTCGACGCCTTTATCCTCGAGAACCGCCTTTTCATTCACCTGACAGGAAAGACACCATGCTGCGGTGAAATCCACAAACACGGGCTTCCCCTTGTCTTGCGCCGCATCGAGCGCGGCCTCGGAGAAAGGCAGCCACTGAAGGCGGTCGGAATGGGATGCGCTCAGAGGAGCAGCCAAAGCTGCAGCCACGGTAATGCCCGCGGCAAGATAACCCCAACGACGAGCAGGCCAGTGCCCCAAGGTCCATCCAGCGATTGCCAGGCCGACGAGCCCGACCAACAGGCGGGCGATATGGTCAACGCTGTCCGCTGGAGCTCCACTGCTGAGATGACCATAAACCCAGATGAGCCATACAACCGTGAGAAACAGGGGGATGGACGTAAGTTGTTTCAAGGTCTCCATCCAGCGGCCCGGCCGCGGCAGCCATCCCGCCCAGCCCGGAACGATCGTCAGAGCGGCGTAAGGGAGAGCAAGGGCGAGCGCAAGAGCGGTGAACACTGCAAAAGCAACAGCCGCATTCTGGGACAGCGCGAAACCAATAGCCGCCCCCATCAGTGGAGCCGTGCAGGGCGTGGCTACCACCGTCGCCAACACCCCTGTGAAAAAGGAGCCCGCGTAACCGCCCTTGCGGGCGAGGCCTTCGCCCGCACTTGTCAGGGTCAACCCAAAATCGAACATGCCCGCAAGCGAGAGCGCCATCAGGAACAGAAGAAAGATCATCCCGATCACGAATCCGGGGGACTGGAGTTGGAAACCCCAGCCTGCCTGCTTGCCCAAGGATCGGAGTGCGAGCAGTACCGCTACGATGCCCCAGAACGAGCAAAGAATGCCCATCGTATACGCCAGTCCATGCCTTCGCTGCCGCGCCCTGCTTTCGCCGGAATTGCCAATGAGGGCAAGGGCTTTGAGGAAGAGGACCGGAAAGACGCACGGCATGAGGTTCAGAATCATTCCTCCGGCGAAGGCGAGCATGACGGCGAGGGCAAAACCAGAGTCGTCGCTGGAATCTGCACGCGCGGCGAGCGCCTCCACGGGAAAGTCGAAGGTATAGGATCGTCCGCCGCTCAGTTCCAGGACGCCTTTAAGCCTGGCCGGCAACTTATCTGAGATATCCGCTCGTTCCACCACGAGCTTTACGCCGTCGGGCGTGGGCTCCACCACTTGTTTCGCGGCATTGCGAATCGTATCGTCGTCGAGGGGGTAATATTCTGCGGTGCTTTCTCTATTCCCTGTGATGATGTTGAGGGTAAGGTGATCGCGGGAGCCGGTAACGCCAATCGTTGCGGAACTCGGCAATCTCACCGGCTCGGCATTCACTGCGGCGCCGATCAGCTTATTGGTCTCTTCGGATGCCTTCCGAACCACACGGAGGTCGAGCCCCAGATATGCCTTTCCTGGGATGCATATCTCTCTGCACACAAGCCACTGAACATGCGCCGTCAGTTTTGCATTGCCGAGCCTGAGGTTCTGTGCCGCCGTCAAGTCGAACGGATAGACAGCCACGTCTTGATAGCCATAATCCATCAACGGGCTAACTGGAAGACGAGAGGGGGCAGGATACTGCATTGGGCCCGCAACAACCACCCGCGGCAGCGACCAGATCACCGTGGGCGGCAAGCCCGCGTCACCGGCATAAACCCAGTAAACGTGCCATCCCGGTTCGAGCGTCAGAGACAAGGCCACGCGGGTTGTAGTTCCCCGGGGTGATGGTCCCGGAATCGGAGATCAGCTCCGCCGTTACGTGCTGCGCCTTGACTGGTCCCGGCGCACCGGTTCCCAGTTCGCGCAGTTGAGCGAAAGCCGTAGAGTGGGCAGCAAAGAAAGCCGAAACGGCCACGAGAAGTGATTTTCGAAGGAGTGGCATGAGTTGAGCCCTGTGTGCCCTAGGAAAACAAGGCTGCGGCGAGGGTCACCTCATCGCAGCCTCACAAGCACCTACATGGTTGAAAGGTGCTCCAGTGCGTCCTGCGCCGACAACCGATCGCCATGCGTGTGGCTGATTTTCTCGAAAACGATCACCCCTTGTCTGTCGAGGATGAACGTCGACGGATACGCTGTCTCATGGGGCGCGTCCCAGCGCAGCCCGTACAGATTGGTCGCCTTGTAATCCGGGTCTGTCACGAGATAGATGTTCGCAGGCAGCTCTGCCTGTTTGGCCAGAAAATCTTTGGCGTGCTGGTCGAGATTGGCCGGCGGCCCAGGGTAGACAAGGAGGACCCTGGTATTCTTTGCCCTGAATTCTGAGGCATGGTCGATGAAGTCATGAACCTGCCGCACACAGTAGGGGCACTGATAGCCGGGAAGGCCCCTCAAGATAACGAGAATAAGCTCATGCCCTCGCTGTACCTGTGACATCCGGACGGCTTTGCCTGTCGGTGTCGAAAGTGCGAAGTCGGGAGCTTTGACGCCGATCGCGGGAGTTTTCGCGTACAAGCGAACTGCGACCGAGAGAGCGCAAATGACAGCGAGACCCAATAATGCCGGTTTGCTGAGTTGAAGTTTCACCAGCCGGTGCCGCTTGTGGGATCTGAAAGACGGGATTTCCATGCAGAGTCACTCCTAACCCGGCGTAGCCGGAACCCAAAAGGGCATAACATCAAAAGTTTGAACCCTGCCGACAATGCCATCAAAGGCCCATGAACATTGACGATCATGCATAGGTCGAAACATTTTCTGCGCAAAGTGTGCAGAATTCAAATGGATAGGTTCTAATATGGGATGCCCGTGTGACCCGCGACCGGCGGAAAAGTTACAACACTTCTCACGCTAGTTCCAGAAGCCGGTCCGTGGAATTCTATAGTGGGGTCGTGGCTGCGCCTTCAATTGTGCCCTGATGTTGCTCCTGAACGAACAGAATCAGGTGATGACTGGAACCACCGTCGAGTTGCAGTCCGTCGGGGAGCGCGATGTGAACAGATTGTTGCGCAGCGCCCCTGATCGTGGCGACGCGCACCAGCAAACGCGCCACTGAGACGTGCTGAAGCAGCCGCCCACCGTTTTTCCCCTCGAAGCACGTTGGACCGGTCGGCATCATCGGTCACAACTGCGATGATATCGAGCGGTCTCGCCGTCTCTCCTGCAACGGAAAACTTCACATCCAATCCCGACGACGAGAGTCTCGAAGAGAGTATGGTCACGTCCAGATGCGTCCGCTGCGCTTCATCGCGGAGAGCCTTCTGAAGTGCGTCGGCATCGCCCCCAACGAACTGTTCGCGTCCATTCACAACCATTTGTGGTGTATAGGGACCCTCAGGAGACAGACGCGACGCGTAGACGTTCTGTCTGTCGGTAAATTCCGCGGATGAAAACGGATCCTTCCACCCGAGATCGTTCCAGTAAGTGACATGCTCACTGATGCCGACCATCAGCTGTCCGGCGTTTGTTTGCTTCAGATTGATCTGGCGCAACAAGGCATCGGCAGGAGGACAGCTTGAACATCCTTCCGACGTAAAGAGTTCCACAATGACAACCGAACTCGGCCTCTCCAGGCCCATGTTCTGGGCGTTGATGAAGTGCGGAAGAAGTCCGGCGGCAAAAATCAAGAACGAGTAGGCGAGCATCGAACGAACCTGCACTGAACCACCTCAGGCCGAATAATACGTCCTTCGTCTGATGCGTGACCTTCTGAAAAGTTACTGCGCGCCTTCATGCGTTGTAACCAAAATGCAGGTGAAGTCTCCAATGATGCGACGGCGAGATCTGGATGTAGGCGGACGAGGCCTTTGCTGAAAAAGGGAACCGATTCTCGATCGCATGATCGAAAGTTCAACCGAACGTTCCTTGTGAGCGAATCAGAATTCAACAGTCTTTAAGCGGAGCAGGAAGGAGAGCATTGATGGGTAAGCTGGAGGGAAAAGTTTCGGTGATCACCGGAGCAACCTCCGGGATGGCGCTGGCCTCGGCAAGGCTGTTTGTCGAAGAGGGAGCGTACGTGTTCATCACCGGGCGCAGGCAGCAGAATCTGGACGAAGCAGTCAAGACAATTGGGCGAAATGTGACCGGAGTACAGGGCGACTCGGCGAATCTGGCCGATCTTGACCGCCTCTTCGAAACGGTCAAGCGGGAGAAGGGCTATATCGATGTAGTGTTTGCCAGCGCCGGCCATGGCGGCCGTGCTCCGCTGGGGGCGATCACCGAAGAGCAATTCGACGCCATGTTTTCTCTAAATACCCGCGGCACACTGTTTACCGTGCAGAAGGCGCTTCCCATGATGCGCGACGGCGGATCGGTCATCATGAACGGGTCGATCGCTCACCTCAAGGGTATGCCGGGTCTGAGCGTCTATGCCGGAAGCAAGGCGGCGCTGCGGTCGTTCGCGCGATCCTGGGTAGTCGAGCTTGCAGAGCGCAGAATTCGTGTGAATGTGCTCAGCCCAGGGCCAATCGATACGAATGTTATGGCGAACCTTCCTGCAGAAGCAAAGGAACATTTCCGGTCAGGAATTCCTCGCAAGGAACTCGGACGCTCGGAGGAGATCGCAACAGTCGCGCTGTTTCTCGCGTCCGATGACTCCGCCTTCGTGAATGGCAGCGAAATATGCGTCGACGGCGGAATGGCTCAGATCTGAACATCTAAAATGGTCGAGTCGCGGTCTGCCCCTCTTCCGACATCAATGCAAAGGACAGCCCACGGGCTGAAGCATATTGCGGATGCCTACGGCCAGGGCGCAACGGGCGAGCCTTGCCAATCTGTCTCCCCGCGCTATCGGAAACGCTTCACTGCGGCCGGCTGATCCGCGCCCGCGCGTGCAGCCACAATCTTAGCCAAGGAATAATTCTCGCTCCATGCCGGGGCGCCAGCTGGCTCGCCAAAATAGCGATCCGCTTTCGAATCAGTCAGTTGAGTTGTTAGCCAAACGCGGCGGGCGCTCGTGTCAAATTGTCTGTATGGTTCGCCTCGTCAGGCTTCTTTTTGTTCTTGCTTCTCAGTTCCTTCACTCTCGTCGTGACCTTCTTTTGGAAAACCCGGCTCTGCGGCAGCAACTCGCGGTTCTGAGACGGCGCCACCCTCAACCGCGGTTTGCCGCTCCAGACAGACTGTTCTGGGTGCTGCTTCGACGACTCTGGCCGGGATGGAGACGCGCATTGATCCTGGTGCAGCCGGAGACGGTCGTTCGTTGGCATCGCGCCGGGTTCAAGCTGTATTGGAAATGGATCTCGCGCAAGCGCGTTCCTGTCGGAAGGAAGCCTATCGGCAAGGAATTGCGCGCGCTGATCTTTCGCATGGTTGCCGAGAACCCTACCTGGGGCGCGCCGCGCCTTCACGGCGAGTTGAAGATGCTGGGCTTCGAGATTTCGGAACGGACCGTGCTGCGGTGGATGCGGAAGGCCCCGAAGAACACAGAGCCGGCTAAGCGTTGGGCAGCGTTTCTGAGCAACCACCGCGAAGCCATCGCCACGATGGATTTCTTCACAGCGCCGACATTGACCTTCGGTGTGTTGTATTGCTTCTTCGTCATTGCGCACGGCCGCCGCCGCATACTGTATTGCGATATGACCCGACATCCGACCAGCGGGTGGGTGTCGCAGCAACTCCGGGAGGCCTTCCCCTACGACTCTGCGCCACGATATTTGATCTTCGACCGGGATGCGACCTTCAATACCGAAGTTCTGGACACCGTGAAGTGTCTCGGCGCCAAACCAATTCGTACTCCCTTCAAAAGCCCCTGGCAGAACGGCGTTGCCGAGCGCTGGGTGGGCAGTTGCCGCCGCGATCTGCTCGACCACGTGATCGTGTTCAACGAGCGCCATTTGAAACGCCTGATGAACGAGTACATCCGCTATTACCACGAGGACCGGACGCATCTTGGCTTAGGCAAGCAAACTCCGGCCGGCCGCGAGGAAGCGGAAAACACGAGCGCGAGCAGCAAGGTTGCGTCCATCTTGAGGCTCGGTGGCCTGCATCATCGATACGATCTCGCCGCCTGAGCCGTTGAATTGAACATTTTTGGTTCGCGTCTACGATGCGATGCGGCGAGCCGTGCCTGGTTCTTGTTCGCAACCCAATTTGCGTCGGGTTTGCGGACATCTGCGGTCACAAAACACTCCCGCTGCAACCGAAATCAGCTCCATTTGCGCCCTGATGGAGTTTTGGCGAACCTCAGCTATGCGAAGCTCGCGCAGAAACACATCATGAAGACCGGAAGCGTATTGCGCGAAATCTGGAGCAAGCTGCAGCCGGAGAAAGAGGCGAGGAAGGAGATTCAGGAAACGACAAGCGGACACATTTCCAGTCCAGGATGTGTCCGTATTGTGTCCGCGACCTAATTTGAGGGATTAGGGCAACCACTAAGTGCTTTAGAATGTGGTGGCCAGGGACGGGATTGAACCGCCGACGCCGGCCTTTTCAGGGCCGCGCTCTACCACTGAGCTACCTGGCCTCAGTGCAAGGATGAGAGTTGCAATTTCCTGCGCGGATACCGGGGTTGCCGGTGGAGGTGGGCGGGTCCACGAACAGTGCGCTGCAACAACTGAGCGACAGTATATCAAGTTCCGATTGACCGGCCAAACCGGGTAGGGGCGTCGGCAGGGCAAACGCATCTTAATTCTCCACCCCGAGGAGGTGGAGCAGGTAGCTGTGGTCCCAGGCGGCCTGTAGGCGCTTGCCATGGATGCCGAGTTTGCAGGTTCGATCTTGCTTGAGCAAGTTGAGGGCGATGCGGTT
>JASHOC010000215.1 GCA_030041305.1 Acidobacteriaceae bacterium
CAGAAACTCATCGCGCAGTTTGCTGGGAGGTATCGGTCTATTCGACGATCCTAAGCTCTGTCCCTGCCGTCGCTAGCGAATCCCCTCCAATCCAGATGTCATAAGTTGTCGGCTCCACGGTGCGCTTCACATCGACGTTATAGAAGCTCAGTTCGTTAAATCCCAGTGGAAACTCCACGTGCTTCGTTTCTCCCGGAGCCAGCGTCACGCGCGTAAAGCCCTTCAATTCGCGCACCGGCTGCTCCACGCTGGCCGCGGTGTCGCGAATGTAAAGCTGCACCACCTCAGTCCCAGCCACCGAGCCCGTGTTGGTCACATCCGCGCCCACCATCGCCACCGGATTAGTACCTATCCATTTGAATCCTGCACATTTTGCGCAGAATATTTCTGGCGATGTACGTTTCGGTCAGTATTCATGCGGGATTTCGGCATTTTTTCAAAGGCTCCAACTTTCGGGAAAATGCCAGGTTTTGGTTCCGGCTACGCCGGGTTAGGATTAGCCAGAACTTCACCCAGCGGAACCTCCGCTCGGATCACCGTCGGCACTGAGAACTGGAACCGCGTATAGCTCAGTCCCCACCCGAAAGGAAACAGCGCCGAGTTCTGCTCGTCCATGTAGCGCGACATGAACTTCTCGTCAGCGTTCCAGGGCATATGGTTCAATTCGCCGTGCGCTGGCCGGCCTGTCGGCATCTGCGCGTAATACAGCGGTTCCTGCCCGATAGCTCGCGGAAAACTCACAGGTAGCTTGCCCGAAGGGTTCACGTCCCCAAATAGCACATCCGCGACTGCGGGTCCAGCCTCGATCCCTGGGCTCCATGCCTCAAGAATCGCGGGCACATGCGCGGCCGCCCACTTCAATACGAATGGCCTGCCCGCCAGAACCAGCAGGATCACCGGTTTGCCCGTAGCCACCACCGCTTCCAGAAGCGTCTCCTGCGATCCTGTAAAACCCAAGTGCGCGCGGCTCGAGGCCTCCCCTTCCATCCAGTTCGTTGGCTCGCCCAGCGCGACGATGGCCAGATCGGCCTTCTTCGCCGTCCCCACCGCCTCGGCAATCGCCTTGGCGTCGTCCGGCAGCGGCATCCGCAGCGCTTCCGCCAGCGGAGTGCCCGTCTCGATGCTCTTCAGTACGTTCGCGTCCTGGCCCGAGACCAGTCCACATCCCTTGGCGTACAGCAGCCTGTTGCCCAGCCGCTTCTCGAGCTCTGCCCGCAGCGTGATCACGTCCTTGGGATTGCTCTGGTCGGACCATGCCCCTTCCATATCCAACGCATCGTCGGCCATCGGCCCGATCAATGCCACAGTTCTAGCTTTCTTCGTCAGGGGCAGCAGCGCTCCCATGCCTTCCACCGGATCGTTCTTCAGCAGGACCATGGTTTCATCCGCCACTTTGCGCGCCAACTCTCGCTTCTCTGGCGTCGCCAGGTACGGCGGAGTCACCGGCGTGTACGGATCGTCGAATAGCCCAAGCGCAAACTTCACTCGCAAAATGCGCCGCACCGCTTCATCCACCACGCTTTCGGGAATCTTGCCCGACCGCACCTGCGAAGCGAGGGTGGTCCCATAGAGGTTGTCTTCCATGTCCATGTCCACGCCAGCTTCCAGCGCCTTGCGCGCCGCCGTCGCGCCGTCTGCGCCGATGCCGTGGTTCAGCAGTTCCGCCACCGCATCCCAGTCGCTCACCACAAACCCGTTAAAGCCCCACTCCTTGCGCAGAATCTGCGTCAGCGTCAACGGATCCGCGCTGGCTGGGATCCCGTTAATCGAGTTGAACGAACTCATCACCGTCGCGACGCCGGCGTTCACCGCCGCGTGATAAGGAACCAGGTACACCTGACTTAGAGTGATCTGACTCACGTCCGTGGCATTGTAGTCGCGTCCCGCAATGGCCGCTCCGTAGGCCGCATAGTGCTTCACGCACGACGCCACCGAATCCGGCTTTGATAGATCGCCCTGCTGATAGCCCTTCACCCAGGCGCGTGTCATTACCGACCCCAGGTGCGGATCCTCCCCGTTCGACTCCACCATCCTTCCCCACCGCGGATCGCGCGCAATGTCCACCATCGGCGAGAAAACCCAGTTGATTCCGTCCGCGCGCGCCTCCTCTGCGCCAGTGCGCGCCACAATCTCCGCGGCCTTCGGATCCCAGCTCGCCGCGATCGCCAGCGGAATCGGGAAGGTTGTCCTGTGTCCGTGGATCACATCCAGCCCGAAGAGCAGCGGGATGTGCAGCCGCGTTTTCTCCACGGCAATGCGCTGATAGTGATTGGTTGCCTCCGCGCCCACCACGTTGGCCAGCGCACCCACCTGTTCGTGTTCCACAAGTTCGTCGTACTTCAGGTTGGGGTTTCCCGGCCCGGTCGCGAAGCCTGCTGAGAATTCCGCCAGCTGCCCGATCTTCTCATCGAGCGTCATCTTCTTCAGCAGCGCCTCCACCCGCTCATTCACTTCCTTTGAACCAAGTTGCGGATTGGAGCCGGATTGCTCCTGACCAACTGCCCCTATCCAGCCGGGACCGAGCAGCATCACCAAGATAAAGACGCAAAATGCGCGAATAGCGAGAGCTCCCACACGTGAGTCATAATAAGCCGCATTTCTTCGCGTACGCACGTTACCCGATCCTGAAGTATCACAACTTTTGCTCATCCCGATTGTCCTTGATCGGCCCGAATCCTTTGCCCAGGTAAAATGTTAGATTCTTGGATCGAGAATCGTAAATAAGAATAGTTCAACATTTGATTCCATGACATCAGGCGGCGACAAGCAGGTCAACGACATCCTGGATGGCCCTGTCAGCTTTGTGATACGCGGCTTCTCCGCTCAGGCACAACATGAAACCAGACACGGAACATATCAGGTGTTGAGTATTCGGCATGGTGGATTTGGTAGCGGGTTGAGGCGGCGTGGATCCGGTGCTGAAGGCTTCGCATGTGGCCGACGTTGTATGGTGGACATCGACAGTTTCGATCCACGCCCAACTGTCGAACACACAGAGATGCCCATCGGCCAATTCTCGTGGCCGAATTCGCTTTTCGAGCTGAGAACTCTGGCCTGCACAACACCAGAGCGCCGGACCCAAAATGCCGGACCGTGCCCGCCCCTATAAGAGCTAAGTAACAGAATTAGAGAGCTTGCCTGAGCCGGTAGGATATCAATGGTTAGAATGGTGTGACGAGCCAAGACAGGGACGCTTCGACGGCGAAAATTTAGACTATGAACTCCTGAAAATTGAAGATCAGCCCTACTCGCAATTCGTGACTGCGGTCAAAAACACAAACCGCGAAGCGATTGCCCTCCGCTGCGAGATAATGAAATAGTTTCCATCAAACGCAGTCGGCCTGAAGATCTCTTGGCGCGCGACGGCTTTGGAGGCTGAGGAGCGTCGGCTCACCTGCCACGTCAATGCCCTGGAAACGAATGGCGACAGTTTCCGCCTTAAGCATCTCTCCTGGCAGAGCCAGTATGGATCTCCTACAGTTAAGCGGAAACGTAAGAGGGCAGCGCCCCGCGCCAGCACGGTCACTGCGAAATCAAAGGCTCTGAGGCCTGTTAGTGTCCATGCGGAAAAGGTCCAAGCTCGGTATCCAGAACATCTTTCTGTGTGGCGATTCCAACAATCATGAGCTCGAGGTCCGATCTTCCGTTGGCCGTGAAAGAATGGGCTTCATTGATGCGGATCGGAACCGCATCTCCTTGATGAATTTCCGCGGTTTCATCGTTAACCCGGACTTCGCCGTCGCCGTTCAGAACGTAATAGATTTCCTCCACGCCCTTGTGATAGTGAAGCCCATCGGAGGCGCCCGGAGGAATCAGGAGATGATCGACATAAGCCCAGTTGGTCAAGAACACATCCTGATCCAGCGCGCGCCGATATTCTACCGTACCTTGTCCGCCGTGAAAGCTCTTCACTGGGCGCAGAAGAGATCGATCGAGTTGCATGGTCATGAAGACGGGTATCGGATCGATGGGAACGCCGATTCGCGGATCGTTCAGATTGAATGCATCATAGTGGTCTTTTACCATCGAGACATTGATATTCATGAATTCGACCGGCTTATCGGAGGGGTTATAGATGGCGTGCGAATGCCCCATTCGGCAAGGCGCGCCAACCGTTCCCTTCAGGACTGACGTCCGCCCATCAATCGTGAATTGCGCCTGCCCATCGAAGATGATGAACATCTCCTCGTTTGTATTGTGGAAATGATGACCCACACCGCCACCAGGCATAATCTCGCAGCGGTGCATGAAGTTCAAATTCACGTCCAGCGCGGACGGTGGAACGAGCAATTCGCACGCCATATCCCCCGCGCTGTTATGCGAACGGCTGCGGGTGTATCTGCTCGGATCCGTGTGTCCGATGCGCGACGCCAGAGATGGTGCAGCGAGCATGGCGGCCGGCGCCAACGCCAAAGTCATTACCAACAACAGAAAATTCCGCATGCAGTCGTCTCCCACAATTCCAGTGCGTCCGAAGAATCCCGGCTCTCGTTGAAATTTGGTCGGCGATTCAACCCGTGTATGCGGGGAATCGAAATTGCCAAACCTTCGCAAAGGAGAACCGCCGTCAACAAAAGCTACCATACCCGCCGTAAAGGAAGGGAATTCAATGAAGAGTGGCGGCTCGACTTTCCGGACAAGGAGGACAGTCTTTGATACTCGTGCCTCTTAAATATCCGCTTCTCCACGGAAACCCCGCCATCCGTGCGAGCAGCGCATCACCCGGAAATATGGGCTGCTTGAATTCCGCTGGCGGTTTCTTCGGCGTCATGAAAAGGCGTGCCGCTTTTGGCGAGGCCGTCGAGCGCCACGCACAATGCGGCCACGTCGCCAATCTTCTCGCCCAAGCCGGCCGGAACCACCCGGCACGCGCGCGCCGAACTAAATAGCGCTTCGCGCATCATGCGCTTGCGCGCAGGCCCCAGGATTTCCTCTTGAAACCGCAAGGCCAAGCCGCCGATGACGATGCACTCGGGATTCACCACGTCGACCAGAATGGCAAGTGCATCGCCAAGTTTTTCTCCCACCTTTTTTACCACTGCCCTAGCTACCCGATCGCCCTTGCGCGCAGCCTCGGCCACATCGCGGGCGGTCAAATTTTCGATGCTCTCCAGCAGGGTGGTTTCGCCTCGCGCGCGCGCAGCCCTCACGAACATGCGCGCCACCTGCGCCATGCCGCCGCCGCTGGCCCAGCCTTCCACCGTACCGGCTCTTCCGTGCCCAACCGGCCCAGAACGGGTGAGGCGCACATGGCCGATTTCGCCGGCGGACTGGGAAGCGCCGCGTTGTAATTCACCGTTGAGGATGAGGCCGGCCCCCAGGCCGGTGCCCATGGTGAGAAAGACAAGGTCCTTGGCGCCCCGCCCGGCGCCGAAGCGCAACTCAGCCAGCGCGCCGGCATTGGCGTCGTTCTCGAGAAAACAGGGCGCGTCAAATTCCGCCTTCAGGATGCGGCAGATGGGAACATCCACCCAGGTTCTCAGATTCGGAGGGCTTTGAATGATACCCAAATCGGCATCCAGCGGCCCGCCGCAACTGATGCCGATGGCGGCCACATGCAACGAGGTCTTTGCCTCGGCAGCGAGCGCGTGGCGCAGGTTGGCCATGATAGCTTCGATGGCGTGAGCCGGACCCTTTTCGGGATGAGTAGGAAAGGCGAATCGCGCCAGCGTGCCTGGAGGATTTGTGGAGAGTGAGACTGCCGTCTTGGTCCCCCCGATATCGATTCCTGCGATGACTTGCTTTGGCACATTCTCCCCGTTCTCGCGTCCGAACGCCGGGCATGACCGCGCCCGGCGTCCGCCTTGGTATGCCATCCAACGGTCCCTGCAAAAGAGAAACTTCAGGCCATCACGCACGACCTGGAAAATCTGCCGCCGCTCCGTCACTGCTCGCACATCTCAACCAACCCGGCCGATATAGACGCCATACGGTCCCAACTCAATCCGATCGAGCGAACCTGGTTCGGATGCGCCGGGGCCTTTCAGTAGCGTCTTGACGCGTCCTCCCTGAATACCCTCCGCACTCAAATTGAAGCGAACTGTCCGGGGCTCGGCGGTAAAGTTACAGGCCACCACCACCATTTCACCATCGGGCGCTTTGCGCAGCCAGGAAAGCACGTGGTCATCTGAGACGTTAAGCATGATCTCTTCGCCATCGTGAAGGGCGGGGTCGCGCTTCTTAAGCGCGATGATCTGCTCGTACCAGTGCAAAATCGAATCCGGTTCCCGCTCCTCCGCGGCTACATTGACCCTCTTATAGCTGGCCGGAATAGGCAGCCAGCTCTTCACGCCTGCCGAGGAGAAGCCCGCGTCGGGGCCCCCGCTCCACTGCATTGGCGTGCGCTCGCCGTCCCGGCCCTTCTCTTTGGGCCAGCCCGTAATTCCGATGGGATCTCGCACGTCCTCTTTGCGGGTCGGCGGAGTGGTCACCATCCCAATTTCGTCGCCGTAGTACATCATCGCCGTATCGCGCGAAGCGAAAAGAACTGTCGCAATAACCCGCCCGATGTCCTCGTGATGAGGACCATAGCCAAATTCGGCGGTTCCCTGCCCGTCCGTCTGGTAGCGGTCCCACCGCGGATTGTCGTGATTGTCAAAAACCAAGAGCGGTTCGTCGCCGTTGAGCCCGGTTTCGGCCTGGTTGATGCGCCGCCGGAACAGCCCGACGTCGAATTTGTTGATGAAGCCCACTTGCATATCCATGGGGAGCTGCAGCTCGTCATTGTTCGCCCCATACATCTTCCGAAGGTCGCCGATGGAGTCAAGGTAGGTTTCCCCAATCAGAACCACCCTGCGCCCGCTGGCTGTGTCCGTCGCCCGGCGTAGCTCGCGCAACACGTCGTGCACTTCCGGCAGGTTGTCGGTCTTGTTCGTCATCACTTCCTTATCGCCGTAAGCGTTGATCACCGGTTTGCCGTCTGGGCCTAGAACATAGGCTTCGTCGGTGTCCGAGGGGTCTTCGAACAGCGAAGTAATGGCGTCCAGGCGAAAACCGGACACCCCGCGCCGTATCCACAAGCGCGCCACGTCATACATGGCCTTTCGCACCTGGGGATTGTTCCAGTTGAGGTCCGGCTGCTGGATGTAGAAGCGGTGATAGTAGTATTGGCCGGTCTTCGCGTCCCACTGCCACGCGGAGTGGCCAAAGACCGACTCCCAGTTGTTCGGCGGTTCTAGCTTGCCGTCCACCATCTTGCCGTCGCGCCAAACATACCAGTCGCGTTTGGGGTTGGTGCGCGAGCTGCGCGACTCGAGAAACCACGGGTGCTTGTCAGAGGTATGGTTCAGCACCAGGTCCATGATGATGCCGATGTGGCGTTTCCTTGCCTCGGTGACCAGGCGGCTGAAGTCCGCCAGCGTGCCGTACTGAGGGTCGATGGTGTCGTAATCGGAGATATCGTAGCCGAAATCCACTTGCGGCGAAGGATAGATGGGCGTCAGCCAAATGGCGTTCACACCCAGCTTTTGAAGGTAATCGAGCCGCGAAGTAATCCCGTTCAGATCCCCTATCCCATCGCTATTGGAATCTTGGAAACTGCGCGGATAGATCTCATAAATGACCGCATTGTTCCACCATCCGGGACTCGACGCCACCTGCCCGGTTTGCCCCCCGATTGCGGGGGGCTGCTGCGCCGCTGCCGGAAACCTCGCGCCCAGCAGAAGCGCGGCCAATAGCACACTAACAGTTGCGATCCCTCTCATCCTTGCGCTCCTCACGCGGATTCGGAGCGATTGACGGGAAGCAGCTTGAGGCGGGCGGTTTTTTTCCTCAAGAGAAAACTCCACGCACTGCAATCCGCTCGCGCGCCAACGCCGCGAATCTACTTTAAACATCGAACAACATGCATTGATGCTGTGGCGGAATTCTATACCCCTCGCCGGGTAGTGTCGAATCCTAACACACCGGCGCCATAGCCGCCGCCGCGTCACACTTGGCTCGTGTCCTGCGATGCACGCTGGCTGAGGAGTCCCACACGGCTCCCGCCATGAGGCTTCTCAAACAGTTGAAACAGGGCCTTCTCCATCTTAAGTTTGAGACCGGTTTACACAATTTGCTTGACAACAATCCACGCCGGTGGTAAAAATACCCAGTTTCAGATTTTAAGGCGCAGTTCGTGGTGTGCTGGCAAAAACGTTTGAGTTGATGTCAACACCCTTTTCTGTTCACCTTCCGGATGCAAGACGCCGGAATAAATTTTCGGAGGCAGTCGATATGTCGCGGAAGCTGCAGTGGTCTTTACTACTCGTGTGTGCGCTCTTGTTTAGTGGGCATTGGTTGTTTTCTCAGGCAATTTTTTCCACCGTAACCGGAATTGTCAGCGATCCTTCAGGCGCAGTGATTGCGGGCGCCCAGGTGACGCTCACAAATGCGGCTTCGGGAAGTACCCGTCAAACCGTCGCAGACGCACAGGGCCTTTATACCTTCGCTTCGGTCCCCGTGGGAACCTACAACCTGTCGGCCAGCCATGAGGGGTTCCAGGCGTTTCAGGAGCAGGGATTCGCGTTGGGCGGCGGCGAAATCAGGACCATCAACATCGCCATGAAAATCGGCGCAACAAGTGAAACTGTGCAAATCACCGCCCTGGGAGATCTTCTCACCCCTGTGAATACGGGCGAACAGACAGAAACTCTGAGCACCGAGCAACTCCAGAATTACGTCCAGACCGGGAGCGACGCCGCGGAATTTATCAAGATGATGCCGGGATTCGGCATCCAGAACGGCGTCTCCAATCAATCCGCCTATACCGGCGAAGTGATTGGCATCAACGCCAACGGAAACGGCGGCAGCCAGAGCCCGCTCAACAATAATTTCACCTATGACGGCCTGCCGGGAAACACGCTCGATATCGTCAGTGACGGAGCCCACGTTTCCGACCCCGGCTGTAACTGCGACACTCCGGTGAACCCGAACTCCGATTTCCTCCAGGAGTTCAGGGTGCTGAGCGACGACTACAGCGCGGAAGAGCAGAAGGGACCGATGGTCATCACCACGGTGACCAAAGCCGGCGGCTCGCAATTTCACGGCGAAGCGTTTATGAACGCGCGCAATTCCGTGCTGAATGCGAACGACTCTTACTTCAATGCTACTGGGGCGGCGAAGCCGGCCGACAAATTCTATTACGAAGGCGGAAACGTCGGTGGTCCGATCCTGAAGAGCCGCAAGAAGCTTTTCTTCTTTGGCGGTTTTGAATATTTCTATCAGGTGCTGGACACCGGCGTATTAACCGGCACGGTTCCGGTGCCGAGCATGCTCACCGGGGACTTTTCGCCGGCCACGCTCTCCCAGTTGGGGCCTTCGTGGTATGGAACGAGCACAACTCCGGCAACACAGTACCAGGTGTGCGCCCCCGGTTCCGCGTGCTATGGCTGGCCCAACGGCCAAATGCCGGCTAATTTGATGGACCCGAACATGCAGGCGCTGATGAAGTTCTACCCGGCGCCCAACGCCACTCCCACCGTGGCGAACGGTGGTTTTAACTACGTACAGTCGGAGATCTTCAACCAGAACGATACGCAGTTGCTGGTGCGGGGAGACTACGACCTCAGCGACAATACCAAGATCTGGGCTCGCTACAATTGGCAGACTGAGATTCAACCCTTCCCGATCGAGCTATGGGGGTCGAATGCCGTCGATCAGATGCCCTATCCGACCAGCGTCCTGGGAAGGAATCGCTCCGACTCGATCGCTGCCACCGTCACCCACGTATTCAGTCCCACGTTGACCAACGAAGGAGTCTTTGCCTGGACCCGCATTCTCTTTCCCAACGTCTTCGCCGACCCAAGTAAAGTGAATCCGACAACTGCGGGATACAACGATCCGAGGGTGTTCCAAGGCGAGCCTGCGACGAACATGATTCCGAATTTCGGCGGCGACCAGTGGTCGAGTCAACAGGAAGCGGGTTTCTTTGCCAATTACGGTGGTTTTTATCTCGGCGGTCCGAGCCAGGGCTTGTTTGCGGATAAGTGGATGCCGAGCTTTTCCGACACTGTGACCAAAGTATGGCGCACCCATACCTTTGCCGCCGGCATGTTTTACGAGTGGATCAAAAACTCTCAGCCGGACAGCAGCAACACCCAGGGCACTGCGCAATTCGAAGCTTCCGGCAACGCGTTATTCACCTACGGCGATTCTTATGCCGACGAACTGGGCGGCAATCTTCAAGACTACTCGGAGACCAACTTCAATCGTCTGGATGCGGAATCGTATTATACGGTCGAAGCGTTCGCTCAGGACTCCTGGGTTGTGAAGCCGAGGCTGACTCTCAATTACGGCGTCCGTTTCACGCACTTTGAGCCCTGGGTCGACGACGAGGGTTTCGGCTATTCGATTTTTGTGCCGTCGGACTACAGCTCGGCGAATAGCGGCGCCTGTGCGCTGTCCTATCCCTTCTGCGGATTCAAGTGGCACAAGGAAGATTCCTCCGTTCCTCTCGGAGGCTTCCCAACGCGGGCCCTTTTCTATCAGCCACGCATCGGCGTCGCCTATGATTTCCACGGCAATGGGAATACGGTGCTCCGTGGCGGCTGGGGATACTTCTTCTATCACACCGGCCAGTTCACCGCGGGTCTTGACACCTCGGCGGACGAAGAGTCAACCAGCCTTTCGCCCGCGAGCATTGGCGTCAACGGGGTCCCGAAACAGCTTCTCGAAAGTCAGTTGAACGTCGTCCCCGCCACTGCGGTGGTTTCCTCGCCCACGCCGGTCAGCAGCACCGACAGCGACGAACCGTATACCGAGGATTGGAATGTCACCCTCGAGCAAAGAACTCCATGGTCCGGCTTGCTGGCCTTGGCCTATATCGGCAATGTAAGCCGCGATCTGCCGGTTAGCGGCGGATACGGCAGCGACATCAACCTCGTCCCGTTGGGTACTATATCGACCGCAAACGGGGTTGCGGTTCCCGGCCAGGCAAATGGCAACAACTTCCGGCCATACCTCGGTTACGGCCAGATCAACACCGTGGTCAACAATGCTTATTCCAATTACAACTCCCTTCAAGTCAGGTGGGCGCACCAATCGGCAAAAATTCTCATGCAACTGAATTACACCTGGTCGAAAGCGCTGGGAATTGTGTCTTGCGCGGCGCCTACGCTGGGTGGCCTCTGTGGCGCGACCTTAAACCCATTCAACCTGCAAGCCAACTACGGACCGCTGCCCGCGGATCGCCGCCAGCTATTCAACGCCGTGTATAACTTCAACCTGCCCAGCCCGATTCATGACAACAAACTGGTGGGCGGGGTGGTCAACGGATGGCAGATTTCGGGACTCACGAGCCTCCAGTCCGGCGCCAACTTGACCGGGAACGCGGGCTATGACTGGAACATGAATTTGAATGGCGCTGTGATGCCCGGCACGCCCACCACGGGCTCGGCCGCCAATTATATTGGCAACCAGGCGATCTTTGGCAGCCCGGACCTTCAGTTGAGCCCGCTCGTCACCTGCGATCCCAAGGAAGGGCTCCAGGCTCACCAATTTGTCAACCCCAACTGCTTTGCTGTGCCCACAACCGTCGGAACCGGTGGCCCCGCTCTCCTGCCCGCCGAGTACGGTCCAGCCTACTTTAACTCCGATCTGGGCATCTTCAAGAACTTCCGGATTGGCAGTCGTGAATCGAATAAACTGCAGGTTCGCGCGGAAGCTCAGAACTTCCTCAATCACCCGTTGTGGTCCTTCCCGAATAGCAATAATTTGGGTCTGAGTTTCGTGCAGGGGACGACGGTAAATGCCGCTGGTCAGACCGTGGGAACCGACACCTTCACCCAAACCAACTCGAATTTTGGGTACACCACGTTCAAACAAGGGCATCGAATCGTCGAATTGACAGCCAAGTACTACTTCTGATCCAATCGAAAGATCCCCCCGGCTCTACCGGGGGGGATCGTTATTTTGGGGTTCGCCGTATGAGCCGGATCGCCGCCGTGCTGCTGTGCCTGCCCTTGGTCGGCCCGGCGCAGAATTCACCGCAGCAACTGATGCAGCAGGCCCTCGCAGCGCAGCAGGCGGGGCGCTTCGAGGAGGCGGTCCGGGATTATCGCGTGCTCGTCAAACAATATCCCAACATCTTCGAGATCAGATCCAACCTGGGCGCTGCGCTTGCAGGAGAAGGGCAATACGCAGAAGCAATTGCCGAGTACGAAAAAGCTCTCGCCATCCAATCCGACCCTACAGTCCGCCTCAACCTCGCCCTGTCTTATTACAAGAGCGGCAATCTCGAAAAAGCTCGAGACACGCTGAAGCAAGTCCACGCTGAACAGCCCGCAAATATGCAGGTCATCGAGCTCCTCGCGGACTGTTACCTGCGATTGGCGCAGAATCGGGAAGTCATTACCCTTCTCACCCCGGTTCAGAGCGCGTATCCGGATAACGACGCTGTCACCTACCTCCTGAGCACAGCCTTGGTGCGCGATGGTCAGACGGCAAAAGGGCAAGAACTCATCGACCGGATCCTCAGAAACGGCGATTCAGCAGAAGCTCGAATGCTCATGGGCACCACAGAGTATATGGCTGGCGATTACACCCGAGCCCGCGCCGATCTTCAAAAGGCGATCCAATTGAATCCGCACCTTCCCGGGGTGTACACCTACTATGGAAAGACACTTCTCAAATCCGGCGACCAGGTAGGCGGCCAGAAGGCTTTAGAGGAAGCGCTGCAACTCGATCCTAACGACTTCACCTCCAATCTGGACCTGGGTCTCCTGCTCCGGCAAATCCACGATTATTCCGGGGCGATGAGATACTTCCGGCACGCTTTGGAACTTCATCCCGGTGATCCCGGTGTTCGCTTCGAGATTGCCAGTACTGAAGCTGCGCAGGGGCGATTACCGGAAGCGGCCGGCGATTTCGAATCTTTGATCAAAGATGAGCCAGACTTTCGCGAAGCCATCTGGCAACTAGCCAATGTTTATATTCGCGAAGGGCGCAAGGCAGATGGCGAACGTGAGCGCGCACTCTATATGAAACTGAACGCTTCCCGTCAAGCCGAGGGACAACTCGCAGCAAAAGGTTCTAAGTGACGCCCGGCCATTGGCGCCGGACTATTCAAATCTCTCCCGCCCGATAGATGAAGAATCCTGTGGCGCGGAGTTGCGCCATTCAGCGTTTTTCATTCACCCGAAGATGAATGTCCGTGGCAAAGTGGAGTTGGCGTTCCCATGCCCGTCTGCGCCCGCGCGGCACGCGCCGGGCACAAGACGCAAAGGACCCACACCGTATTCGATAAACGGCGCACCCGCGTTGGATCTATGCGTGCTGCTTCGTGACCCGGAATTATTTGTCATCCTGATCGTCGGCGCGGATTTCCTTCGGCTGAACGAGGAGATCCTTATAGAGCAGACGAAGTTTGTCTTTCATATCCTCGTATTGCTTGTAAAGCTCCACTTGACGCCGGGCGTCGTCCACGCGCCCCATCTTTCGATACAGCGTGCCTAGGAGATAGTGTGCGGTGGGAATAGTCGCGTCCAGCCGCGTCGCATCCTCGAGCAGTGGCAGAGCTTTATCGCCCTCATTCATCGCGATCAGGGCTTTGGCCAGCCCCACTTTTGCAACCGCGTCGGAGGGCTCTAACTCCGTCGCTTTCGAGTAATCCCGAAACGCCTGCTCAGTATCTCCTTGCTCCTCGGCAATCTCCGCCAGGCTCAAAATCGACTTCTCATCCTGAGGATTCTGCCGCAAGGCGATGTTATACTCCGCGACCGCTTCTTTTTTGATGGCCGGGTCGCGTGCGGCCTTCAAGACCTCGGCCAGCTCATAATGAACATCCTGCAGGTGCGGATCGATGGCAATCGCTTTGCGAAACTGCGCGATGGCGCCGTTCGTATTGCCTTCCCTGATCTCTTCGTGCGCCAGCAATTGGTGCATCTGCGCGGAATCCGGCGCTGCGAGCGAAAGCGCAATCCTTGCTTCTGTGGAGAGATCGGAATAGGTCCGATATGCCGCGTAGAGAACTTCGGGATTTTTCGGATACGACTTTCTTAACTGCGACAACACCCCCGCCGCCAGATCCAGGTCTTCGCTTTGTGCATATAGGGTTACTAGGTCCAGACCAACCTGGAGTTTGAAATTCGGATCGTCGATGAGGGGAAAGGCCGTTGCCAGGTCCTTGCGCCCCTGCTCGACCTCCTGGGTGCTCAGCTCGGCGATTCCCAGGAGACCCTGAATCATGGCCGACGAGGGCTGCTTCTGAACGGCGACACGCAAGTGCGGAACGGCTTCGGCCGTTTTGCCTTGAAAGTACAACAGCACTCCAAGGTTGGCTTGTGCGGTTACGTTCTCGGGGTCGATCGCCGCTGCTGCCTGCAACTCCGGAATCGCGAGATCGGGACGCTTCTGGCGTACATAACTCTGCGCCTTCTGAAGATGTTGCGCAAATTCCTTCTGTTGGTCGACTCCACTCTGCGGAAGGCACAGCGACGCCCCCAGCAGATACACTACTCCCGCCGCAAGAATTCCCCGGTTCGGCTTCATGACGAGCAGATTATACATGCCGAATAGTAAATTGCGCACCGACGCGGCCCCACAAGCAGGGCAAACGCATCTTAAACGCTATATGCAGCGGGAGATAGTGGGGATGAGATGGGGACATGGAGAGTCCCCTGAGCTATTTCGC
>JASHOC010000216.1 GCA_030041305.1 Acidobacteriaceae bacterium
CCGGCGGCAAAGCAGATCTTCGGCAGCGTACCGAAAATCAGCACCCTATCCCAGCAACTCAGAACTCCGGAAATCTGAGCCGCATACCGTTGCGTCAGAAGCTCGATGTCCACAGCCCATCATAGCTGTGGACCTCTTTGGTTCCGGCTACGCCGGGTTAGGGATTAATCGAAAGCTTAAGCTTGGTCGAGTGAGAAAGCGACCTTTCCTGGCGCGACGATTCCGTATTTGACATCGAGGAATTCCTGCAAGGGATCGGGCAAGAGCGCCGCCAGTTCCTGCCAGGTAAGCACTTTGAGCCGCACGCGCAACTCCGCGTTCTTCACTGCCGACATCACGCGAAACCAGGCTTCGCGCAGGTCCGGTCGGCGCTCGTCGTGAATGACGCAAAAGCTGCATTGCTCGGCATGGGCTGCGAGCACATTGCGTATGAGTTGATAACTGGCGTAGCCCGGTTCGACCTGAGCGCAGAACCCTGGATTCACCACCGCAAACGAATCCGGGTCGCCGATGAGACTTTCAAATTCCTGCGACTGATTTTCACGAAACTCGCTAGCGTCAAGCCGCCGCGCGGTTACGATCTCGGCTCGCGGCAGCAGCGCCGGCTCGAATACGGCGTCAAAATCCCGGTAGGCTTCGACGATCGGCTCTGCGCGCACCTGGAAATCGGACTCGGTCAGTTTGGCTTCGACCAGTAGGCCGTCCCAGCGCATGTCGACTTCGGTGCGGTCGAATCGTCCGCTGGCCAAGGGCACGCGCGCCTTCCAGCCGAAGACCGGCGGCGCATCGCCTCCGACGCCCAGCGCATTCCGGACTGCGCCCGATTCCGCCACCCCCGGCGTGCAAAACACGTTCATGAGCAGCGCGTCCGAACTCATGGACGAGTCCAGCTCGCGCCAGCGCCTTTCGGCGTGCGGCAAGGACCGCGCCGCCTGCGCATGGATTTTGTCGAAGCGCCGCATCCACTCTGGCCGGGAGGTGATGGCTGCGTACGCAGGGTCAAAGAAGTTGCCATGCCGCGCGGCCTCGGGCGCGTAGACAATCACGGGCGGGTTTCCGTAGCTCTCCACGTGCGCGCGACCGCGCGCGTAAATCTGATTGCGCAACATTATCTCGCTTCGGAGCCGGCTCGCATACCAGCCTGAGGTTCCCGCCATGGTGAAAAGTCTATTCTCAGCCAGCCCGCCATTCTGTCTCACGTCAGAACCGGTAAATCCGCCAATCCCGAGACGCCGAAAATTTTCCGATAGCGCTCCGTTTCCCGGGGATCGCCCAGGGCCTTGGAGAAATTATCGGAAAGTTTCACCGCCGGCCGGCCCTCCACATCCGTGAGCTTGCACACCAGCCCCACGGGGTTGAAGCTGTCGTCGCTGCGCGGGTTGCAGTGGCGAAAATCGTTGGTCAGCAGCGTGCCCCAGCCGGCGCTGAAGCGGATGCGGCGCTCCGGAACCCACCGGCGCGCGTCAAGAAAATCAAGGCCAGAATGGAAATCCTCAGGCGCGGCGCCATTGCGCAGCGCACCCCCAAAGTAGGCGTGCAGGGCCAGAATCTGCTCCACATCCAGAGCATCGGAGGAAATCAGGCGCTTACGCACGGGATCGCGCCCGCGCCGCTCCAGCCAATCGATATACTCGTCACCTGCCACATAGGCGTCTTTGCTGTCGATGCGTAATCCGGTCCAGTTCGCCACCCAGTTCGGAGCATTGCGCAAAAATTGCGTCGTGCCAAAGGTGTCGGGCAGAAGGATGAGTAACTCGCCCTGATAACTCTGCTGCCATAACTCGAGGAGGTGGTATTGCGCCGCGCGCAGCTCGTCATCATCGTTCGCCAGCGCCGCCATGGCCATGGGCAACTCATGTCCATTGGTGCCAATGGCTTCCATATCGTGTTTGAAAGCAAGATAGGCGTTCGAAGTGCCGGTAAAGCTTTCGCCCAATGTGTCACGCATCGCGCTCACTACGTAATCCTGCCATAGAAAACTGTGCCGCCGACGGGTGCCGAAGTCGCTTACGTTCAACTCCGGAACGCCCCGTAGCCGCTCCATCTTGTCCCACAGCCTGGTCTTCGCCCGCGCATATAAAATGTCGAGTTCCAGCTCGCCTAAACGCTTCAGACTAGCCCGCGTTTTCAGTTCACCAATCGCAGCGAGGGCGTAGATTTCCCACATCGTTGTGGCGCTCCACAGGCCGTGAAAGCGCAGCGAAATCTGCCCGTCGCGCGCCGACAAATCGTAATCGGAGAGCGTAAACTCGCGCTCCAGCCACTCGAGAAACGCCGGCTCAAAGATCCCGCGACGGCCATAAAAGGTGTTGCCCGCAAGCCATACCAGCTCCGACTTGCGAAAGCGCAAGTTGCGCGTCTGCTCCAGTTGGTCCCGTAGCTCTTCGACGTCGACGATCTCGCCGAGCCTCACCGCGCTGGTGCGGTTAATAAGGGTGAAAGAAGCATGCACGGCGGGAAAATGCTTCCAGATGAACTGGAGCATGAGGAGCTTGTAAAAATCGGTGTCGAGCAGCGAACGTGTGATCGGATCGAGTTCCCAGTTATGATCGTGCGCGCGCCTGGCGAAGTTGATAATCACAATGACCCTAATTTAATCGAAGGCCGGGCTGATCTGAAAGCGCCATGCGGCGATGGTGTGGGAAAGCGATAGAACCGCTTGGCGCTTTCACGCGTTTCGAAGTTCCTTGAACCAGCATCTCAGATTGCGTTGAGCTTAATAACTCAGCTCCAGCACATTGATCGAGTAAGGCGCGAAAGCTTCGGTGAACTTCGGCCCGGCAACTTGAACCGTACGGTCAACCGGAATGATGGCGCGCGGATCGGCAATGCTACTGGTTGCATTCGGCGTGTTTCCGCGGAGCGTTGTGAGCGCAGCCTGTGGCGTAATTTTGTCGGCGCCTTCAAGATCGATGGCGAGCGGGCAGGGGTTGGAATTCGCGTTGACGACCTTCACAAAGATCTTGTGCAGAGCCTCGTCGCGTGTCACCGATTCATACACGCGGGGGCCGGCGCCTTCGAGGTTCGCTGGGACCACTTCCGCGCCCAAATGGTCTGAAAACATCACCTGCGCCCAATAACCCGGCGAGCCATAGCTGGTGAGCGCGTTATAGCCGATCAGATCCGGGGCCCACTGCGACGCCTCGGGATTCACATTGGTGAACAACGGCGCATAACTGGACATGATAACAAGATCGCTGTTGCGCTCGAGGCCCGTCATCCATGCCGCATCGGCGAGGGCGGCATTGAGATCCGGCGTGGGCGCGCCTTCGCGGGTTGCCCACTCGCCCACGAAAATTTTGGGGCCGCTGCGCTCGTGGTTGTCGTAGTGGTGCGCCTGGGCGAACGATTGCTCGGCAGACATATAAAAGTGTTCGTCCAGCACATCCGGCGTCACGCTCCTTACCGGCGCGGTGGCGATCAACTGCAGTTCCGGATAGCGCTGCTTGATGGCGTGGTAGAACTGCGCGAATCGCCCGTCGTACGATCCGGAACGGTCGAATTCATCCTCGTTGCCGATTTCAACGTAATGCAGCGGAAAAGGCGCGGGGTGTCCTTCCTTCGCGCGCTCAGAGCCCCATTTTGTGCCGGCGCCGCCGGTCACATATTCGATTTCATCGAGCACGTCTTGGACGTAGGACTCAAGCGCCGGCCCCGGTTCCACGTGGTCCTGGGCCAGCGAATTGCCGGCGTAGACGGCGAGCACCGGCTGCATCTTCAGGTCCTCGCACCACTCGAGAAATTCCAGCAGTCCCATTCCGTCGGACGATCGATAACGCCACGGGCTCATGTGCGTGGGCCGGTCATCCCAAGGGCCAATCGTTTTCTTCCAGTCGAAGCGCTCCGCAATGTGTTCGCCCTCAAGATAATTTCCGCCTGGAAAGCGCAGAAACTTTGGATGCAGGGCGGCCAGCTTTTCCATGAGGTCGATTCGATTGCCGTGCACGCGATCGTTGTAGGTGGGCGGAAAGAGCGAGACCAGATCGAACCAGACCGTGGCGGGCCGGGCAATGGTCAGGATCAGATGATTGTTCGCCGTAATTGGCACGGCGCCCGTCTTCAATGTAAAGGCGTATCGATTCCAGTCGCTGGTAAGTTCCGTCACCGTGGCCGTAGCGGCAATGACGCCGGTGGCGTCGTTTTCGAGGCTCACCGTAACAGGAATTCCGGGCGAGTCCGTCTTGGCGAAAAAGGACCCACTGTATACCGCATTGGGTCGCACCGCGAGGCCCCAATAGCCGTCATTTTCGACACCGGCCAGGGCCTCGGGGCTGGCTCTGGTTACGCTCAACCTAAGGCTGCGAGGCAGCGCCGCGCTCGGTCCAGTCGACTCATCAACGGACACTGCGGCTAGCGAATTTCCGCGCGCCACCACTGGCCAATGCATGAGAGCGCCGAAGCCATGACCGATGGCGCGATCCCGCACCAGTTCGGCGTACAGCCCGCCGTCATAGGAATAGTTGATCTCTTCGGTCATCAAGCCATAGAGGGTGGGGCTCACCTTGGCGATAGGATGATTGACCTGAACGGTGAGGGTTGGCGTTTGCGCCGCCATGCTTCGAGCCAATGCGAAGCAGGCGAGAATCGCAAGGAACGAAACACGATTGTGCATGATCACGCCATAGTAAAGCATTCCGCGCGATAGCGCACAGCGGGCGCTTTGCACGCTTGGGAATGGAATTTTATCTTTCGATCGCCGCCACGATTGCGTCGCGCACTCCATCCGGCAACGCGGGCATGGCGCCGGACTGTGATGCCACCCATCCACCCCAGCGATTGCCGGCCTCATTGAGCGTGGCCAAGTCTGCGCCGCGGAGCAGGTAATCGATCATGGCAGCCGTGAACGCGTCTCCGGCGCCGATGCGGTCAGCCACTTGGACGGGAAACCCGGGATGCTCATTCCACTCGTCACGGGTCACCAACAGGCTTCCGCAACCGCCGCGCGTCACCGCGACCATCTGCAGCGTAGGAAATTCGGCGAGCAAGCGCTTGGCGCCGGAACGTAAATCGTGCGGCGCCAGCCGCAACTCCTTCGCCGCGGGCGTCAGCGCATCTGCGATTCCTTGCTGGTCGCCTTCCAAGCCCAGCTGACGCAGCACGAGAGGCAGCTCATCCTCGTTCATCTTCGCCACGGTGGCCAGCTCCAGCGACTCCTCCAACACCTCTGCGGAATAAAACGGCGCGCGCAGGTTCACGTCAAAAACGCGGATACAGCTGGACCCGGTCTCGGCGGCCAGTTCCTGAATGGTCTGCCGGGACCGCAGATTGCGCTGCGCCAGCGATCCGAAGCATATGGCGTCCGCACGCTCCGCCAGGTTGATCCATTCGTCGGTGAGCGCGAGAAAGTCCCACGCCGCGGGCTCGTGGATCGTGTAGTGCGGCTCATCGGCGACAAAGTTCACTGTCACCCTCCCGGTTTCGTGTTCGGGATCCACTTCCACATAGCTCGTGTCGAGCGGCAGCGGATTCAGCTCTTCGATCGCCCGGCGGCCCAACTCGTCGCGTCCGATGCGGCTAAGGACGGCGGCGTGGTTGCCCAGCCGCGCCGCCATCACCGCGAAGTTGGCCGGAGCCCCGCCCAACCGCGGACCTTCCGGCAACAGGTCCCACAGCAGCTCGCCAATCCCCAAAATCAAATGCGGCTCTCTCATCTCCGTGCTCCCGCGGTTGCGCCGGCAGATTCGTCGCTCGAACCATGCCTTCCCGTTTCCAAACCGGCGCCCTTATCGGCGTTTCCGCGTTCCGCCGCAGTTCGGATCAGTTTGCCTCGGCCGCGGCTCGCCGGCCTTTGCCGTTCCGACCCAGCGATACACCGAGCAGTCCTCCCAAGGCGTGGCTGCGTACTCCCCCTCGGGTTGGCTGGTCAGAATCCTTCGGTCGGCAACAGCATCAGCGTGAGACCGCCGAATCGGTCCCTGAAACAGCCGCGTGAAACCCGGCTGCGCTTCGAACACACGCTCCTGCTCATTATTCACATAAAGAATATCCATTTTCCCCTCCCAGCCAGTTAAAGTCTGGCTCCAACTCCTCAGGAGCCGGCGCAGCACGGGAGCCCCAAATGGGTTAAACAGAAAAACCACACAGGGTCCAACGGGCAATGGGAATTCCGTGGCGTCGCCGCATACCAGGCGCATGGGGGCGCGGGCGCGTTTGGCCGCTCGCCAAAGCGCGAGATTTTTTCTGGCGATGCGGGCCAGGAAAGGATGGAGCTCGACGCCGATGACAGCGCGAAAAGGGAACTCTGCGGCGAGCAGCATCGCCCGGCCCATTCCAGCGCCCAGATCCACAAAGGTAAAAGCGTCCAGCGGCGCCTGCGGACGGCAACGCCGCCATCGCACCAAAATGGAGCGAAACACCGAAGGCGCAACCGCATAATATGCAGTTGCATGACGATCATTGCGTTGACCGGAAACCAAGTAACGCCCCGCAACCAGCCCGCTGGTTCGCACGCCGAACTCCAGGTCGAAAGGGTGCCGTACAAGCCCATCTCGGACGGCGAGTCCCGGCAACCGGCGGCGCGACGAGTTGGTTTTGCCTATCGTGTGCGGCGTGGCGTCGTTCACGGTTTGAACGTTAGCAGGCGTCGAGATGAGGTTGCAATTCAGCGATCGACTGCGCACAGCGAACCGCGCATCAGATTGCGCGCATCAGGCTCAGGGCAAGAATGACCAGTACAATCAGACTCACTGCGGTATAAAGGCGATCGCGCTCCAGCGCGAACCCCACGATCGCCATCGCCACCCGCGCAACAGGCGTGGCAATGAGCAGCAGCAGTCCGATTTCGATCAACCCATCGCTGTTCAACTGCCCCGCAGACTGGATGATTCCAGGATAGGACCGCAAGCTCGCCTCGCCGGCCACAAAGACATGGTAGTTCACTTTGTGCGCGTGGTTCCGGACGAGATACAGAACGCCGCCCGCAAAGACCACTGCCGCAGCCAGCGTGACGCCGATGCGCAACAAATGTCCGATCATGACTTCCAAACGCTGATCATTCATTGAAATCAAACCTTTCCCAGAGTTCCATTCACAATCATTTCCACGGCCATGGCCAGAATGACGATTCCGAAGACAACCTTAAGGGTTCGCACGCGCGCGTGCACCAGCACCTTGGCGCCCAGCAAGGATCCTCCCAGCACGCCGAGCATGACCGGCATGGCCACGCCGGGATTGATGTATCCGTGACTGATGTACATGCCGGCGCTGGCCGCGGCGGTTACGCCGATCATGAAATTGCTCGTCGTGGTCGACACCTTGAACGGAATCTTCATTGCCCGGTCCATGGCGATGACCTTTACCGCTCCGGAGCCGATGCCGAGCAGTCCGGAGAGCGCGCCCGCGCCGAACATCATCCCAAATCCCGCGGGCACGTTGCGTACGCCGTACTCCGCGCGCTTCTCGCCGACCGGATAATCTCCGGCGAGGCGCAACCGCTCGCCGAGCGCGTCGGAGGCAATCCGTTTGTCGTCGACGAACTTGCCGAAGAGCGACTGATACGCCGACTGAACCAGCACTAGCCCAAAGATGATGGAGATGGCGTGGGTGCTGATGCGACCGGTGAGATACGCGCCAAAAACAGCGCCGAGGGTGGTTGCGATTTCAAGAAACATGCCGATGCGGATGTTCGAGAATCCCTCGCGCACAAACGCCGCCGCTGCGCCCGATGACGTGGCAATCACTGAAACCAGCGACGCCCCAATGGCGTACTTGATGTTGACGCCCAGCAGAAGCGTCAGCACCGGAACGACAACGACTCCGCCGCCCAGCCCCGTCAACGCGCCCAGAAAGCCCGCCAGCGCGGAGATAACCCAGACCACGAGCGTAAATTCCAGCGCCGTCATTCAAATTTCAGCCTAACCGATCGACATGGATCGGGCTTTCGAGCACTTCTCCGTCACATGTAGCTCTTGCACGTTCAATCGAACGCACCGATTCTTCGAGGGAATCGACCCTTGAGTTCGCGGCTTCGGCATACAGCAAAAGGAGAAGTATTATTGCGGCGCGAGGTTTCCGCATCGACGCAATCAGTTCGATGCAGTGGTGGCGACAGAGGCGCCAGTGGAAGGCGGTTTGTTGTGCGTCAGGCGCGTCCGACCAGCGATGGCGTCAGCGAACACTCCTTTTTTCAGCGGATGGTGAAGCGCACGATCGGCGCTGCGCAAGAGTTCGGCGTCGGCGGTATCCCCGCTCAGTTCCCAGATCATGACGCCGCCGAGGCGCAAGTTTGCGGCGTAACTTACTTTGTACCGGATCGAGACCGGATCCTCATAGGTCCAGAATGTCTGGCCGTTGTAGATCCAAGGGGCCTGAGAAAGAGCGTCGCGAAAAACATAAGGCGGCGCAGCGAGGGAGCGGATGGAACGGTAGGGCCAATCGCCGCGCACTGCGCGTCCGCGCTGGAAGAGGCCATTGTTGGAGTCATTCACTCCGGTCCACCCATACGCGTAGAAAGGCAGGCCCATGAGAATCTTGTCTCTGGGCACACCCGCAGCCTCGTAGCTGGCGATGCTGCGCTCGATGCTCGGAGCATACCGCCAACCCGAACGGGAGAACAGGGGCGCGAGAAAGCCCGTCCGTGGACTCCATGGACCGGAGTAATCGTAGTTCATGACGCCGATCTCATTGGCCAGCCTGGCAATCGCCTTGAAGTCAGAGCCAGGCAGCATGTCCGGGGATTGATCGACGGCGATCGATAGGCGCAGACCGGGGCGCACGGCATTCATTTGCCGGCGGAACTCCTGGATCAGGGCCAGGAAGTTGGCGGCGTCGGAGCGTCGAGGCGACTCCCAATCGATATCGACGCCATCAAAGAGGCCCGGGCTAGTGACGCCGGGCATGAAGTGACCGCGCAGATACATGTCGACGCAGGAGGCCACAAAGGCCGAGCGATTCTCCGGAGTTGCGTCCGCAGCAAAATCTCTGGCGCGCCCTTCGAGGGAAATCAGAATGCGCAAGCGGGGGAAGCGGCGCTTGAGTTCTTGAAGCTGATGGAAGTAGCCGCGGACCGGCGCCGCTGGATCGTCCGCTTCTCCGTCCACGCTATTCTGCGCCGAGTAGGTGGTGAGCAGATCGGCGAGCGGATCGCCCAGTGAGCAGTGTCCGTCGCTCACCGACGCGGCCGCATAGTTGATTTGATCGAGGCGCCGGGCGCTGCCGTTGGCGACGAGACCTTTCACAAAAAAAGGGGTGGAGGGGTAGATGCCGCCTGACGTGAAATATCCAACCAGCAGACGGCGCTCATGGCGGCGGTGCGGATAAGGAAGTCCGTGAGCGCACGGCGGCATCGCGCAGAGGGCCGCCGCGATGAGCGCGAAGAGGGCGCATCGATTTTTGAATCGGCAGCGAAGTAAACGGGGCGCCATAGCGTTTGAAGGGAAGTGCAGGTCCGATGAAGCAGAAAGCGTAGCTTGTGAACGGCAAAGGCCGCATAGCGGCGCCAGGCGGCCTTTGCCGGTTTTCAACTTCAAATCGCGCAACTACCGTGCGCCGGCAAGCGACGGTCTTGTGTCGAGCGCGCCGCTTTGGTAGCCCTTGGTCATTTCGGCAATGGGGATGGGCGCATAATCGCCGGCGTGGCCGGCCTGGCCGAACTCCCGCATACGTTCCGCAACCACCTTGGCCATGGCTTCGCGCGCGGGCTTCAGGTAATCGCGAGGATCGAACTTCTCCGGCGACTCCCACAGCACCTTGCGGATGGCTCCGGTGATGGCGAGGCGGTTGTCGGTATCGACATTGATCTTGCGCACGCCGTTGCGAATGCCGAGCTGAATTTCCTCGATGGGCACGCCCCAAGTTTCTTTGAGCTTGCCGCCGTACTGATTCACAATGGCCTGCAAATCCTTGGGCACCGAAGAGCTGCCGTGCATCACCAGGTGGGTGTGCGGGAGGCGCTTGTGAATCTCGATGAGGATGTTCATCTTGAGCACCGAGCCGTCGGGTTTCTTGTTGAACTTGTAAGCGCCGTGGCTGGTGCCGATGGCGATGGCCAGCGCATCGACGCCGGTGCGCTCGGCGAACTCGACGGCCTGATCAGGATCGGTGACGTGTTCGAGGCCCGAGCCGCCGGCGCCGTGGCCATCTTCGACCCCGCCCAGCACGCCGATTTCGCCTTCGACGGTGATGCCGCGGGAATGCGCGAATTCGACCACGCGCCGCGTCACTTCCACATTCTCTTCGAAGGTGGAGGGGGTTTTGCCGTCTTCGCGCAGCGAGCCGTCCATCATGACCGAGGTGAAGCCTAATTCGATTGCGCTCTTGCAGGTTTCGAAACTATTGCCGTGGTCCTGGTGAAAGGCCATAGGGATGCCGGGATTCAGCTCGTTTGCCGCGAGCATCAGGTGATAGAGATAGCGGTCCTGCGCGAAGGCGCGCGCTCCGCGGCTGGCCTGCATGATGACCGGCGACTTGGTCTCGTTGGCCGCGGCCATGATGGCTTGAATTTGCTCCATGTCGTTGACGTTGAATGCGCCGACGCCGTATCCGCCCTTGGCAGCTTCGTCGAGGAGTTGCCGCATAGAAACGATTGGCATAAAAAAGTCTCCTTTTTTGCTCCAGCCGCCTTCGTCATCGAGGGCTCGGAGAGCGCGTCATTGGCCCGGCCGCGGGAGCCTTAATCGCTTCTATGGTAGCAGAGGTCCGGCCGGGAAGAATGTGATGGGGCCGCGCAGGCGCTGCTCAAGGGCGGCCGCGCAATCGCGAGATTTCTCACGTTTGCGGCAGTGATTCCGGTGGTTCCAGTCAATCGTTTGCGATGCATGGCGGTTTGAAACGCCGGGCGCGCGTTTTGTATGATCTGCACGGGGCGTTTGCCGATGAGACGCGGCTCCTTTCTCCCAATGCCCCGGCCGGGTCCCGTTGTGCGCCGGGTTTCTGTCGCCGCAATCCTGCTGATTGCGCCTCTCACGATGCGTTCGCAAATGAGCCGGGAGCAGGCGCGCGCCTTGCAAGCGAAGATTCGCGCAGCGCTCTTCGTGCCCAAAGCAGCGCCTGCGCTGGACGCAAAAGAATACGGCAGCTTTGAGCCTTTGCCGGACGTGGTAGCCGAGCGCGTGACCTACGCCACCAAGTATGGGTTGCGCGTTCCAGCGATCGTGTATCGTCCGCTGACCATGACAGGAAAAATCCCCGGCATGGTGGTGGTGAACGGTCACGGCGGGGATAAGTCGAGTTGGTACTCGTGGTACACGGGGGTGATGTACGCCAAGGCGGGCGCGGTGGTGCTGACGTACGATCCGATCGGCGAAGGCGAACGCAACGACGAGCATCGCGACGGAACCGGTGAGCACGATCGCCTGATCGACACGCCCGGCGTGGCCCGGCGCATGGGCGGGTCGATGATCACCGACGTGATGCAGGCTGTCTCGTACCTTGACAGCCTTCCGTATGTGGATGCGCGGCGCATTGGCGTGCTGGGGTTTTCCATGGGCTCCTTTGTGGCTGCGCTTACGGGCGCGGTGGACGATCGGATTCACGCGGTCTTTCTGACCGGCGGGGGCGATCTGGACGGGCCCGGAGGGTACTGGGATTCGAGCAAGATGGTGATGTGCCAGAGCGGGCCTTATCGCGCGCTCACGTTTCTCGGCGACCGGCCGGCGGTGTTGTTCACCCTGCAGGCGCGGCGTGGGCCGACTTTCATCTTCAACGGGACGGCCGACACGGTAGTCGCCATTCCGGAGCACGGTCCGGCGTTCTTTAGCGATCTGCGGCAGCGGGTGATTGCCATGAACGGCTCGGAGCGGAATGTGTTCACGACCTATTTTGACGAGGGCGCCAGCCACCGTCCCGCATGGGTGACCAAGAATGCGGCCACCTGGCTCACGCACAATCTTCATTTCGCCGCGTGGAACGCGAGGACCATTCGCGAGTTGCCGACCATCCGCATCGGCGACTGGGCGGCAAAGAACGGGGTGCATTTGGACGCAAGCGCCCTGCGCGAAGACCGGGACGCGGGCCTCGACGCCATCGACGTGGGCGTACCGCGACTAACTCCCGAGCAGCTCAGCGCGACGCCCATCGAGCAATGGGAGACGGAGCGCAAGGAGTTTGTCTACTCGGCATGGGCGCAGGACGCGATTGCCGCCGCGAGGGCCAACCCGGGAGCGACCGAGACTGCGGGCCGATGAGGCGGTTTGCGTTCCGGCCGTGAGTTCCGTGAACGGCCCCTACCCCCCTCCCCCCATTCTGTAAGCAAATATGCTGTTTTCAGCGGGTTAGGCCGCTCCAGCCGACGTAAATATAGGAAAACAGGCCGCTTATCGACAGATTAAGCAAAACAAAGGATTTACGGGCGCTTTCGCCTGTCGCCTGTCGGCGCGGGGGTGAGTTGGCGGGTGGGTGAGCTCGCTGGCCGGCGCATGGAACCCTGCGCCTGGGGCCGGAACGTTTTTGCCGGAAATTGTGCATGGAAGGATTATGCGACGCAACGCGGAAATTACAGGAAAAGGGGAAAGGCTTTGTTTTGCGGAGGATGCGGATTTTTTCGCTTGACGAACTTTGGGGTGAACCCCTTGGGTGAGACAGTTTGTGTTTCCGGCATGCAAGACCCTGGATGACGACAAATAGTTGCATCGGCGCCACGAGCCTCAGAGCGGTGAAACCGCAATCATGTATGGCGTTTTGCGCCACCCGAAACAATGAAAATGCAAGCGCGGATCCTTCGCTACGCTCAGGATGACAATTACATCATAAAATATTGTAAATAAAACAGATAAATTTTATTAACTCTCGATACAAACCCTACACAGCTACGGAGAATCAAAGACTTGTAGGCAGAATCTGCACGGAAACTGCACAGAACGGAATAAACAGCAGGAGGCAATATGGCCTTCATTACCGAGAAAGAGGAGCTGAAACCCGGCCTGATTCTCTTCCGGCGCGGCGATGTGGAACACCGGATGTGGTATTGCCGCATGAAGATGCCGAAGGCCGACCGCTACAAGACGGTTTCGCTCAAAACGGTTGACATTGGCGCGGCCCGCGAGCGGGCCTTCGACCAGGATGCAGACGTGCGGTTTCGCATCAAGCATGACGTTCCCGTGTTCAATCGCCCCTTCCGCGATGTGGCACGAGAGTATCTGTTGACGCAGGAAGCACGGGCGAAACGCGGCGAGATCAGCGCCGCACGACCTAAGAAACTCCGCGCCGTCATTGAAGGCACTTTAGATCGATATGCAGGTTCCACGCAGGTCCATCTTATCGGCGACGAACGCTGGGGTGGCTATCCGGCATGGCGGCGGGAGAACGGCGCGGGGCGCAACCGGCGCAACGGCGTTCGGGAAGTTACCGATGAGATGGCGCAATCCTTCGCGGACCACGAATCCGCACGGCGCACGAAGGTCCAGCACACCAAACGCATACGCGTATTGAAGCC
>JASHOC010000217.1 GCA_030041305.1 Acidobacteriaceae bacterium
AGCGTCACGCAGACCATCTTTAATGGCTGGCTTTACCGCGCCGAGCTGCACCAGTATGTAGCCATGTACAACGCGGATCTCGCCACCTATCGCCAGACCGTGCTGACGGCCTTCCAGAACGTGGAGGATGAGTTGGTGGCCACGCGAAATTACTCGCAGCAGATTCTCAAGGAAAAAGACGCGGTGGCTTCGTCGCAACAATACGTCGACCTGGAGATGGAGCGCTACAGCATCGGCGTCGATCCGTATGTCGATGTGACGCTGGCGCAAACGACGTTGCTCACCAACCAGGCCACGCTCAACGCCGACGAGATTTCGGAGATGATGTCGGCGGTGCAACTGGTGCAGGCGCTGGGCGGAGGCTGGGACCGGTCGCAGCTACCCACACCGCAGCAGGTGGGCGCAAAAACGACCAAGGCGGATTACGCGCTGCAGCAGTAGAACTGAGGCACAATTGTCGCGCCGTCCTGGAGCCGGATGCATCCTATAGGAAAGCAATGGTGAGCTCCAGCGAGAAACTCACAGGCGGCGAAACGCCGGAACCAGATCTGGCCAGGCCGCAGGCCCGGGGCCGCGCTTCTCATGCGTGGCGGGCGCTGCGGCATCGCAATTTTCGGCTGTTCTTCGGCGGGCAGAGCATCTCGCCGATCGGCACGTGGATGACGCGCATCGCCACGGCGTGGCTGGTTTACCGGCTGACGCACTCGGCGCTGCTGCTGGGGACGGTGAGTTTTGCAGGACAGATTCCCACTTTTCTTGCGGCTCCGTTTGCGGGCGTGTGGGTAGACCGGCTCAACCGCAGGCGGGTGTTGGTGTGGACGCAGACGCTTTCGATGGTGCAATCGTTCCTGCTCGCCGGGTTCACGCTCACGGGGCGCATTAATGTTCCGCTGATTCTGGGCCTGAGCGTCATGCAAGGGCTGATTAACGCTTTCGACATGCCGGGACGGCAGGCATTTATGGTGCAGATGGTGGAAGATCGCGCCGATTTGGGCAACGCCATCGCCATCAACTCGTCGATGGTGAATATGGCGCGCCTGATCGGGCCATCGCTGGCAGGTTTGGTGATCGCCGCCACCAGCGAAGGGTGGTGCTTTTTCGCCGACGGCGTGAGCTACATCGCGGTGATCGCGTCGCTCCTGGCCATGCGCCTGAATGTCACCCAGCCGCGGCGCGCGACGGCGTCTACCTTCACTGAACTCAAAGAAGGCTGGACCTACGTTACGCAGTTCCTGCCGGTGCGGACAATTCTGTTGCTGTTTGCCGTGGTAAGCCTGATGGGGATGCCCTATGTGGTGCTCATGCCTATTTTTGCGGCCAAAGTGCTGCGCGGAGGGCCGCATACGCTGGGATTCCTGATGGGCTCGATGGGCGTGGGCGCGCTGGTCTCGGCCATCTCGCTGGCGGCGCGCAAAACCGTCCGCGGGCTGATTCGCATGATCCCCATCGCCGCCGCGGTCTTCGGCATGGGACTGATCGGCTTCGGACTCTCGCGCGTTTTCTGGCTCTCCATGCTGATGGCGTTTGTGGCGGGCATGGGCATGATGCAGGGCATGGCCGCAAGCAACACGATCATTCAGACCCTGGTGAGCGAAGACAAACGCGGGCGCGTGATGAGTTACTACACCATGGCTTTCGTGGGCATGGCGCCATTCGGCAGCCTGCTGGCGGGAACCATGGCGCAGGCCTTCGGCGCGCCGCTCACGGTGATGGTGAACGGCTCGATCGTGGTTCTGGGCGCGGCATGGTTCGCCACGCGGTTGCCCGCGGTGCGCCATGTGGTGCGGCCCATTTACCGCGAAATGGGAATTATTCCCGCTGCGAAAGAAATGGCGGCGGAACAGATACAGTCGTAAAGGCAGCTCTCGGCGATCAGCTCTCAGTTTTCAGCTATCAGCTCGCGGGTTTCAGCTCTCAGCTTTGGGGGGATAAGCTGAGAGCTGACGGCTGAGCGCTGTTCTATTGCGTCGGGCCGCATAAGTGCAAGTTTACGCCCATCTCCGCAAACATCGCGGCCTTGGTCGCCAGCGCTTTATCGGCTAACTCGGCCGAGGGCGCGTAGGCAACATTGACGTGGTTGGCGCGGTGGCGGGCCATCATCTGGTCGCGGCTGACGCCGTGAAGAACCGCGTGTACGATGGGCCACTGATAGGTAGTCTCGCGCCAGCGGCGTTCGGTTTCCTCGGCGGGCAAGGCAACTACCGAGCCGCGGCCCAAGTCAGCGTGCAGCGCGCCAGCCTCGATAAAGACGCGGCTCCAAACGATTTCGCCGGGCTTGCCAATACCCTTGAGCGATCCACCGCCGAGCGGGAAATACATGGCTGGCTGACGCTCGCTGCGGGCTCCGGCGTAGCCGTTGACAAAATGATTGGCAGGCGCGGCGCCGGAGATTTGCAGCAGCCATACAAATGCGTCGAGGCCGTCGCCGGAGTAATGCTCGCCCCAGCGGATGTCGTGGAGCGTGGTGGAAGGGTCGAGGCCGAGCGCGGTCCAGCAGCGATTGGTCACCAGCGCGTCGACACCCGCGCATTCATCGACTTCGTTGAAGTGAACCAGCGGACCGCCGGCGTAGAGTTCGCCGGCCACGCCCTCGGCGAAGACTGGCGGCCGGTCGGCATTGTTGAGCATGCCTTCGGCAAGATCGGAGGCGGGCGCCATGTCTTTGAGGCCTTGCTGGTACTGGATGCCGATGGCGTCGCAGCCGAAGCCGGCGGCGATGCGCAGGGCGGCGATGTACATTTTGCATTGACCGAGAACTTGATCGGGCGTGAGCTCGGCGGCGGGATCTTCGCCGAAGTCGAAGGTGACGCCCTTTTGCACGAGCCATTCGTAGACGGCGTGCGCCTCAGCGTCGCCGACCGTGCGCATTTTGGCGACGAGAGCAGATTGGCTGAGCCGCTCTTTGTAGATCCCGGCGGGGTTCAGCAACTCGTCATCGATGAAGGCGTTATACATGCCCATGCAGCCTTCATCGAAGACGCCCATGATGGCCTTTAGGCGCATGAGGTCAGCGGCGAGAGAAGCGCCGAGGTTGCGACTTTCCGCAGGCAGCCTGGCCGTTTCCAGCGCACGGACGTGGGAGAGATCGTGCGCGATGGCGCCAGTGCGGAGCCATTGGTCGAGGCCATTGAGGAAAAACGCGTCCGTGAAGTCTTTGCTCCAGATGGTCGAAAATTCTTTGCCGGCCTTCACGAGCGAACCGTTCAAATTGAGCAGACCGACGAGGCCCGGCCACTGACCCGACCAGTTGGCGACGGTGAGGATCGGTCCCTTATGGCTGCGCAAGCCGGGCAGCACGTGATGGCTGTATTGCCACGCCGCGGTCGCGAAAACCAGCCGGGCCTCGGGATGAATTTTCATGAAGACATCCATGCCCATGCGCTGCGAGGAGATGAAGCCGTGCTTCTCTTTTTCGTTGTAGGCATGGGCGCGCGCCAGCTTGACGCCCTTGCGGGCAAACGCAGCGGTCAACTTCTCTTCCATGTCGCGTTGCGCTGGCCAGCAGACCTGGTTCGCGGAGAGGCGCAGGTCGCCACTGGTGATGAGTATCACTTCATTGGCGGCGGGTTTCGCGGCTTCATAATTCGTCGATTCCATTTTCTCCTCCTTGCATGCGGGGTGACTCCGCCCATGAGAACTATACACAGTCTGGTCGGAGGTGGGCGCGCGGCCTGACAGAAGCGCCCCCCACCAGGAACGTGACCAAACGGGATCGAGCATTGAACGTGAATGGGCGCTGCGGAGGGGCGCGGCGCCCGATGAAGCGGTACGAGTTATTGGCGGGAGACGACGACGACTTCAAATGAGCCGGGCTTCATCGTCGGCCGGTGGCCGGTGGCGCCGGGCGCCATCTGGGCGGTGGGCAAAAAGATTTTGTGCGTCATGCGATCGATACCCATGGTGCGGGCGCCGTTGGAGGTCTTGACGGATTGCTCAACCGCGAATTTTCCTCCACTTTCGCCCGCAACGGTGAGCGAGCCGTCCCCGCAACTCGCGTAAGCCTGACCGTCGCTGAAGCGCACGGCATCGTTGCCGGAGCCGATGGGGAGCGCGGCTTCGATTTTGCCGTTGTCGGTGTTCATGACGATCAGCCGTTGCGGGCTGCGGCAGCCGATGAAGATGCGGTGATGCGCAGGATCGATGGCCATGCCCGTGGGATGACCTCCGGGAGCGACGGGCCAGCGCGCCAGCACTGTGCGCGCACGCAGATCCACTACTGCGATCAGGTCTTTGTCGGCGAGATTGATGTAGGCCTTTCCGGTTCCGTCGGCCGCGAGGAATTCCGGCGAGCCGCCTAGCTGGATGGGCGAACCGACGTTTCCGTTTGTGGGATCGATATTGGGGTGGAAGGCCATCAAGGCGTTGCCGTCGCCCGAGACGGCGAGCACGAGGTCGGTTCCCGGATCATAGATGACGCCATCGGAATCGGGCATGGTGGGAATGTGGCCCAGCACCTTGTAGGTGTTCATATCGAAAACAAATATTGCGCCGCTGCCCCCGCCGTCAGTGATGAAGCCGCGCCCCAGCTTGGGAACCAGTGCGACGCCGTGGGAGCGGTTTTGTCCGGGAATATCGGCGAGCACCGTGCCGGAGTTCTCGTCGATAGCCTGGGTGTGGGTGCTCCGGGTAACAAAAAACCGGTGGTGGGGCGCATCGACGGTGACATAATCCCAACCACCTTCACCCCCGATGTGAAAGGTGTCTGTCACCGTCCACTGCGGCTGCGCGACACCAGGCAACACTCCGGCGACAAGCAGAGCGGATAAAAACAGCACTCGGGGAGGAGTCAATCTCATATCAATTTCTCCTCAGGGAATTTGCCTTACTTTCACTAAAAAAGCGCAACGACAGGGACGATCATAGCGCTTCCGCCGCAAGGGGAACATCTTCGCGGGATGAAAGTCCTTGGACGCCCGCAACCCGGCTCCAAGAAATGGCTTGAGGGTTTGGCGATAGCATAGAAATTAGCTGCTCTTTTTTGAAAGAGAGCCTTATGGTGTCCATCCCGAACAAAAAACTCAAGCCCAGGCTTGTTCAACCCCCGCAAAACAGGAACCGGCAACTATCTGGGGGCGGGGCGCGCAGCGGAACTGCAGCTCCGCCGACGGTTCCGGGCCGGTGGCTGCTGACCGCCGTGGGATTGACCCTGGTTGCTGCGTTTTTTTGCGCCTGGGGCACGTTATGCCTGCTCTTCTGGCAAGGGAGTTGGCAACTGCTTTACCACCCTGCGGGAGCGGTTGCTCGCACCCCCGCAACCCTCGGCATCCGCTTCGAACCGCTGCGATTCGCGGCCACGGACACGGGGGCGTTGCGGCTCGACGGGTGGTGGATTCCCGCGGCGCGGGACGCGCGTTTCAGCCGCTTCACGGTGCTCTTTCTGCATGGACAAAGCGGCAACATGGGAAACGCGGTAGACGCGATGGCGCGGCTGTACGCGGCGGGCGTGAACGTTTTGACTTTCGATTACCGAGGCTACGGCAACAGCCAGTTTGCACGACCCAGCGAAGAACGCTGGCGGCAGGACACAGAGTGGGCGCTCGAATACCTGACCGGCACCCGGCAGGTCGCCCCGGACACGGTTGTCCTGGATGGCGCGGGCCTGGGGGCGAATCTGGCGTTGGAAGTGGCGGCGGCCCACCCGGAGCTAGCGGGCGTGGTCCTGGAGTCGCCGCTGCCGGATCCGATAAAGCCGATCTTCAACGACCCCCGCGCGGCGCTCGTGCCCGCTCATCTGCTGGCGCGCGACCGCTATGACTTGAATGCTCCGGCCGCGAGGCTGCGAATTCCGTCCTTGTGGATCTATGATTCTGCGGCGCCGGAGGCAAGCGGTGATGCGAAAGCAGCCTATCAACGGGTGAGGGCGCAAAAGACCCTGGTGTGGCTGCCCCCCTCGGGGGATGAGGTAAGACTCTATCAGGATGCGCTGGCGCAGTGGCTGGAAAGCCTGTCGCAGCGGGGATAGGCAGATTCATTCCCGCTACATGTCGCGGTGCAGGGCTTTTGCCTCGAAATCGGCCTGTTTCAGACGCCTGGCGATCTCCTCAACCATCATGACGCTGCGATGCTGGCCGCCGGTGCAGCCGAAAGCTACAGTCAGGTAGCTCTTGCCTTCTTCGACGTAGTGCGGAAGGAGATAGAGCATCAGAGCGGTGACCTTGTCGAGAAATTCGCCGGTTTGCGGAAAGCCGTTGACATAAGCAGCCACGTCCGGGTCGAGCCCCGTCTTGTTGCGAAACTCCGGCACGAAATGAGGATTGGGCAGGAAGCGCACGTCGAAGACAATGTCGGCGTCGAGCGGGACACCGTTCTTAAAGCCAAAACTCACGCAGGAAACGAGCAGGCGGCGATTTTCCCCGTCGCCGCCAAAGCGGTCCTGGATGTGAGCGCGCAACTGGTGGACGTTGAAGTTTGAGGTGTCGATGAGGGTGTCGGCTACATTGCGAATGGGATCGAGCAGTTGGCGCTCTTCGACGATGGAGCGCCAAACGGTTTCAGAGCGGCCGAGCGGGTGAGGGCGGCGGGTTTCGGAGTAGCGGCGCACCAGGACGGAATCCTGGGCGTCGAGAAAAACCACTCGCGTATTAAGAAGCGTTCTCACCTTCTTGAGGATTTGCGGGAGGCGGTCGAGGGTGGGGCCTTCGCGCACGTCCACCACAATGGCGGCCCTGTCCACTTCGGCGGACTGGCTCACAAGATCCGCAAAGCCGGGCAGCAGCTCGAGGGGCAAGTTATCGACGCAGTGAAAGCCGAGGTCTTCGAAAGCCTTGAGCGCCGAAGCCTTGCCTGAACCGGAAATGCCCGTGACGATGACCAGTTGCTTGACTGGTTTCGGGCTTTTGGCGGATTCGGCGGGGAGCTCCGCCGCAATCTCGTTCGCCGCCTGGTTTGAGGGCGTC
>JASHOC010000218.1 GCA_030041305.1 Acidobacteriaceae bacterium
TGTGCCGCCGGTTTGCCGCATTCAGGACTACGGGCGCTATCTCTACGAGAAGGAAAAGAGCGAGCGCGCGGCGCGCAAAAAGCAAAAGGTCATCACCATTAAAGAAGTCAAGTTCTCGGTCACGGTGGATGAACACGACTACCAGACCAAGAAGAACCAGGCCGTCCGCTTCCTGGCCGATGGCGACAAAGTGAAGGCGAGCCTGCGCTTCCGCGGCCGCCAGATGGCGCACCGTGAGTTGGGCTACAACATCATCAACCGGCTCATCCAGGATGTGGGCGACGCCGGCGTGGTGGAGTTTATGCCGCGGATGGAAGGGACCATCCTGCACGCGATCCTCGCCCCTGCCAAGAAGCAGGAAGGGTCGAAGCCCAAGCCGCCTGCGCCACCGCAGGCCACGGCGCCACGGCCCACGGCGTAGCGCCGCACCAGTTTTCGCTTGCTGCCGGCACGGCCCCCTATGAGCCTTCCTTTTTCCCTGCGCATTCAACCGCAACGGCGTTGATACAGACGCCCGAGGAGGCGTGCGCCGAGAATTACGCGCGTTGCATTCGCATTTTTCTCTTCGCGTGGCGCGCGCCTGCCCGCGTGTGCCGTTGGTAACGGCGACCGCGGCGCGCGCTAGAATTTCCCCATGGCGACAGCGGCAATTTCTCCTGAGGTTTTGGCCAAGTACGAGCCTGTGATCGGGCTGGAAGTGCATGTGCAACTGCTCACGGCGACGAAGGCCTTTTGCGGGTGCGCCAACCGCTTCGGGTCGGAGCCCAACACGAACATTTGCCCGGTGTGTTTGGGGCTGCCCGGGGCGCTGCCGGTTCTCAACGAGAAGGCCGTGGAGTACGCTGTGCTGGCCGCACTGGCGCTCAACTGCGAGGTGCGGGAGCGGTCGATTTTCGCGCGCAAAAACTATTTCTACCCTGACCTGCCCAAAGGCTACCAGATTTCGCAGTACGACAAGCCCCTGGCAGAGCATGGCTGGATTGAGATTCCGACGGCCAACGGATCGATGAAGCGCATCGGCATCACGCGTCTGCACATGGAAGAAGACGCGGGCAAGAGCCTGCACGAAGGCTTTGCGGATTCGGCCACGCGCACCTATCTTGACCTGAACCGCTGCGGCACCCCGCTGATCGAGATTGTGAGCGAGCCCGACATCCGCACTCCCGACGAGGCTTTCGAATATCTCACCCGGCTCAAGGAGATTTTGCTCTACACGGGCGTTTCCGACTGCAACATGGAGGAAGGCTCGTTGCGCTGCGACGCCAATGTGAGCGTGCGGTTGAAGGGCGCAGAGCGCTTCGGGACCAAGGCCGAGGTGAAGAACGTTAACAGCTTCAAGTTCATCCGCGCGGCGCTCGAATACGAGATCGAGCGCCAGGTGGAGGTGATCGAGAGCGGCGGACGCGTGGCGCAGGAGACACGCCTGTGGAATGCGAACGAAGGCCGCACTTTCTCGATGCGCTCCAAGGAGCAGGCGCACGATTACCGCTATTTCCCCGAACCTGATTTGCCGCCGTTAATCGTGTCGCCCCAGATCTTGTCCGAGAGCAGGAAAAAACTCCCGGAATTGCCGGAAGCGCGGCGCAAACGCATGATCGCCGAGTATGAGCTCAGCGCGCAGGACGCGCGCACGCTGACGGCCTCGCGCGACTTCGCCGACCGCTTCGAAGCCGCGGCAAAAACAGCGCGCAATCCGCGCCGGGTGGCCAACGTGCTGCTGAGCGAGGTGGGCGGACGGCTGAAAGCGTTGGGATTGGAGCAGGAGCAGACGCCGGTTTCGATGGCGGGCATTGTGCTGGCTGCCGACTTGCTCGATGCGGGCATGATCAGCTCCAAGCAGATGAAACAAATTTTCGATGTCTGCTTTGAAACGGGCGAAGATTTCAAACCTGTCTACGAACGCGAGAAGCCGGAGCAGATCACCGACGCTTCGGCGCTCGAGAAAATGATCGACGACGTGATTGCCGCCAATCCCAAGCAGGTGGAACAATACCGCGCGGGAAAGAAAACGGTGGCGGGCTTTTTCGTGGGCCAGGTGATGCGCGCCTCGAAAGGGCAGGCGAATCCGGCGCTCCTGAATGAGCTGGTGGCGAAGAAGCTGGAAGGCGGGGAGTAGGTTTCAGGTTTCAGGTTTCAGGTTTCAGGTTTCAGGTTTCAGGGGTCAGGGGTCAGGGGTCAGGGAACGAGGGAACAAGGGGACGAGGGAACGAGGCGGAAAAGATCGGGGGTTAAAATCGGGAAGCAAGGGGCGGTTTCACTTCACCTTGCAATGCTTTACTTCAGTTTCAAGTCGGTGACGAAATCGGTGCGCGAATCCCAGGAACTCACGGTTTTCACTTCGCTTTTCCTGCCGTTCTTTTCCGCCCACAGGTCGAAGTCCTGATCCTTGTCGACCTGCGCAAAATAGAAGTGGCCGTTGGCTAGCGACGTAAAGCTGCGAATGGTTTTGGTTTTATCGTTTTTGAGGAAGACGACAGCGCCGGAAACAGGATTGGATTGCGCATCCAGCACCGTGCCGGAAACAGTGCGTTCGCCCAGGTTCTGGGCCGAGGCGCGCGGCGCAAGCGACATGGCCGCCGGGCCGCCGGGAGCTGCTCCTAAGGCCAAGGCGGAAAACAGGACCGCTGCCAGCAGCGTCGCCCGGCGTATTCTCATTCCTCCTCCTCTTCCTCGTGGAAGAGATCGTCATCTTCCTCCAACTCATCCTCCACGCGGGCCAGCTCGAGCGGCTCCACGCCGACCACCTCGAACTCCGAGCCACATTCATCGCAGGCAACCACGTCACCTTCTTCCACTTCGTCCATTTCGATATCCAATTCGTTCTCGCATTCAGGGCAGCTCGGCATGGCAGCCTCCTCTCGTTCCAGGAAATTTCGCATTGCGGGATTTATGATCGCTTCAGTACAAAATTGCAGGATCAATGCCAATCGCCATGCGCCTCGCCTCTATCCGGGGCTTGTTTTGAGGAGCTTAAAGCCACGGAACAGCCCGAATTTCACGGCGCGATTGCGTTGGTCTCGCTCTAGTTTTAGGGACAACCCGGCCACAGGTCAAGCACGTTCAAGCCGGCAAAACTCACGAAAAGCGGAGCAATACGCATGAATTTTCCTTTAGGCGCGCTGATCGGCTGTCTGGCTCTGGGCGCGGGAATCGGCTACGGCCAGGCCCAGCCCGCGCCGGAACAACCGGATTTTGCCCGCGATGCTGTGCATGTGTTGGCGCAACCACCGGACCCCTCGGTCGCGAAGGCTCTCCAAGCCATCCAGCCGGCGCGCATAGAAGAGACGATCAACGCCCTGGTAAGGTTTGGTACGCGCAATACACTTTCGAGCATGGAGACGGATTTGCCGCCGGGCCAGGGCATCAACGCCGCGACGGACTGGATTGCAGCACAGTTTGAGGAGGTCAACCGGCAATGCGGCGGCTGCCTGGAAGTGCATCGCGATGTGTTCATCGCCGACCCGGCGAGCGGCGCGTCCTGGGGCCGGCGCATTCCACACCCCACCCGGATCACGAATATCTACGCCATCTTGCGCGGCGCCGATCCGGCGCAGGCCAAGCGCATGGTGCTGGTGACCGGGCATTACGATTCCATCAATTCGAACGTTTTTTCGAACTGGGCGGATACTTCCGGCGCGGCTCCGGGCGCCAATGACGACGCTTCGGGCGTGGCGGTTTCGCTGGAGTGCGCGCGGGCGCTGACCAAGCTCCGTCTTCCGGCATCAGTGGTCTTTGCCGCCGTGGCCGGCGAGGAACAGGGACTGGTGGGTTCCGCGCATTTGGCCCACCTGGCGCGGGAACAGGGCTGGCAGCTTGAGGCGGTGCTCAACAACGATATCGTAGGCGGCAACACCACCCCCGGCGACACGCTCCAGCTCAAGGACCGCGTGCGCGTTTTTTCCGAAGGCGTTCCGGAAACGGCGACGGCGGAGCGGATGCGCCGTCTGCTGGCGCTGGGCGAGCTGGGCGACTCGCCCAGCCGCGAGCTGGCGCGCGCTGTGGCCGACACGGCGCGAAGCTATTTTCCGCCTGCGGGCGGATCACCGTTTTCGGCTTTCCTTGTCTTCCGTCCCGACCGCTATCTGCGGGGCGGCGATCACATCTCCTTTAATGAGGAGGGATTTGCGGCGGTGCGGTTCACGGAATGGCGCGAGGACTACAACCACCAGCACCAGGATGTGGTTTTTCCGCCGCCCGGTTCGCATCAGCCGATCCGCGGCGATCTGGCGCAGTTTGTCGATTTCAACTATGTAGCCCGCGTGGCACGGTTAAACGCGGCAACGCTGGCCACGCTGGCTTCCGCGCCCGGTGAGCCCGGCAACGTGATCATCGACGCCCGCGAACTGGAAAATGCGACCACCCTGCATTGGGACGCGCCGCCGGGCGCCGGGCCCGACGTGCATTACGAGGTGCTGTGGCGACCCACTACCGCGCCCGATTGGGAGTTTGTGCGCGTGGTGAGGCCGGAGGCCGGCGTCGCGCGCCTCACCGTCACCCTGCCTATCTCTAAAGACAATGTGATGTTTGCGGTGCGCGCCGTGGACGCGGCCGGCCATCGCAGCCTGGCGGCAGCGCCGTGAGCGACGCCAACGCTCCGATGACACGCGCCCACAGAAACGTATAACCTGTTGTTTACGATGCGCAGAATCGGCTCCAGCCCATTTGCTTTCCCCGACTTCAGGGGCGCTACGCGCCAGCTTATTCTCATCAATCTGGCCACATACTTTTTGCTGGCGATGGCGAGCCTGGCGTCTTCCGCCAACACCAGCTATTTCGCCAGCCTGATGATGTTCAACCCCTTCAACTTTCTCCACGGCGCCCTGTGGCAGCCGATTACCTACAGCTTCATCCACGTGGGACTGCTTGGAACCCTCTTCGAGCTGCTGTCGCTTTGGTTTTTGGCGGGATTTCTCGAAACCTATCACAACGCTAACTGGGTGATGGGACTCTATGCGGTTTCAGTGCTGGGGACGGCTTTGGCGGCGCTGGCGATTTATGCGGTGAGCTCCACGTTTGGTTTGGCGCTCCTGCCGACGCCGCTCTACGGCTGTTTCGGCGGCATTTTCGGCCTGCTTGTGGCCATCGGGGTGCTCTACGGCGACGTGGAATTCCTGATGTTTTTCGTTATCGGCATCAAGGCCCGCTACCTGGCCGTCATCTACGGCCTGATCGCCATCGCCATGCTTTTCAGCCAGCAAAAGCTCTACGCCTTTGCCCAAATCGGCGGCGCGCTGGCCGGTCTGTTTTTTGTGCGCATGGCTCCGCGGCGTGGAGTTTCGTTCATGATGAGCGAGAGCTGGTATGGACTGCGTAACCGCTATTACCGCTGGAAAAGGCGGCGCGCGGCGCGCAAGTTCGAGGTGTACATGCGTTCGCAAGGGCGAACCGTCAAATTCGATGGTCAGGGCCGCCTGATCGATGAAGACGCCGACGACAAGAAGCGCTGGAACTGAAGTGCAGGTGGAGAAAGAGGAAGAGCGGCTGGCCACAGTGCGCGCGGACTACGACCGCATCGCGGACGCATACGCCGCCCGGTTGGCGAAAGAACTCGACAGCAAGCCTCTCGATCGGGAACTCCTGCTGCGCTTTGCCGCCGCGGTGGGCCAGCGTGGGGTTGTGTGCGACCTGGGCTGCGGCCCTGGCCACGTGGCCTGCTTTCTTTGCGAGGCCGGGGCGACGGTCTTCGGCGTCGATCTTTCCCCGCGCATGCTCGACGAGGCGCGACGGCTGAATCCTTCGATCCCGTTTTACGAAGCCAACATGCTGGCCTTGAATTTGGCCGACGGGACACTGGCCGGCGTGGCAGCTTTCTATTCCATCGTGAACCTTTCTCCTGCATCGCTGCCGGCTGCATTCGGCGAGATGGCGCGCGTGCTCATACCCGGTGGGCTGTTGCTGCTGGCCTTTCACGTAGGCGACGAGGTGGTTTGCCCGCGGGAACTGTGGGGCCGGCCGGTGGAGATGGAATTCTTTTTCCACCGGCCGGCGGCGATCGAACAGCTCCTGCGCGAGGCGGGACTCGGAATCGAAGAAGTGATCGAGCGGGAGCCGTACGGGCCCGAAGTGGAGCACCAGAGTCGCCGCGCCTACATTTTCGCGCGGAAGCCGGGCGCGGCTTGAGCCCGGCGGTGGGGCGGGGAGGGGTGGGCTACAATCCCTTCTGGAATGGACGCCAAAATTGCTTTTCTATTTCCGGGGCAGGGCTCGCAGGCGGTCGGCATGGGGCGCGAGCTGGCCGCACGATTTCCGGTAGCGGCACGGACTTTCGCCGAGGCCGACGCGGCGCTCGGGTTCGCGCTCTCCCAGCTTTGTTTCGAAGGGCCGGAGGACGATTTACGGCTGACCGAGAACACGCAGCCTGCGATTCTTGCGGTGAGCATAGCCGCGGCGCGGGTTTTGAGCGAGCACGGAGCTGAGCCGGCGCTTGCCGCGGGGCACTCGCTGGGCGAGTGGTCGGCGCACGCGATGGCGGGGACGCTTGCCTTTGCCGATGCGGTGCGCGCGGTGAATGCGCGCGGGAGGGCCATGCAGCAGGCGGTCCCGGCGGGCCAGGGGGCCATGGCTGCGATCCTGGCGCTCGACGCGGCGCAGATCGCCGAAGCGTGCGCGGAAGCCGCACGCGAGACGGGCCTCGCGGTGCAAGCGGCGAACTTGAACTCACCGGCTCAAACCGTAATCTCCGGTTCGGCCGCGGCTGTCGAAACGGCTGCGGCGTTCTGCAAGGCCAAAGGCGCCCGCCGCACAGTGATGCTGCCCGTAAGCGCGCCCTTTCATTGCGCGCTGATGCAACCGGCGCAGGAAGAAGTGGAGCGGGTGTTGGGCGGATTGGCGGTGAGCGATCCGCGGTTTCCCGTGGCCGCCAACGTAACCGGACAGTTGGTGACGACTGCGGAGGGCGCGCGCGATGCGCTCATCCGCCAGGTGACCGGCGCAGTGCGCTGGATGGATTGCGTGCAGGCGCTGAAGGCTGCCGGCGCCGAAGTGTTTGTCGAGGTTGGCCCGGGCAAGGTGCTCGTCGGGCTGATGAAGCAGATCGATCCCGGGTTGAAGGCGATGAACGTGGAGGATGCCGCCAGCCTGGAGAAGACGCTGGCGGAGCTGAGATAACTCAACGTGCGGGTTTGGCGCGGACCGGCCTGATGGACTCCCGCGGAAACGGGGGACTTTGCTGATCGCCTTCGGCAGAGTGACGTCCTGATCGTGTGGCCCGGCGATGCCGCTGATGCTCAAGCTGTCGGGGAAGTGCATCGGGCAGAGCGGCACGCTTGGTCAAACAATTCCCAACTCGCGCAGCAGAAACGCGTAGTCGAGCGCGATCTCCTTCAAGTAGTCATAGCGCCCGCTGGCCCCTCCGTGGCCGGCCTGCATGTTGGTCACCAGCAAGAGCGGATTCGCGTCCGTCTTGAGGGCGCGCAATTTGGCCACGTATTTCGCGGGCTCCCAATACATCACCTGACTGTCGTGCAGCGAGGTTTTCACCAGCATGGCCGGATACTTCGCGGCGCGCAGATTATCGTACGGCGAATAACTCAACATGGCGCGAAAAAACTCTTCCCGGTTGGGATCGCCCCATTCTTCGTACTCGGGCACGGTCAGCGGCAGCGAAGCGTCGAGCATGGTGTTCATCACATCCACAAAGGGAACGTGCGAAACCACAGCGCGCAACAGGTCGGGCCGCATGTTGGCGACCGCGCCCATCAATAACCCTCCGGCTGACCCGCCTTCGATGGCCACGCGCTTGGGGTCGCCATATCCCTGAGCGGTTAGATGCTCCACGGCGGCGATGAAGTCAGTGAAGGTGTTGCGCTTCAAGAGCATCTTGCCAGCGTCGTGCCAGGGCTTGCCGAGGTCGCCGCCGCCGCGAATGTGCGCGTAGGCGATCACAATTCCGCGGTCGAGCAGGCTGAGGCGGTTCGAGTTAAAGCCCAGCGGAAGGGAGTAGCCATAGGAGCCGTAGCCGTAAACGTAGAGCGGATTACGGCCGGGCTCACGCTTGTCCTTGCGATAGACGATGGAGATCGGGATCGCCACGCCATCAGGCGCTGTGGCGTGAATGCGCTCGCTGGCGTAGTGGGCGCGGTCGAAGCCACCGGGAATCTCAAGCTGCTTGAGCAACGTGGACGCGCCGGTGGCGATGTCGTACTCGAACACAGAACTGGGCGTGACCAGCGATTGATACGCGTAGCGGAACGTGGTGGTCTTGAAGATGCGATTGATGTGCGGCTGGGCGCTGTAGGCCGGCTCGGGAAACGAAATCTCCGCGGCGGGCGCGGCTTTTGGGGTTTGGTCCACAAAGGACCAAAGGCGCAAACGGGGCAGGCCGTCTTCGCGCTCGCAGGCGATGAAAAAGCCGGCGAACAGATCCACGTCCTCGAGCATCACGGCCTCGCGGTGCGCGATCAACTCGGTCCAGTGCTCGCGGCCCGGCGTGTGCAGAGGCGCGGTGACCAGGCGGAAGTTGCGCCCGTGGTCATTGGTGCGAATAAACCAGCAGCCGTTGCGATGGTCGACGGTGTACTCGTGCTCGTCCTCGCGCACGACAATCACAGAGAAATCGCCGCCGGGCTGATCTGCAACAAGGACATGGCATTCGGTGGTGGTGTGGCTGGCCGATTCGAGCACCAGGAATTTGCCGTCGCGGGTGCGCCCGATGGCCACATTGAAGCGCTCGTCGTCGTCCTGGTAAACCAGCGCATCCTCGGCAAAAGGCGCGCCCCGCGCGTGCCGCCAAAGCTGGTATTGGCGCTTTTGTTGCTCATCCTCGACGGTGTACAAGAGGGTGCGATGGTCCGCGGCCCAGCAGACAGAGCCCACGCGCTCGACCTCGCCCGCGAGCGTTTCGCCGGTGGCCAGATCCTTAATGCGCAGCGTGTACTGGCGGAAGCCCTTGGTGTCGGTGGTGTAAGCCAACCAGCGGGCGTCGTCGGTGATGTCGGTGTCGCCGATCGAGAAGAATGCGTGGCCTTGCGCGAGCAGATTGCCGTCCAGCAAAACTTCTTCCGCTGCATCGGCGCTGGGCGCTTCAGGCCCGCCGGACTTGCGGCAGTAAACCCCGTACTGCAGGCCCTCCTCGGTCCGCGTGTAGTACCAGTACGCGCCGTCGCGGTAGGGGACGGAGATGTCGGTCTGCTTGATGTGGCTGAGCATCTCGTGGTAAAGCTCGTCGCGCAGGCCGGCGAGCGGGGCCATCACCGCTTCAGCGTAAGCGTTTTCGGCTTCAAGATAGGCGGTGACTTCCGGATCCTCCTTGTTGCGCAGCCAGGCGTAGTCGTCAGTGAGCACGACGCCGTGCAGATGGGTTTCAGTGGGTTGCTTGCGGGCGACGGGGGGTAAAGGAAGGTGAGTTTCGCTCATTTCTCCTTCAGTGTAGGGCTTGGCGACCGAGGGAACCGCCCATCCATCGCCCGCGTACAATGGAGGGAGATGAAGGGCGTTTGCCGCGTTTGGAAGGCCGGCCGGATGATGGCCGGTTTGGGGATTGTGGTGCTCATGACCGGGCTGTTGGGCGTTTCGAGCATCGCTCGCGCCGAGCCGGTGAACAGCCTGCCCCAACCCACGGATTATGTGAGCGATTTTGCCCACGTGCTGTCGCCGGAGGCGATTGCGCGGCTGGACGGGATCTGCTCCGAGGTGGACCACTCCAAAGCCAGGGCCCAGATTGCCGTGGTGACGGTGCACTCGCTGGACGGCGACGACGCAGCCGATTACGCCACCCGCTTGTACGAGCGATACAAGATCGGGTCGAAGGCCACGGACCGGGGCATCCTGGTGCTACTCGCCGTCGACGACCACCAGCGGTTTATCGAAACCGGCTACGGCCTGGAAGGGATTTTGCCCGATGGCAAGGTGGGTGACATCGGCCGGGCCATGGTTCCCGACCTGCGGGCCAGCGATTTTGACGGCGCGGTGACCGTGGCCGTGGGCGAAATCGCCGAAGTGATCGCGGATGACGCCCATATTACGCTGGACATGAATGATCCCGCTCCGGTTGCCGCGCGTCCGGCGCCTCGCGGTTCGCCTCTGGGCAAGTTGATCCTGCTGATTCTGGTGTTGGTTTTCTTCGGCGGATTCTCACTGCTGCGGATGCTCTTCGGCTGGGGGTTGTTCTTCGGCGGCTGGGGCGGCGGACCGTGGATGGGTGGGCCTATGGGCGGAGGTGGTTTTGGCGGAGGTGGTTTTGGCGGCGGCGATGGCGGCGGAGGTTTCGGCGGCTTTGGCGGCGGCTCGACCGGCGGCGGGGGCGCCGGAGGTAGCTGGTAGCTTGCCTGGAACTGGAAACTGAAAACCAAAACTAAGGGTTCAAGGCGAATCGGTGAAGAGCCTCCCGCAGTGGAGGCAGGAGGAGAACGAGCACAGAATGAATCGTGGAGTGGCAATTCTTATCGGAGTCGTAGCCGTTATGGGCTTTGCCGGGGTCCTGGTCTTCGGGAGCTATGTAAGCGCCCGCAACCAGATGGTGGCCAAGGATCAGGACGTGAAAGCCGCGTGGTCGGAGGTGGACGTGCAGTTACAACGCCGCGCCGACCTCATTCCCAACCTGGTGGAGACGGTGAAAGGATTCACGAAGGAAGAAAGCACCGTCTTCGGCGATATCGCCAACGCGCGCGCGGGAATGCTGAATGCGCAGGGGCCGGCGGCTAAAATCGCCGCCAATAACCAGCTCGACGGCGCTTTGGGCCGCTTACTGATGCTCACTGAAAATTACCCGCAACTGCGTTCGAGCGATCAGTTCATGCGCTTGCAGGATGAATTGGCGGGAACGGAAAACCGCATCGGTGTGGCGCGCCGCCGCTACAACGAATCGCTGCGCGACTACAACACCTTTGTCCGCCAGTTTCCCAACAGCGTTTGGGCGGGAATGGCGGGATACCAGGTGAATAACTCCTATTTCGAGTCCAGCGCGGCCGCGGCGAACGTTCCGGCGGTCAAGTTCTAAGGGACGAGCCACAACCGGGCGATCACGCAGAAAAGGCCATTCCGTTTCAGGCGGAATGGCCTTTTCTCGAATGGAGCGGCGGCGAGCGAGCAACCAGAGTTATCGGTAAGAAGCGATGGCCGTAGCCTCGTCGTCGTAGATGTC
>JASHOC010000219.1 GCA_030041305.1 Acidobacteriaceae bacterium
GCATGACCAACACACACGTTTTTTCAACTATGGAACGAAGCTCAGAAAAGAACTCTGACCTTCGTTCCCAACTCAAGTGTGGGGCGGTGAGTGGCGGCGTCAAGGGTCAAGATGAACGCCAAAGAACGGCGCCCTTGACCCCGCCACTCACCGCGATGCTTTCGTCTGCCTTGACAATAGCCAACGTCGTCATACACAGGATGATAGCGCGGTTTCGGGGCTGGGAGAGCCGTCGGTTCAGAGCCAAGAGGATGCGAGTGGTGTGATTTAAATCACATCCAGGGCACAAAAGCGCTGATAGAACTGAATCATCGTTCCGATACAAAACTATGCAGAGGGTCCGCCAGGGGGCCATGGGGAGCAGGGACCGGGGGGATCCGCGCGCCCTGGAGGTCCGGCCGTGCGAATCGAGCGAACGAACATCTCCGCAAAATCCAGCATTTGCGGCCCGAAGGCGGTTGGCCGTATACTAAATTCCGACCAAACCGGTCGTATTTTGAGGGTGCTGCCCTTCCGGCGGCCCACGGGAGTCCGGCGGGTGAGCGTATTGAGCGAGTTGGGGGTGGGCGAGAGCGGGGTTCTGGTCGCTCTCGACCTGCCTGAGACGGTTCAGAACCACCTGATGCATATGGGCTTTGTTCCCAACGCGCTGGTTACCCCCATACGGCGCGCGCCAGCCGGCGATCCCACCGTGTATAGCGTGGATGGGCTGGAGATTGCGTTGCGCCGGGAAACCGCTTCGGCGATTCGGGTGCGACGCCCGGAAGAGGCCGGGATCGTGGCGGAGGCGCAGACCGCAGCTTGCCAAGGCTCGGAGTTTGCCTCGGATACAGCACACAGGATGGCTCCTGAGTTGGCCGAGGTGATGCAGTGACCAGTTGCTGCTCGACGCCTGAATTTGTTCCGCCGCCGAGTTCTCCTGCCGAAGGAGCGCTGAAGACCGTTCTGCTGATCGGACCCCCCAACTCAGGTAAATCAACCCTTTTCAACCGCCTGACCGGACTTCGCCAGAAGGTGGCGAATTATCCCGGCGTCACCGTGGAGCAACGGATGGGCCTGATGGCCGGCGTGGGACGCGACGACCTGACGGTGATCGACTTGCCGGGGATTTATTCGCTCACGCCGTATTCCGAAGACGCACGCGTGGCCGTGGACGTGCTCCGCGGGCGCATGCCGGGGACGCCCAAGCCGGACGCGGTTTTGCTGGTTCTGGACTCGCTGCACCTGACGCGGCAACTGATGCTGGCTGCGCCGGTGCTGGCGGTGGGTTTGCCGACGCTGGTGCTCCTGAACATGAGCGACCTGATGGAGTCGCGAGGCGGACAGATCGACACCCTGAAGCTGGCTCGGGAGTTGGGGGCGCCGGTGGCGCAGATCAGCGCGGTGCGGGGAACGGGAATTGACGCCGTGCCGCTGTTCTTGAATTCGCAAAATGGACATGGTTCGGCCAGCAAGCCCCTGACCCTGCTGGTGGTGGGCAATGCGGCGAGCACCCACACCTGGGCGGCGCAGATCAGCCGCCGCACCGGCTACCAGGCCCCGCTCTCAGCCGAAAACAGCCGCAGGATCGACGACGTTCTGCTGCATCGTTTCTGGGGACCGCTTTTGTTTTTGCTGGTGGTGGTGGCCGTCTTCGAGGTGGTGTTCTCCGTTGGGCAACCGCTTTCGGATGGTTTCGGCGACGTGCTGGTGCGGATGGGCGATTTGGCGCGGCCGCTGCTGCCGGCAGGGTGGATTCAGTCGCTGGTGCTCGACGGGGTGTGGAAGGGAATCTGCTCGGTGCTGGTGTTTCTGCCCCAGATTCTGCTGCTGTTTCTTTTCATCGGCATCCTGGAAGACTCCGGGTACCTGGCGCGTGCGGCGCTGATCGCGGATCGCGTGATGCGATCGATCGGGCTCAATGGGAAGGCGTTTATTCCTTTGCTTTCCGCTTACGCATGCGCGGTTCCGGCAATCATGGCGACGCGCACCATTGAAAACAAGCGCGACCGTCTGGCGACGATTCTGGTGACGCCCTTCATGACCTGCTCGGCGCGATTGCCGGTGTACCTGCTTCTGATCGCGGCGTTCGTGCCCGCGCGCTTCTATCTGCACGGCCTCATCGGGCTGCAGGCTCTGGTGATGCTGGGCCTGTATGTCGCGGGTTTTGTGGCCGCTTTCACCACCGCGCGGCTGCTCAAGAGCTCCATTCTCAAATCGAGCGACACGCCGTTCATCCTGGAACTGCCACAGTACCGGATGCCGACGTTGCGCTCGCTGGGGTTGCGGCTGGTGGACCGGGCAAAAATCTTCCTGTACAACGCGGGCAAAATCATCGTGGGCGTGACGATTGCGCTGTGGGTGCTGGCCCAGTTGCCGGTGATTCGCACCGCCAGCGGACTGGCGGCCGCACCCAGCCTGGCCACCAGCTTAATTGGGCGGCTCGGGCATTTCATCGAACCGGCGATTGCGCCTCTGGGCTTCAACTGGAAGATCGGCATCGGTCTGTTGTCGAGCGTGCTGGCGCGCGAAGTAATGGTGAGCACGATGGGCACGCTCTACGGCGCCGACGCCAGCACCCAGGCGCTGAATTTACAGACCGCGCTGCACCACGATCTAACGTTGGGCGGGGCGCTGGCGCTGATGATCTTTTTCGCCTTCGCCATGCAGTGCACCTCGACGATCGCCATTGTGAAGCGTGAAACCAATGGCTGGAAATGGCCCGCGATCCAGTTTCTTTACATGCTGGCGCTGGCCTATGGCGCGGCCTTCGCAGTCAATCACCTGGTGATGGCGTTCGCGGGATAGCTGCACGGCCCGCAGGGCCTCTCTCCTTCGGACAAGCACTTTTCAATAGCGCGAGGCGGCATGTTTCGCGGGCGAGGCCTTAGTACCTATCCATTTGAATCCTGCACATTTTGCGCAGAATATTTCTGGCGATGTACGTTTCGGTCAGTATTCATGCGGGATTTCGGCATTTTTTCAAAGGCTCCAACTTTCGGGAAAATGCCAGGTTTTGGTTCCGGCTACGCCGGGTTAGGGTTGCCTCGATCTTCGAACATCGGCGATGGGAACGCGCTCCAAGTGCTTTGGTTCGCGTAATTTCACTGCCTCAAAGCAGCGCTCCGGCATCCATTCCTTTTTTCCCACCATCTGAGTTGTGGGCGGACCAGATGATGCATCAGAAGAGCCGCTCTTTGAAGGGCCGGCTTCAGGACCCGGCCAAGGAGAGTGTTTAACGATGTCGAGATTGAAGTATCTTTTCCTCGTCGCGCCAGCCCTGCTGTTTCTTGGCTGCGCAGGGCCTGGGCCCCAGGTCGGCGTTGGTTTGCAATATGGGCCGGAACCAATGTGCCCATACGGATATTTCGATTACGCGCCCTACAACTGCGCTCCGTACGGTTACTACGGGCCGGAGTGGTTCAATGGCGGCGTTTTCATCGGCGCGGGACCATGGTACCACGGGCCGGCGCGCTTCCGCGGCCACGTCGACAACCACTTCGATCCGCAACACGGCTACCATGGTGAAATGCCGAAGCGCGGTGAAAAGGCCACTCCAGAGCATCGCGCGGGCCATGTCCAGAATTTCCACGGCAACGAGGTGCGAAACGGCCGCGGGAATACCAAGCACAAGCAATAACCTGTCTCCCAAAGGAGAAAAAAACGGGTGAGCGGCGCCGTTGGCCGCCCACCCGGAATGAAAACCGTGTATGGAATCCCGGAAGGCATCGGAGCGGTTCCTCCAGTTCCGTTTGCATGCCTTCCGGGCTTCGTCCTGTCAGGCCGGGTTGTGCTCGGCAACCACGGCGGATTGGCTTCTGTCCCTGGATGAACTCCTATAACCTCCAGCCCACCATTTGCAGTGCTAATGGAGGGGCTAATCGGCAGAGGTTGCAGCGCTGCCCCAAAGAACGCTGGAACCCCACAGGACGCTGGAGCCCCACAGGACGCTTTCCGCATTGGTTGTACTCGAGCCCCAGAGCACGCTTTCGCCTTCCAGGGCGCTGCAACCCCACAGCACCGATTGGCCGCTGGTGTTCAAGCCCAACACCGCCGCATCGCCCCAGACCGCTGACGAGCCCCACAGGACCGACGAGCCCCAGAGCACGGATTGACCGGTGACCGGGACGCCGTTGGCCATGACCACTTCGCCATTGGCATTGACGGTGGCGAAGGGCGACATCGCGCTATAGCTGGCCGGCGGAGGTGTCGTGGCCAAGTTCAGAACGGCGTTGATGTCCAGGTAGCCGGCGCCGACGGTGAAGACGTCAGCCTGCACCTGAAAGGTTTGGCCAGTGATCGGATCGGTCACCGTAGCGCTCTGCACCAGGTTCTTAAAGGCGGAGCTCATGAGAATCGCCTTCACCTGATCAGGGGTTAAGGCGGAATTGTCCTGAAGCAAGAGCGCCGCGGCCCCGCTGACCATGGGCGCAGCCATGCTGGTCCCGCTGAGGATGAAGTACTCGTTGGAAAGATTGCTGGAGCCGTTGTTCTGATACACCGAATACGGAACCGCGTTGGTGGGATACTCCTGAGCAAAGGTTTCCGCAGGGGTGTAGAGAGAGATGATCATGTTGCCGGGCGCCACCAGATCGGGTTTGACGACCTGGTCCCAGAGCGTGGGGCCCTTGGAACTGTAACTGGTGGGAATATCGTCGGTGCGCGTGGGCGTGCCCAGGGTGTTCATGGCGCCCACTGTGATCACGTAGGGATCGTTGCCCGGCGAAGTGATGGTGCCGTAGCCGTTGGTGCCCGCGGCATCATCGCGGCCGAAGTTGCCGGCCGAGACCACCACCACGACGCCCGCTCGCCACGCCTGCTCGACAGCCTGGCAGAGGGGGTCTTGGGTGTAGCTCTCATACACTCCGGTTCCCAACGACAGGTTGATGATGCGAATGTTATAGGTGTTCTTCAACTGAATGGCGGTCTGGATGGCGTTGATGACAGAGCTCTCGCTGCCGTTGCCATTCACGTCGAGGACGCGAAGATCGATAAGGTTGACGCCCGAAGCAACGCCTTCGAACGTGTAGAAGCTGCGCGGCCTTTGGGACATGTAACCGTCGCCGGCGATGATGCCGCTGACATGGGTGCCGTGCCCGTAGCCGTCGGCAGCGCTGCCCGAGCCGGTGAAGTCCTGGGCGTAAACCACATTGCCGCTGGTGAGGTCGGCGACGTTGGCGATGCCGCTATCGATGACCGCAACGCCGACGCCGGCCCCGTTGAGGCCTTGCGACCAGCCCGCGGACGAGTTGATGGCTTGATTGTGGTAGTCGAGTTCGGCCGGCACGCCGAAGGCGGTGTCCGCGGCTCCTTTGACAGGCCGGTCGGGTGTGATGTACGTGACAGCGGGATCGGAAGCCAGATCCTCGAGCTCGGAACCCGGCATGGTGTAGGCCCCGCTTTGGATCAAGGCGAGTTGGCGATTGATCGTGCCGCCGCGGCTGAGCACTTTCTGGTCGGTGGCCGAAGACACCGGCTGATTGAATTGCACAATGACGTTGACCTGGGGCGAGTTCTCCTTCGCCGCGAGATCAATTGAGATCTTGGGCGAGTGAGCGAAGCACAGGCTCGCGCCCGCGATCAAAGCGCACAC